>NZ_CVJQ01000001.1:2135000-2507407 GCF_001375595.1 Phenylobacterium immobile (ATCC 35973) | reverse complement strand
GTGCCGTCTCTGGCGGCGCCGGAGACCCTGTGGCCGGCCGTCGAGCGGCGCTTGCCGGCCAACGAGGACCGGCGAAGCGACGATCGACGGCGACGGGGGGCTGTGGTCTTCTGGCGGACGGCGACGATCGGAGCCCTGATGGCGACCGCCGCCAGCCTGGCGCTTACGGTGCAGGTGGTGAACCGGCCGCCCGTGGTCATGGTGCAGGGCCAGCCGACGCCCGGCCCGTTGATGAGCGCGAGTCTGGCCGCGCCGGCCGGTGGCGCGCTGTTCGTCGCCGCCTATGATCCGGAACGCAAAGGCCTCTTGGTCACCTCGCTCGTGCCCCCCGGAACCGATCCGGATCACGTGCACCAGCTGTGGGTGATCCCCGGCGACGGCAAGCCCAGGCCCATCGGCTTCATTGCGCCCGGCGCCTCGGCCATGGTGCCGATGGCGCAGGACATGCAGCCGATGATGACCGCCGGCTCGGCGATCGCCGTGTCGGTGGAGCCTTTAGGGGGCTCGAAGCAGGAGGGCCCGTCCGGCCCGATCGCGGCGGTGGGCAAGCTGGCGTCGGTCTAGGGGGCGGGGGCGTCTTTCGCCCGCCTAACGATACGGTTCCAGGACGTCCTAACGCGGTGCGGGCGCGGGGAATCCTCGGCCGTTGCGAGCGGGGGCCGGCTGCTGGGAGGGCGAATGGCCGCAACGGGTGGATTTCGTTGAAAAAGGTCGGTTGAACGGCTGACTCGGTGCTGATTCACTCCTGTCAGACGGGAGTGCTGGCGATGGTGGGCGAACGACGGATCGACCAGGCGGAGCTGTTCTACACGTTCTCGCTCGATCGCCACGTTCCTGGCGATCACATGCTCCGAGCTGTCGATCTGGACGGCGTGGGGCCCATGTCGCGCCGTTCTACAGCTCGATTGGCCGCCCCTTGATCGACCCTGAGCGGTTGATCCGGATGTTGATCGTCGGCTGAAGAAGGTCGAGATGCTGTTCGCCCACCTCAAGCGCATCCTCAGGCTCGACCGCCTGCGGCTTCGCGGTCCTCAAGGCGCCCGAGACGAGTTCCACCTCGCCGCCACCGCTCAGAACCTACGCAAGCTCGCCAAGCTGGTCCCGCCGCCGGCCCTGGCCGGGACCAAAGGGCTCCCAGGAAAACTGCGGCCGTAATACACGCCGGCCGAACGGCGACCTCTTCAACGGTATCGGTGGATCGCCGACGCTACGCGATTGGCTTCAGGGCGATCTTCTGCTCGATCACCGCGGCGGCCTTTTCGGCCTTCTTGCGGCGATTGAACACCTTGTGCATGTAGCGCTGGTCCTCGTCGGACAGGGTCTTCTCCGCCTCGACGAACTGCTCGGTCTCTTCTTCGAGGATGTGCTCAAGGTACTCTTCCTTGAGCACGGCGAAGTGAGTGAGCCAGCCCGCCGCTTCGATGTCGCGGGCTGCTGCATCCGCCATCAGCTTGTCCAGCTTGTGATGGTCGCCGACCGCGTGGCGCGCGAACTCGGTGGTCTCGGGGTTGCGCATGACGGTGGACCACAGCGCCTGCTCTTCCGCCGCAGCATGGCCGTGAACGTCGCGGACGAATTCTTCGAACAGGGCCTTTCGCGCAGGATCCTTGGGGCTGGTGGCGTCGATCATCGCCAGGAGCGCGCGGTGCTTGTCGTGATCCTCGACCAGGCGCCCGAAAATTGCGGGGTTTCCGCGATACTTCGTGGCGGGTGTCGAGCCGATCCGAGCCGGCACGCCCGGCGCCACGGCGCGCGCCTGCGCAATCGCCGTGGCCTTCGCTTCCGTCTGCTTGGTTTGGCTCGCTGCCCTGGTCATGCATGCTCCTGAGGTGTGCTATCGGGCCGTTCAGCTTTGGCGCGGCCGTATGCCTAAGCTTGCCCGCATCAGGGAACGCGCGAGCGCGGTGAACGCTGCGCCGACCACGGCCGCCCTTGCCGCCCCGCGCTTTCCGATGCGATAGCCAGAATGGGTGCTCGGCCATCTTGGCCGGTCAGGTTTCGCGCTGGTCGGGCCGCCAGCGTGGGGAGCCGCGCCATGAGGCCGTCCAGTCGTCGTCCTTCGGTCCTGCGCGCCTTGCTTGAAAGCGAGGCGGCGGGCGGGCTGTTGCTGATGGGGGCGGCGGCGCTCGCGCTCGTGGTCGCCAACTCGCCGTTGGCGCAGGGTTACTTCGCACTCCTCCATATGTCGCTCGGCCCGCTCCACGTGCTGCATTGGATCAACGACGGGCTGATGGCCCTGTTCTTCCTGTTCGTCGGCCTGGAGATCAAGCGGGAGTTCCTGGACGGGCAGCTATCGACCTGGGCCAATCGCGCGCTGCCGGGGATCGCCGCGGCGGGCGGCGTGGTCGTGCCCGGCCTGATCTATGCGGCGATCAACGCAGGCCAGGCCGAGACCCTGCGCGGCTGGGCGATCCCGACGGCGACGGACATCGCCTTCGCCCTGGGCGTGCTATCGTTGCTGGGCTCGCGGGTTCCGACGAGCTTGAAGGTGTTCCTCGCCACCCTGGCGATCGTCGACGACCTGGCGGCGGTGGCGGTGATCGCCGTCTTCTACACCGCCGAGCTGAACCTGCTGGCGCTCGGCGGGGCGGGTGTCGTCACCCTGCTGCTGATCGGCCTGAACCGGCTGAAAGTCGCCAGGTTGGCGCCCTATCTGGCCCTGGGCGGCGTGCTGTGGTGGCTGGTTCTGCTTTCGGGGGTGCACGCGACGGTGGCGGGGGTGGTGCTGGCCCTGACGATCCCGCTGCGCCGGTCCAAGGCGGCGCCCGATGACATGGCTTCGCCGTTGCATCGGCTGGAGCATGGCCTGAGCCGTTGGGTCGCGTTCCTGATCGTGCCCGTCTTCGGCTTCGCCAACGCCGGGGTGTCGTTCGCGGGGATGAGCGCGGGCGTGCTGCTCGAGCCTGTGACCCTGGGCGTGGCGCTCGCCCTCTTCATCGGCAAGCAGGCGGGTGTGTTCGGCGCGGCCGCCCTGGCGATCAGGCTGAGGCTGGCGACGCTGCCCGCGGCCGCATCCTGGTTGCAGCTCTATGGCGTCGCCCTGCTGTGCGGCATCGGCTTCACCATGAGCCTGTTCATCGGCCTGCTCGCCTTCCCGAACCCGGAGCTGCAAGACGAGGTGAAGGTCGGCGTGCTGTGCGGGTCGCTGGTTTCGGCCCTCTGCGGCGCGGTGCTGCTGGGCCTGGCGAAGCCCGCGAAGGCCTAGACCTTGACGGCGCCCGGCGTGGCGCCGATACCGGGACATGACGCCTATCGCTCAAGCCGCCCTGGCCGACGCCACCTTCGCTGACCTGCCGAACCACTATCGCGGCAAGGTCCGTGACAATTACGACCTGCCGGACGGGCGCAGGATCATCATCGCCTCAGACCGCCTGAGCGCGTTCGACCGGGTGCTGGCGGCCATTCCGCACAAGGGCCAGGTGCTGACCCAGATGGCGCGCTACTGGTTCGACCGGACCGCCGACATCTGCCCGAACCACGTGCTGGAATATCCCGACCCGAATGTGGTGGTGGGGCGCAAGCTGACGATCCTGCCGGTCGAGATCGTCGTGCGCGACTATCTGGCGGGGACGACGGGGACGTCGATCCTGACCCTCTACAAGCAGGGCCAGCGCAGCATGTACGGGCATGTCTTTCCCGACGGCCTGCGCGACAACCAGCGCCTGCCGCAGCCGATCATCACGCCGACGAGCAAGGCCTTCGACGCCGGCCACGACGCGCCGCTGACGCCGGACGAGATTCTGGCGCAGGGGCTGCTGACCGAGGGTCAGTGGGAGACGGTCTCGGTCTATGCGCTGGCGCTGTTCGCCCGTGGCCAGGCGCTCGCCGCCGAGCGGGGGCTGATCCTGGTGGACACCAAGTACGAGTTCGGCACGGACGCGGCGGGCCAGATCCTGCTGGCCGACGAGATCCACACGCCCGATTCCAGCCGCTACTGGATGGCTGAGACCTACCCCGCGAAGTTCGCCGCGGGCGAACGACCGGACTCTTTCGACAAGGACTTCGTGCGCAGCTGGGTGGCGGGGCAGGTCGATCCCTACGTCGATCCGATCCCGGAGATTCCGGCCGATATGATCGCGGCGACCTCGCAGGTCTACATCCAGGCGTTCGAGGCGATCACCGGCCAGGCCTTCGAGGCGCCGCCGGCGGATGAACCGGTGCTGGACCGCATCCGCCGCAATCTGGCGCCGTATCGCGGCTGAAAGGTTCGCCGCTCAGGCGTCCAGTTGCGCGATGCGCGCGACGTGCCGACCGCCTTCGAAGTCGGTGGCGAGGAAGACGTCGACGATCTCGAGCGCCATCTCCACGGTCATCATGCGCTGGCCGAGGGACAGGACGTTGGCGTCGTTGCGCAGGCGCGTGAGGCGGGCGGATTCTGTGTTCCAGCAGAGCCCGCAGCGAACGCCCTTCACCCGGTTGGCGGCCATCGCCTCGCCGTTGCCGGATCCCCCGAGGACGATGCCCCGGTCGTGGTCGCCCCGGGCCACGGCCTCGGCCACCGGCCGGATGAACCGCGGATAGTCGACCGAGGCCTCGGCGTGCGTCCCGAAGTCGGTGACTGCGTGGCCGGCGGCGCGCAGGTGGGCGATGATCCGCTGCTTGTAGGCGTAGCCCGCGTGGTCGGCGCCGATGGCGATCTTCATCGAAGGCGCGCGCCTAGCTTGCGGGGTCGTACATGAACTCGCGGAGTTCCTGGGCGCAACGGCAGGCGGCGGCGATCTTTCCAGCCCAGACGATGGCTTCTTCGCGTGTCGCCAGCTCAAGCACGGTGAAGCCGCCCTTGAGACGGCTGCCTGGATAGATATCCGGCGACACCGTCCCGCCGGCGGCGACCCGCACGGGCTCGACCTGTTCGTTGATCCCGCCGCCGAACACATAGACCCCGGCGAACTTAGCCTCTTCGATCACCGCACGCGCCTCGGCCGCGACGATCGGGAACTCTTCGCGGGTCAGCGCCATGGCTTCGCTGGGGAAGGAGATGAGGTATTTGGTCATAGGCGTTCGCCCTCAGCCGGCCTTCCTGGCGTCCATGTGCTGGGCGAAGCGTTCGAAGATGTAGAGGGAGTCCGTGGGGCCGGGCGAGGCCTCCGGGTGATGCTGGACCGAGAAGACCGGCCTGCCCTTGAGCGCGATGCCGGCGTTGGTGCCGTCGAAGAGCGAGACGTGGGTCTCGGTGACGGGTTCGGGCAGGCTGTCGCGGTCGACGGTGAAGCCGTGGTTCATCGAGACGATCTCGACCTTGCCGGTGGTGAGGTCCTTCACCGGGTGGTTCGCGCCGTGGTGGCCTTGGTCCATC
Source organism: Phenylobacterium immobile (ATCC 35973) (assembly GCF_001375595.1). Classification (NCBI taxonomy): domain Bacteria; kingdom Pseudomonadati; phylum Pseudomonadota; class Alphaproteobacteria; order Caulobacterales; family Caulobacteraceae; genus Phenylobacterium; species Phenylobacterium immobile. The sequence continues at coordinate 2,502,111 of NZ_CVJQ01000001.1, read as the reverse complement.
TTGCGGGTCTTGGCGCCGAGCGCCAGCGACAGCATCTGGTGGCCGAGGCAGATGCCGAAGACCGGCGTACCGCTCTCAACCAGCTTCTGGATCTCCGGCACGGCGTAGAGGCCGGTGGCGGCGGGATCTCCAGGACCGTTGGACAGCAGGACGCCGTCGGGATTGCGGGCGAGGATCTCCTCGGCGGTGGTCGAGGCCGGCACCACGGTGACGCGGGCGCCGACGGACGTCAGGGCGCGCAGGATGTTGCGCTTCACGCCGTAGTCGAGGACGACCACTTCGTATTTCACGGCGCCGGGCTTGGCGTAGCCTTCACCCCATTCCCAGAGGCCCTCGTCATAGACGAAGGGCTGGAGGCAGGAGGCGTCTTTGGCGAGGTCAAGCCCTTCGAGGCCGGCCCAGGCGCGGGCCTTGGCGGCGAGCGCGTCGAGGTCGAAGACGCCGTCGGGGCTGTGGGCGATGACGGCGTGGGGCATGCCGTTCTCGCGGATCTTGCGGGTCAGCGCGCGGGTGTCGACGCCGGAGAGGCCGACGACGCCGCGCCGCGTCATCCAGGAGGCGAGCGTCGACTCGGCGCGCCAGTTGGCCGGATCCGTCGGCAGGTCGCGGAAGATCGCGCCCCGAGCCGATGTCTCCGCAGCGCCCGACATCTGCTCGACGTCTTCGGTGTTCACGCCGACATTGCCGATGTGGGGGAAGGTGAAGGCGACGATCTGGGCCATGTAGGAGGGATCGGTGAGGATCTCCTGGTAGCCGGTCATGGCGGTGTTGAAGCAAACCTCGCCGACCGCCTCGCCGACCGCGCCGACGCCGAGCCCTTGCAGGACAGTTCCGTCCGCCAGCACGAGCACGCCAGTTGTTCCGGGGGCCAGTTCGCGGCTCATCGGCGGATCCTCATCAAGGCTGCGGGCGGGAAGGTAACAGGCTCAAAAAAAGGCGGCCAGGAGGTTCGACTCCGAGACGCCTTTTCGCAAACGGTCGCGTAGGTAATGACTAGGTCCGGCCCGGTCAATGCGGGTATCTAGCGGCCATGCGCATCCTGACGGTCGGCTTGGACGCCGACGACACCCTCTGGCACAACGAAACCATCTTCCGGCTGACCCACGATCGGTTCTGCGGCCTGCTGACCGAGGTGGCTGAAACGCCCGTGATCGAAGCCCGGCTGGCGGAGATCGAGGGGCGGAACCTGGCGCTCTACGGCTATGGGGTGAAGGGCTTCACGCTGTCGATGATCGAGACGGCCATGGAGCTGACGGAGGGCCAGGCGCCGCCGCGGGTGGTGGCCGAGATCCTGGCGGCCGGCCGCGAGATGCTGGCTCATCCGGCCGAGCCCCTGCCGGGCGTGGCCGAAGCGCTGGATGAGCTGTCCCAGGATTACCGCCTCGTGCTGATCACCAAGGGCGACCTTTTGCACCAGGAGCAGAAGCTGGCGGCCTCCGGCCTGGGCGACCTGTTCAGCGGCGTGGAGATCGTCAGCGAAAAGCGTGTCGACACCTATGCGCGGATCTTCGCGCGGCACGGGACGGGGCCTGAGGCCGCAGTGATGTGCGGCAATTCGATGAAGTCGGACATCCTGCCCGCGCTCGGGGCCGGGGCCGCGGCGGCCTATGTGCCCTATCCTCTGATCTGGGCCCACGAAGTCGCTGATGCGCCGGAGGGTCATCCACGGTTCGTCGAGCTGGGCGCGATCAGCGAACTGCCAGCCTGGGTGCGGGGGTTGGGCTAGGCGCCCTGCGGCGGCCCCTGGGTCCCGGACAGCCGCTTGCGCGGCTTCCGGGATGACAGTCTATATTTCTCCGTCATCCCGGGCGGAGCGAAGCGGAGGCCCGGGACCCAGGAGGGTTCTGCAGGGCGGTGGAACGCAGCTTCTACGTCTACATCCTCGCCAGCCAGCGAAACGGAACGCTCTATACGGGCGTCACGGGCGATCTGTCGCGGCGGGTCTGGACACACCAGCAGCGCGAGGGCGATGGGTTCGCGGCGCGCCATGGGGTGACCCGACTGGTCTGGTACGAAGAGTTTCCAACGGCGGACGAGGCGATCACCGCTGAGAAGCGGATCAAGCGCTGGCGTCGCGCGTGGAAGATCAGGCGCATTGAAGAAGCCAACCCGCTCTGGCTGGACCTCTATGAAACGTTCAACAGCTGAAGCGCCCTGCGGCGGCCCCAGGATCCCGGACGCCGCTTGCGCGGCTTCCGGGATCAAAGGCGAATTCAGACCAAGGCGGTCTTGTACGTCTTGAGCAGGTTGCCCCAGGCGCGTTCGGCTTCGCCCTGGTTGTAGACGGCGCTGTCGGGAACACACCAGCCGTGGTCGCCGCCGTAGACTTCGACCGTGCCGGACTTGCCGGTCTTGGCGAAGGTCTCCGTGAGGATGACCTTGGACTGGGGATCCTTCCCGTCGTCGTTCTTGGCGATGCAGACGAGGTAGGTCGCGTCCGTGCTGGCGACCAGCAGGTGCGGGCTGTTGGGTTGGTCGGTGGTCAGGCCGGCCCCATGGAAGCTCCCCACCGCGCCGATACGGGCAGGGACCGCCGCGGCCGTGCGGAAGGATAGCGGACCGCCCATGCAATAGCCCTGAACGCCGACCTTGGCGTCAGAGGTCTCAGCGAGCGCGTCGAGGTAGGCGACGAAGGTCTTGGCGTCGCTGGCGATGGCGTCGTCAGTGTGCTTGGCGCGCTCGGCGCCGAAGACCTTCATCTTTTCCATGCGATCGGTGAGCGGGGCGGCCTTGGCGGCGATGCTCTCGGCGTCGCCGCCGCGATAGAAGGGGTTCACCACGAGGACGACGTAGCCCTCGCCAGCCAGGCGGCGGCCCATGTCGCGCATCGCCGGGCGCAGGCCGAAGATGTCGGGCCAGAAGACCACGCCGGGCTTTGCGCCCAGGCCTTGCGGCAGGAACAGCGCCGCGTCGCATTCGCCATCGGGGGTCTTCACCATGACGTTGCGTTCCTCGACGGCCGCGGCCGCCACAGCAGCGCCCGCGCCGGCCGCCGCGGCGATGCCGCCCGCGGCCATGGCCGTGAAGCCGCGACGGGTGACGTCGTTGTAGCTGATCAGGCCCAAGTCATCTTTTTCGCACATGCGTCGGTCTCCGGATTGGGGTTTCGGCGCCCTCAGACGAGGGCGGCCTTGTAGGTTTCCAGCAGGTTGGCCCAGGCGCGTTCAGCCTCGGCCTGGTCGTAGGCGGGCATGTCCGGCACGCACCACCCGTGGTCAGCGGCATAGACCTCGGCGGAGCCGGTCTTGCCGGTCTCCTCGAAGGTCGCGTTCAGGATGTCTTTGGACTGCGGCTCCTTCTCGTCGTCGTTCTTGGCGACGCAGACCAGGTAGGCGGCGTCAGTCTTGCCGATGATGAGGTGAGGGCTGCTCGGCTGGTCGGTGGTCAGCCCGCCCCCATGGAAGCTGGCGACCCCGCCGACCCGGTCGGGCGCTGCGCCCGCCGTCATGAAGGCCAGCGCGCCCCCCATGCTGTAGCCTTGCACGCCGACCTTGGCGTCCGAGGTTTCGGGCAAGGCGTCGAGGAAATCGACATAGGCCTTGGCGTCCGCAGCCACCGCCTCGCCGCTCATGGCCATGCGGAAGTCGCGGAAGAAGCCGACCTTCTGCATGAAGCCTTCAAAGCCGGCCGCCTTCGCCGAAAGCTCCTCAGCTTCGCCGCCGCGGTAGAAGGGATTCACCACCAGCACGACATAGCCGTCGCCAGCCAGCCGGCGACCCATATCCTTGGCCGCCGGTCGCAGGCCGAAGATGTCGGGCCAGTAGATCACGCCGGGCTTCGCGCCAGCGCCCTTGGGCACGAAGAGGGCCGCGTCGGCCTCGCCGTCCGGAGTCGTGATCTTGACCGCGCGTTCCTCAACGCCGGCGGAGGCCGCGCCCGCGCCGACGGCGCCGGCGACGCCGCCCGAAGCAATCCTCAGGTAACCGCGACGGTTCTGTTCCGTGTAGGCGCCAGGGCCGTCGTCGCGCTCGTCGCACATGCCGTGCGTCTCCTTACATTTGTGTGCGTTGGCGCAGCTTAGGGCGACGATCGCCACCCGCCATCCGCAGATTTTCTGACCAACGCGCCGACGATCAGAAGGCGTCCCTAGGTGCGGCGACGCTCATAGGCCGGCAGGTCGTCGGGAATGTGGTGGAAGGCTTGCCTGTCGATGGTGAACATCGCGAGCTGCGGCTCGCCGAACTGGGCGGGGTCGTCCAACGTGCCGACCTTGACGATGACGATCGGCCGGCCGGTTATCTTGGTGGCCAGGTGCGTCCCGCAGGTGGGGCAAAACTCGCGGGTCACGGGGTTTTCGATGTCGCTGCGTGTGAAGCGCCTGGGCTCGCCTTTCTTGTAGACGAACCCATCAGCCGGCATGGCCAGGAAGAAATTCGGGCCGCCGCCCGTCATGTATTGGCATTCCCGACAATGGCACTGAGCGCGGAGCGCCGGCTCGCCTTCGGCGACGTAACGCACTTCGCCGCAATAGCAGCCGCCTTCAAGCTTCATCGCCGTCCTCACCTGTAGCCTGGCGTCTATTGCGCCAGGGTGAACCCTGCATCCGCGACGGTCGGATTTCTCCGGGCGACGGGCGCGCGGGCGATGACGCCCGGTTCGAACACCCCATCGACCAGTCGCGGCGCGGTCAATCCCTGATCGACCTGCAGTGCGAAATCGACGTCGCCCTCAAAGCCACGCTCGGTGACTTCGCGACCGGACAGGCTGTCGCGCATGACCGCCTCAAGCTGGTTGGCGGCCGCCTCATAGGCGAGGCGGGCGAGCTGGGCCTTGGCGTCCTCCTCGCGCCCTTCGGCGTGCAGAATCTCGATGATCGCGCCGGCGCCGAACCAGTCCTCGATGGCTGGTCGGAAGCCGGCGTCAGGCACGATCTCACCCGCGGCGATAATGGCGATGGTCCCGCCGCCGGCCGCTTCGCTGGCGGCCTGCGCGACCAGGCTGACGTTGCGCAGGGAGCCGCAGAAGACAGCGGCCGAGCCCATGCCCGCGGCGACAGACAGCGCGCCGCCATTGCGCGACGGCAGGAGCAGCCGAGATCCGGAGGTCATCGCGGCGACGCTGCCAGGCGACAGGTTGGGCGTGTCGCCGCCGCGCGGCCCGGCGAGTTGAGCATCGGCCTTCTTCGCGGCGGCGGCGGCCCAGAAGTCCTCGCCCCAGCCGTAGGGAATGACGCGCACGCCGCGGTCGGCGGCGACGCTGACCGTCGTCGAGAAGGTCAGGGTATCGACAATCACAAGGGCCGAAGCCCGATCACGCCACGCCTCAACCGCGCTGAGGCCCCAGGCGCAGACCACGTCCGCCATGTTCGTTCTCCCTAGGTCCGGCTGTTTTTCGCCGGTTTGGGCCACGGTCCAACGGAAGGGCGGTTTAGGCAAGTGCTTCCTGGGCGGCGACATGAACGGTCACGGACCGGGTGCGTTCAGCACAGGTGCATCCCCGCGGCGCCAGTGTGGTTTCGCAACCCAGGAGAGACCCATGAAGCGCTTAATGACCGCCGCCGCCGCCGTTCTGATCCTCAGCGGTTCGGCCGCCAGCGCCTTCGCTGCGCCGCGCCACGACGACCAGCGCTACGACCAGCGCGACGACAGGCGCATGAACGGCCGTCACGACAATGGCCGCCACAACGGCTGGCGCAAAGGCGGCCGCATCGAGCGCGCTGACTGGAACCGCGGCCAGCGGATCGATTACCGCCGCCATCATCTGGCCGCGCCGCGCCGCGGCTATGAATGGCGCCAGGTTGACGGCAATTACATCCTGGCCGCCGCGGCCACCGGCGTGATTGTCTCGATCATCCTGGCGAACCACTAGGACCGATACGCTCCCCCCGCCAGGACCTTGGCGGGGGGGTCAGGCGCAACTTATCCACAGAGGGTCTTCAGTTGTCCCGCGCCTCAGCGCTTTGAGGACCTCGACAGAAGGATCGCGCAGCCGCCACTGAGTCGGTTTACGAAGGGCTCAGACACGAGTTCCCATAGGGCGCCATGGCTGGACGGTTCGACGAACGCTTTCTCGACGAGATCAAGTCTCGCCTGCGACCGTCCGACGTCATTGGCAAGACGGTGAAGCTTCGCCGGCAAGGCCGCGAGTATGTGGGGCTTTCCCCCTTCACCAAGGAGAAGACGCCCTCGTTCTACGTGAACGACGACAAGGGCCAGTTCTTCGACTTCTCGTCGGGCAAGACCGGCGACATCATCACCTTCCTGCAAGAGACCGAGCGGCTCTCGTTCTCGGAAGCCGTCGAGCGGCTGGCGGCCGATGCGGGCGTGCCGTTGCCGGCGGTCGATCCGCGTGCGGCCGAGCAGGAGAAGAAGCGCCAGGGCCTGGGCGACTGGCTGGAGACGGCCGCCCAGTGGTTCGAGGGCGAACTTCGTCGACCTGCGGGTCGCGAGGCGCGGGCCTATCTGGAGCGTCGCGGCCTGCCCGAGAGCGAATGGTCGCGCTTCCGGCTGGGCTTTTCGCCCAATGGGCGCACGGCGCTGAAGGACTATCTGATCGCCAAGGGGGCCAAGCCCGGCGAGCTGGTTGAGGCGGGACTGTTGATCGCCCCGGAGGATGGCGCTGCGCCCTACGACCGCTTCCGGGACCGGATCATCTTCCCGATCGCTGACGCTCGCGGCCGGATCGTATCCTTCGGCGGTCGGGCCATGGACCCGGAAGCCCGCGCCAAATACCTCAACGGGCCGGAGACGTCGGTCTTCCACAAGGGCCAGGTGCTCTATGGCCTGGCCGGGGCCCGCAAGATCATCGCCGCCGCCCCCTCCGGCGAGACGCCGCCGCTAGTGGTGGTCGAAGGCTATATGGACGTCATCGCCTGCCAGCGTGCGGGGCTGCCTTCGGCGGCGGCCATGGGGACGGCGCTGGGGGAGGAGCAGATGGAGCTCCTGTGGCGTCACCACCCCGATCCGACCCTGTGCTTCGACGGGGACCGGGCAGGACGCCAGGCGGCGGGGCGGGTCATGGACCGGGCGCTGCCGCTCTTGAGGCCGGGGCGCAGCTTCAATTTCGCCTTGGTCGAGGGCGGCAAAGACCCCGACGAGGTGCTGCGCGAGCAAGGCGCGGCGGCGCTGAAGAAGCAGCTGGCCGAGACAACGCCCTTCGCCGAGGCGCTTTTCCTGCGCGAGCGGCAGGCCGCGCCCCTGGACACGCCGGAGCAGCGCACCGACCTGAAGGTGCGGCTGCGTAAGCTGGCGGCCACCATCGCCGACGCCGATCTGGCCGGCGCCTACAAGGAATTCCTGCTGGCCCGTTTCGACGCCCTGTTCCCGCGGGCGACGCCAAGCCCCTATGACGCCAGCGCCGCGGGCCGGGCGCTGTCGCAGCACGGCTGGGGCAAGCGCCGGACGGTTCTGGCCGGGGCGACTCCGCAGGGCCAGCGGGCGGCCAGCGCGCTGGCCCAGTCGCCTTTACCGCTTGCGGCGGCCCTCGCTCTGGCGGCGGTGCGTGATCCGGCGGTGATGGAGACGAGCATCGAGCGGATCAGCGCCAGCGGTTTTGGCGATGCTCGGCTGGACCGCCTGGCACAGGACCTCGTGAGCCTGCGCTTCGAGGCCGATCACCTCGATCAGGAGACAGCGACCCGGGCGCTCGCTGAGCGCGGATTTGACGCCGGGATGTTGGCGAGGCTGGAGCGCGACGCGAGCCGCGCAGGCGTCGCCGCGCCGTTCCTGGCGGCCACTGGCGAGCGCGCGCGCGACCTATGGCGGCAGGCCTACGATCTCCTGATGGAGGTCAAGTCGCTGGAGTTGGCCGTGGAGGACGCGATCCGCGACCTGGAGCGTGATCCGGACATGATGGGCGAACTGATCAGCCTGAAGACCCTTCGCGACGTGTTGCGCCGCCGGCTGAACAGCGACTGGACCGTGACCGAAGAACCGGCCATGGGCAGTTTGCACTAAGCTTCCGCGTACTTAGGCGGCCTATCCATCTTGACTCTAAGAGGTGCGCACGCCATCTGGCCCTGTGCGGGTTTAGCGCGCTTTCGACAGGATCCACCGGCCGCCGCGGACATCGGGCGCGCCAATCACAAACGGATACCTTCCTCGATACGCGGAAATCCCCAGCGCTCGCGGCGGTGCGCGAGTCGGCTACAGCGTTTGCGGCGGGGCTCCAGCTCAAACCCGTGAATGCGCGAAGCGGACTTGTGTTCAAAATTCGCGTGAGCTTGCTGGAAGGCATGCTTTTTTTGGAACGTTTTGGACATCGGGCGGGTCGTAAGGTCGCAGGACCTTCGTACTTCGTTCCGGACCACCATTTTTCGACCCGCGCCCGGGGTCAGGCCCTTTGGTCCAGGCGCGTAAGTCGACTTCGGAGAGCTGAATGAGCACTACCACCGCCGAAACGGAAGCGCCGGAAACCACGGGCGGCGACGGTCCGCTGCTCGACCTTACCGACGCCGCGGTCAAGAAGTTCATCAAGCAGGCCAAGGCCCGCGGCTACGTCACGATGGACGAGCTGAACAAGGTGCTGCCGTCGGAGGAAGTGACCTCCGAAGCCATTGAAGACACGTTGGCCATGCTCTCGGAAATGGGCGTCAACGTCGTCGAGGCCGAGGAAGACGGCGAGGGCGGCGAAGTCTCGGTGCGCGAAGAGACCGCCGTCGTCGAGACCGCCAAGGAAAGCGCCTACGACCGCACGGACGATCCGGTGCGGATGTATCTGCGCGAAATGGGTTCTGTGGAGCTGCTGTCGCGCGAGGGCGAAATCGCCATCGCCAAGCGCATCGAAGCCGGCCGAGACACCATGATCCGCGGTCTGTGCGAAAGCGCGCTGACCTTCGAGGCCATCATGGTGTGGCGCGAGGAACTGGGCGGCGGCCGTATCCTGCTGCGCGAAGTGATCGACCTCGAGCAGACCTACGGCGGCCAGAACGCCGCGGCTGCGGCGCTGGCGGCTGAGAACGCCGAGGAAGAGGAGGAGCCTGAGGAGGCCGCCGAGGGCTCGGCCGAAGCCAAGGGCGACGACGACGATGATTTCGACGACGGCGCGGGCCCGACCATCAGTGCGATGGAGGCCGAACTGCGCGACGGCGTCATGACGACGCTGGACGCCATCGCCGTCGAATTCGAAGGTTTCCGCCTGCTGCAGGACAAGCTGGTCGGCGCGCGCCTGAAGGGCGAGGACCTGACGGACAAGGACCGCAAGGCCTATGTCGCCGCCTCGGCCGCGATCGTCCTGCATCTGAAGACGCTGAAGCTCAACAACAACCGCATCGAGGCGCTGGTCGAGCAGCTTTACGCGATCAACAAGCGCCTGATGGGCCTGGAAGGCCGCTTGCTGCGGCTGGCCGACAGCTACGGCATCAGCCGCGCCGAGTTCCTGAAGGCCTATTTCGGCGCTGAACTGCGGCCGGCGTGGGGTGAAGAGGTGAAGGCGCTGGGCGTGCGCTGGACCAAGTTTTCAGAGAACGACGGCGGCCAGATCGGCGACATCCGCGCCGAGATCGCGGCCCTCGCCACCGAGACCGGTGTGCCGATCGACGACTACCGCCGCATCGTCCAGACCGTGCAGAAGGGCGAGCGCGAAGCCCGTCAGGCCAAGAAGGAAATGGTCGAGGCCAACCTGCGCCTCGTGATCTCCATCGCCAAGAAATACACCAACCGCGGCCTGCAGTTCCTGGACCTCATCCAGGAGGGCAACATCGGCCTGATGAAGGCGGTCGATAAGTTCGAATACCGCCGCGGCTACAAGTTCTCGACCTATGCGACGTGGTGGATCCGGCAGGCGATCACCCGTTCGATCGCCGACCAGGCGCGGACCATCCGCATCCCGGTGCACATGATCGAGACGATCAACAAGATCGTCCGCACGAGCCGCCAGATGCTGCACGAGATTGGCCGCGAGCCGACCCCGGAAGAGTTGGCCGAAAAGCTGGCCATGCCGCTGGAGAAGGTGCGCAAGGTCCTGAAGATCGCCAAGGAGCCGATCAGCCTCGAGACGCCGATCGGCGACGAGGAAGACAGTCACCTGGGCGACTTCATCGAGGACAAGAACGCGATCTTGCCGATCGACGCGGCGATCCAGTCCAACCTGCGCGAGACCACCACGCGGGTCCTGGCGAGCCTGACGCCGCGGGAAGAACGCGTGCTGCGGATGCGCTTCGGCATCGGCATGAACACCGATCACACCCTTGAGGAAGTGGGCCAGCAGTTCAGCGTGACCCGCGAGCGGATCCGCCAGATCGAGGCCAAGGCCTTGCGCAAGTTGAAGCACCCCTCGCGGTCGCGGAAGCTGCGGAGCTTCCTGGACAGCTGACCGAACTGTTCGTCATCCCCGGGACAAGCCCGGGGATGACGAAATAAGGGCTATCTGACAGGCGCCGGCGGGACCTTCATCGCCAGGATCTCGCCGCCCTTGCGGCTGATGCCGTAGAGCATCCAGGGCTGGCCTTCATCCCAGTCGATCGCCTGGCCCTCGGCCTCGATGGGCAGGGTGGCGACGTGGTCGAGGACCGCGCCGTCCTTCGGCAGCTCCAGGACATAGAGCTCGGCGTTGTCGTGGCCGGTGACGTAAAGCCGGCCGTCAGGGCCGAAACCGCCGCCGGAAGAGCTCATGGGCGCCATGCGCGCGAGGACGCTGGCCGGGAACAGCCAGCCGCCGGTGCGCCGCCACTTGGCGTCATAGCGGATGAGCGCGGTGGCGGTGTGATCGCGGCCGGCCTCGCCGCCCTTGCCGTCGTAGTTGGCGAAGGCGGTGTACCAGGCGCCGTCCTTCCATTCGACCCAGGTGACCGAACCCGTTCCTGGGCCCAGGGGCACGCTGCGTCTGTGGGTCATGGTGGCGGGATCGTAGATCTCAACAGCGCTCCAGTGCGGCGCGGCCGGGAAGTTGGAGCTGGCGCAGACCAGCTCTTTGGCGATCAGGCTGCAGGAGTTGATGTGCGGGAAGCGGGCGCGATCGCCCTTCCATTCACCGACCTTGGCGCCGGTCTGCTTGTCGTATTTGGCGATGGTCGAGTTGGCGACGGCGTAGACGAAGCGGGCGTCGACCGCCACGCCCTGGCGCGCTTCCGGCGCGGGGTAGCGGCGGACGGTCTCGGCCCCGGGGCGCAACTGTGGCTCAGCTGAGGCCGCCGTGGCGGCGAGCGTCGTCGCCAGCGCCAATATCCGGATCATGTCGCGCTCCATCCCTTACACCGTGGCTTCGGCCATAGGCTGCGCCCGTGACGGTTCTGCGAAGTCATCGAACCGACATTGAGCTTTGCGGCGACTGTCACACACCACCCCTAAGCGACCCCCAGTTCGCAACTGCACACTGAGGGGTGGCGCCATGTTCAACCGTAGCAAATCGTGGAGCCTGACGGCGATCCTGCTGGGCGCGAGCGCGCTTTCGGCGCCGGGTCTGGCGTTCGGCCAAGAGGTCGACGAGATCGTCATCACCGGCCAGCGCCAGGCGCAGCAGGCCGCCATCGAAGCCAAGCGCACCGAGTTCGTGGTCGCCGATGTCATCTCGGCCGACGACATCGGCAAGATGCCCGACCACAACACCGCCGCCGCCTTGCGCCGCATCCCGGGCATCTCGGTCATGGAAGACCAGGGCGAGCCGCGCTTCCAGGTCGTCCGCGGCCTGCGCTCGACCTACAACCGCACCACCATAGACGGCGCCATCGTCTCGTCGGTGGACGAAAGCGGCCGGACCGTGCCGCTCGACATCGTGCCCTCGGTGATGGTCGGCAAGCTGGAAGTCATCAAGACGGTGACCCCGGAGAACGACGGCAACGCCATCGGCGGGGTGATCAACGTCGAGACGCGCAGCGCCTTCGACCACGCTGGTCCGTTCGTCAGCGCCATGGGCTCGCTCGGCTTCTATGAGCGCTCGGGCGACGTGCGCAACGACAAGCAATCCTACCGGGCCTCCTTCGCGGCGGGCACGACCTTCGGCGCCCAGGAGGAATGGGGCGTGGTGGTCGGCGGCTCGCTGGAGCAGCTGGACTACGACATCCCGCAGGTGGAATCGCAGGACCCATCGGTCCGCGAATACACCGCCGCTGGCGCGCCTGTCGCGTCGGGCGCGCCGACTGGCAACGGCATCCAGGTGCCGACCTATCAGCGCCTCTTCTGGTACAACAACACCAAGCAGCGCCGCGGGGCGAACGCCAAGCTCGAGTATCGCCCGACCGACACGTTTCGGTGGGAGGCTTCGGGCCTCTTTGCGAGCATGCAAGACGACGAAGAGCGGATCGAGTTCCGCATCGAGCCGCTCGGCGCCGTCGCCAACCAGACCCCGACCAGCGGGTCCTTCGCCCGCGGTCGCGCCGTGATCCAGCTGAACCAGCCGGTGACCAAGCGCGACATCGCCATGGCCCGCACCGGCGCAGAGTGGAAGTTCGCCGAGCACTGGGTCGCCGACGGCGACCTCGTCTATTCAAAGGCCGAGTTGAGCACGCCCAACGAGTCGGTGGAGTTCCGCACGGTCGACGCGCAAGGGGCGAACTACGCGTTCACCTATGACACGACGAACCCGCTGTTCCCGGTGTTCACGCCGATCAATGAGGCGGCGATCCGCAACCCGGCCAACTTCACCCTTCAGCAGCACCGCGCCGCGATCACCGCCACCGACGAGAAGGTGACGCAGGGTCGCGTGAACTTCGCCTTCGACCAGGGCGCGATGGACAACCGTTTCCAGGCCAAGTTCGGCGGCCTGCTGCGGTCATCGACACGTGACTTCCTGAACGCCCAGACCAACTACCGCTTCGCCTACACCCTGGACCAGGTCTCGGCTCTGGGCCCGCAGGCGCTGATCGCTGACCGCTACCTGCTGTCGCCGCGTATCGACGCCGACAAGGCCGAAGCCTTCATCCGCGCCAACATCGGCCGTTTCACCGCCACCACCTCGCCGCGAACCGGCGACTATCAAGTCAAGGAAGACATCTACGCCGGCTATGCGCAGGCCAGCTACAAGACCGGCCCGCTGACCGTTCTGGGCGGCGTGCGTTATGAGAAGACTAAGGTCTCCTCCGACGCGGTGCGAACCGTGGGTTCGACCCTGACCCCGGTCAGCAACGAGGGCGCCTACGGAAACTGGCTTCCCAGCCTGCACCTGACCTGGGATGTGGCGTCCAACATCATCGTCCGCGCCGCCTGGACCAACACCATCGGTCGGCCGGACTTCGGCTCGCTGGCGGCCAACGAGAACGTCAGCTTCGACGGCAGCCAACCGACGGTCAGCCGCGGCAACCCGAACCTGAAGCCCCGCGATAGCGAAGGTTTTGACCTGTCGGTCGAGTTCTACCCGCGCGACGGTCTGGTCTCGCTGGCGGTGTTCCAGAAGGACATCAAGAACGAGATATTCACGCTGACCTCGACGCAGAATATCGACGTCGGCCGGGGCGTGGAGGCCGTGACGGTCTCGACGCCGACCAACGCGCAGGCCGCGAAGATCAAGGGCGTGGAGTTCGCTATCCAGCAGGCCTTCACCTTCCTGCCCACGCCGTTCGACGGCTTCGGCTTCAACGGCAACATCACGCTGCTCGACACGAAGTTCACCTATCTGACGGCGGCCGGTCCTCGGACGACGGGCCTGTTCCAGCAGCCCGAGATCACCACGAACATGGCGGTCTACTATCAGCGCGGGCCGTTCGAGGCCCGGGTCAGCCACAACTACATCGGCGGCCAGCTGGAAACGATCAACGACGCCAACCCGAACTCTGACCAGTACTGGAAGGGCCGGCACCTGTTCGACGCCTCGGTCTCGTACCGCCTGACCGACAGAATCAGCCTGTTCGCCGAGGGCCAGAACCTGTCGAACACCGGCCGCCAGGAAGTGACCGGCCCGACGCGTCGCAACCTGCAGGAGTGGGCCAACTATGGCCGCACCTACTGGGTCGGCGCGACGGTGAACTTCTAAGGCGCGATCCTTGCACTCCTGCGAAGCAGGGAGAGGCCGTCAGCGCCAGCCGTAGTTGAAGCTGATCGAGACCCGCGGGCGGCGCGCGCCGTTCGCGGGGACCTCGTGGCGCAGGAAGCTTTCCCAGAGGTACAGCGTGCCAGCCTGAGGTCGCAGGTAGACGAAGGTCCGATCCTCCTCGGGCGCCTCGCTGAGTCGGGGCGGGGCGGCCATCATCAGGGGCAGCCTGGGGTCTTCGAGCTTGAGCGCGCTCGCGCCCGCAGGCACGTCGACATAATAGGTGCCCGACAGGACGCTGTGCGGGTGGATGTGGCCGGTATGGGCCGCGCCCGGCTTCAGCACATTGATCCAGAGGTCGTCGAGCCGCAGGCGGCCGCCGCCCAGGTTTAGCGAGAGGGCTTCAGCGTAGGCGCGGGCGTGCCTGTCGAGCCTGGTTTTGAGGGCTGCGAAGGCGCTGGCGCGCTGCGGCAGGTCGCTCAGGGACGCGTAGGAGGTGTAGCCGCCATAGCCGTTAGACCGGCACCAGGCGCGCCCGGCGGCGTCTTCGTCAGCCAGCATCTGGCAGGCGTCGACCAGATCGGCGTTGAACTGCGCAAAGCCGCGCTCGCCAGCGAGCTCGGCCTCATAGAGGCGGGTGACGAAAAGGGTGCGCAGCGCCATGCGTTTGGCGCTATCGGCGCGCTGAGGGCTTGTCAAAGGTCTGTTGTTCCGCGGACATGGACTATGGCCGGCCCGGGATTCCCCCGAGTGGCGGCCGCAATGGTCTGGGAGATCGCGTGCCCGGCTATACGCCTCCCTATCCGCCCAGGCCGGCTGGACGCCTTAGCGCGTGGCGGCGTGTACAGCTGATGCGCAAGAACCTGATCAGCGTCTGGGAGGCCGACGCCTTTGTCTGGGGTTTCAGCCCGACGAAGGTACTGAATCGAAATATATTTCTCTGCAACAGTCCGGAGTCGGCGCGCTACGTCTTCAACACAAAAGCCCAGGCCTTTGAGCGCAAGAGCCGCGAGATGCGTCGGATGTTGCGGCCTCTGATCGGCGACGGGCTGTTCATCAGCGAGGGCGCGACCATGCGTCGACGCCGTGCGCTGGTGGCGCCGATCATCCATGCGTCCAAGCTCGCGCAGTTCGCGCCCGTGATGGTCGAGGCCGCCGAGGCGCTTTGCGAGCGGTGGGCGCGCGTCCCAGCTGGCGCGGTGGTCGATGTGCTGGCCGATATGGGGGAGCTGACCGCCGACATCATCTGTCGCAACCTGTTTGGTCGGGCGCTGGGCGCCCACCATGCCCGGGCTATCGTCGGCGGCTTCGCCCGCTACCAGGCGGCGACCGCCGGGATCGACTGGCTGACCGTGGCTGGTGCGCCGGAATGGTTTCCGCGGCCGCCCAACCTTCGCGTGGGTCGGGCGGTGCGCCAGATCAACCGAGTGCTCGACACCATCATCGATGACCTGGACGCCGAACGCGACGCGCCGACCTGCCTGGTCGCCCAGATGATCGCCGCCAGCGAGGCCGATGGCCAGCCGCTGACCCGAGAGGAATTGCGCAACGAGATCGCCGTCCTGTTCATGGCGGGCTACGAGACGACGGCCAATACGCTGGCCTGGACCTGGTTCGTGCTTTCGCAGGATCAGGGGACGCGCGAACGCCTGCAGACGGAGGTCGACGCCAGTCTGGCCGGCCGCCCGCCGACGCTCGACGACGTGGCCAGGCTGCCATTCGTCCAGGCTGTGATCGAGGAGGTCCTGCGGCTCTATCCGCCGGTGCCGCACCTCTCCCGCGAGGCGATCGTCGATGAGGAATTCAACGGCAAGGCGATCCCCAGGGACTCCACCATGCTTGTGGTGCCCTGGCTGCTGCACCGTCATGAAGAGCTGTGGCCGCAGCCCAATGAATTCGATCCGGAACGCTTCATGCCGGGTGGCGTGGGGCCAGTCTCGAAATACGCCTATGTGCCGTTCAGCGCGGGGCCGCGGGTCTGTCCCGGCCAGGCGTTCGGCCTGACCGAGGCGATCCTCTGCGTCGCGGTGATCGCTCAACGGTTCGAGCTGCGGCTCGAGGCTGGCCATGTGGTCGAGCCCGTCTGCCACATGACCCTGCGGCCCGGCGAGCGGCTGCCGATGACGCTGCATCCGCGCGACGGGGTTGTTGCGGTTGGGGCCGTGGCGCCCGCGTCGGCGCCTTCGCGCTGCCCCTTCGGGCATGGCTGAGGCGCGTCCCGCCCTGCAAGAGGCGTTGGTGAGGCTCTCCAATCGGGTGTTTGGCGCCATGGCGCGGCTTGGCGGCGTCGACATCGCCTCGGCGGCGGGCGCAGGGCTCGGCGTGCTGGTCGCCGTGGTCGTTCGGGGCTTCGACTATCGCCGCGCCGACGCCCGCGCCCGCGCCAACTGGCGCCGTTGCAGGCCCGACGCCGCCGGCGCGGCGGAGACCCACGCCGCCATGAGACGGATGTGGCGCGGCATGGGGCGCACGCTTACGGAAATCTACCTGCTGGAGCGCTTGCTCGACCGGGTGGGCGTCGAAGGCGAAGCGCACCTGCGGGCGGCGCAGGCTGGCGGCGCGCCGGTGCTGGTCGCGCCGCTGCACATGGGGAACTGGGAGCTGCTACCGGCCATGCTGCCCCGGCTGGGCTGCCGCGCCCTTGGGCCGCACCAGCCGCCGCGCAGCGCCGCGGACTACGCCCTGATCAGCGGCGCGCGGGACCGGGCGGGCACGCTCACCTTCCCGGCGTGGCCGGGGGGGATGAAGCGCTTGCAGCGATGCCTGACGGGTGGGGAGCGGGCGGCCTGGCTGTTCGTCGATGATTTCCTGGGCGGACGCGTGAATGCGCCGAGGCTTGATCGGCCTGGGCGGTTGGCGGGAAACCTCAGGATCGCGGCGCGACTGGGGGTGACCACCGGCGCCGCCATCGTGCCGGCCTATATGTTGCGCACCCATGGCGCGCATTTCCGGCTGGTCTTCCTCGAGCCCTTCCGCATGACGACGTCGGACACCCGCGGGCCGGGATTCGAGGCGGAGCTGGATCGATTGAACGCCGTTTACGAAGCTGTGGTGATCGAACACTTCGATCAATGGTTCTGGGCGCCCCAGTTCGGCGCTCGGGAAGATCAGGCCGACGCGCCGGCGCCGATGAGCGGCCCGCTGCTGGATGGCGAGAGCGAAGGCTGAACCTGGTTTTGCGTCTGTCTCCGATCCTCGCCGCCTGCGCGGCCACGCTTGCAGCGGCCTGCGCCCCCCTGACGCTGTTCGCCACCCTGGCCCCCAAGGACCCCGCCGCGGTGGTCGAGCGCGGGACGGCCTATGGCTCAGACCCGCGCCAGCGCCTTGATGTCTACGCCCCGAAGCGGCGCATGAAGGCCGCGCCCATGGCGGTGTTCTTCTATGGCGGCGGCTGGGATAGCGGGCGGCGCAAGGACTATGGCTGGGTCGGCCACGCGCTCGCCGCCCAGGGCTTTGTGACGATCGTCGCCGACTATCGCGTCTATCCGCAGGTGCGCTACCCGGGCTTTCTGGAGGACGGCGCGCAGGCGGTGCGCTGGGCCGTCGATCATGGTCCGGCGATCGGTGGCGACCCCACGCGGATCGTTCTCATCGGCCACTCGTCCGGCGCCTATAACGCCGTGATGCTGGCGCTGGACCCGCGCTTCCTGAGGGCGGCCGGCGTTGATCCCGGGGCCATCCGCGCCGTGGCGGGCCTGGCTGGGCCCTACGACTTCCTGCCGCTGGAAGGCCCGATCACCAGCCGCACCTTCGGCCACGTCGCAGATCTGGAGGCGACGCAGCCGATGACTTTTGCGCGGACGGGCGCGGTCGCCTCCCTGCCGCCGGCGTTCCTGGCCACCGGATCGGAGGACAAGGTGGTCTATCCGCGCAACACTCACGCCCTGGCCGGCGTGCTGAGGGCCCGCGGCGTCCCCGTGGAGGAAAAGACCTATGAGGGGCTCGACCACCCCAGGCTGGTGCTGGCCCTGTCGCGTCCGCTGCGCAAGCGCGCTCCGGTGCTGGCGGATATGACCGCCTTCCTGCGGGCGCAGACCGTACGCTGATTGAAGCGCAGACGTGGGATCCGTATATCCACCCCATGCAACTGACGATGATGCGCGCCAAGCTTCACCGCGCGACGGTGACCCAGTCGGACCTCGACTATGAGGGCTCGATCTCCATCGACGCTGATCTGCTGGAGGCCTCGGGCATCCTCGCCAACGAGCAGGTGGATGTGCTGAACATCGCCAATGGCGCGCGCTTCACCACCTATGCGATCGCCGCGCCGCGCGGCGGCGGCACGATCGGCGTCAACGGCGCGGCCGCGCGGCTGGTGCAGAAAGGCGATAAGGTGATCATCGTCGCCTACGGCCAGATGCCGGCCGAAGAGGCGCAGAACTATGCGCCGACCGTCGTGCTTCTAGGCGAGGGGAACGCGATCAAGAAGGCTGCCGACTGATGCGTATCGTCCTTGCCGCCGCGCTGGCGCTGATGCTCGCTGCGTGCGGCCCCCGGCTGCCGGACGGGGTGTCGAAGGAGACCCTGGACGGGGCCGTCGCGCGGGCCATCGGCGATCCCAACACCTGCGTGCTGATCGCGGACGCCAAGTCCGGCCGACAGATCTATCGCTACAACGACCACGCCGCGTGCGACGCCAAGCTGCCAGCCTGTGAGACGCCGGAGACCCGGGACACAGGCGCCTTGCTGGAGGCCGTGGCCCGCGACGGCCGGCCGCGCCGGTTGAGCTGCAACACCGTCGCAGACGCCTCGCGCGGCGTCGGCTGGGCGGCCGGCCCGGTTCCGGGCCGACCGCTGGTCTACGCCGCCGTCATGGAGGGCGATCGCGCCTTCCCCGGCCTGATGATGGCCGACCGGCTGGAACGCGCCTTCAAGCGCGCTGGGTTCTAGCGCGACAGCTCGTAGAGCCCCGTCACGTCGATCCGCACGGAGAGCTGGCCGCCGGCCACCGGCGTGCCGGCGTCGAAGGACTCGCGCTTGGCCATGGCCATCATCGGCATGGGCGGGGCCGGGGTGTAGCCGCCGCCTTCGCTCAGCGACACCAGCCGGCTGACGCGGTAGCCCGTGGCCCTGGCGTAGAGATCGGCCTTGGCCGCCAGCGCCTTGACGGCGTCTTCGCGCGCGGCGTTCTCGGCGGCCGAGGGGTCGTCGAGGCCAAAGGCGATGCCGTTCACCTGGTTGGCGCCCGAGGCCACGACCGCATCGACGGCGGGGCCAAGCCTGGCCAGGTCCAGCACGCGGACCGTCACCTGGTTAGAGACCTGGTATCCGGTCAGCTTCGGCGGCTGGTTCTCGGCGTATTGATACTGGGCCGAGAGGTTCAGGTTCGAGGTCTGGATGTCCTTGGCGGCGATGCCGGCCTTGCCAAGCGCGCTCATCACGGCGGTCATCTTCTGCGCATTGGCGCGCATGGCCGCCGCCGCCGTCGGCGCCTCGGTCATGACGCCCAGGTTGATGGTGGCCATGTCGGGGGCGACGCGGGTCTCGCCGTAGGCCGAGAGGTTGAAGGTGGTGGCGCGGAACATGGTGTCGGCGGCAGGCGCCGTCTGCGCCAGGGCCGTCGTCGCGGGCAACGCCGCCGTGGCCATCAAGCCAGCCAGGGCGGCGGCGCGAAACAGGGTCTTCATGGAGGTCTCCTCGAACGTATGAGCCGTCGTTGTGGCTGAGCTTACCTGAACGCAGCCTTTATGGCCCGTGCAGCCCATGGTAACGCGCAAGTTCGCTGCAGGGGCCTGTAGCTCAATGGTTAGAGCCGACCGCTCATAACGGTCTGGTTGCAGGTTCGAGTCCTGCCGGGCCCACCAGCGCGTCGATCGGTATGCGCTGCCGATGGTGGACGATCGCCGCCTGGCGCTCTAAGCGGAGGGCGGGGGACGGAGCCGTGGCGGAAGTCATCAGGAAGGCCGCGAGCGGCATGCGGACGAGGGCGCTGTGAAGCTGTCGCGTCTGGCGTTTGCGACCGTGTTCGCCTGTAACTTCATCATGGCGATCGGCCACCAGGGTCTGATGTCCGTGCTTCCGGGCGTGGGCCGGACCATGGGCCTGCCCGATGCGCTGATTTCGGCGGCGTTCGGGACCTCCTCGCTGTGCATCGTCCTGATGTCGGCCTTCTGGGCGCGGACCTCCGACCGGCTGGGGCGCAAGCCGGTGATGCTGGTGGGCCTGGGCGGCTTCACCGTCTCGATGGTCCTCTGCGCGGCCGTGGTGGCGGCCGGGACGCACAAGCTCGCCCCCTGGTTCATCATCGCGCCCTGCCTGATCGCGGCGAGGTCGGTGTTCGGCCTGGTGGGCAGCGCGATCATGCCATCCTCGCAGGCCTTCGTCACCGAGCGCACGCCGCGGGACGACCGGGCCAAGGCGATCGCCGGCCTGGCCGGGGCCGGCAGCATGGGGACGATCATCGGCCCGGTGCTGGCGCCCTTCCTGATCCTGCCGTTCGTCGGCTTCTCCGGGCCGATGCTGATCTTCGCCGTGCTGTCGGCCGGGGCGGCGGTGCTGGTGGCGGCGAACCTGCGCGAAGGGCCCAGGCTGGAGGAGGAGCCGGCGTTCGTCGCCGGCGGGGCGAGCGCGGCCGCCCTGGCGAAGACGCCGTTCTGGAAGGACGGGCGGATCATGCCGTTCGTGGTGGTCGGCATCGCCACCGGCGTCGGCCAAGGCGCGCTGGGCCAGATGCTGCCCTTCCTGATCATCGACACGGTGAAGGGCGACCTGATGGAGGCGCAGCATTCCATCGCCATCGCCTTGATGATCGGCGCGGTCGCCGGCCTGACCGGGCAGTGGGGGCTGATCCGCATCTTCCGGATGAAGCCCAACCACCTGATCCTCTGGGGCGGGGGGATCGCCCTCCTGGGCGCGCTGGTGCTGCTGGCCGCCAGCCAGTTTACGATGATCGTCGCGGGCTTCGCCATCTGCTGCGTCGGCTTCAGCTTCGTGCGGCCGGGCTATACGGCGGGGATGTCGCTGGCGGTGAGCCTGGGCGAGCAGGGGCGGGTCGCCGGGATCGCCGGCGCCGTCGGCGGCGCGCTGAACATCATGTCGCCGCTGTTCGTCGGACTCTACCAGCTGAGCCATAACCTGCCCTTCGCAGTCACCGCCGCCCTGATCGGGGCAGGCTTTGTCTACAGCCTGTTCAAGCCGGCGCTTCGCACCGCGGGATTGACGCCGCGTCCAGCGTCGGCGCCCGCCGCCGGCTAGAGAGACGCCACTCGAGGGCCGCCAGCGGTCCTCATCCCTCAAGAGGACCACCAGCCATGAGCGCCTACATCATCGCCATCCGCGACGAGACCACCGACGCCGAGGGCATGGCCGCCTATAGCGCCGCCGTCGGCGCCGCGCGTCGCCCGGACATGAAGGCGCTGGCCGCCAACGGCCGCGTCGAGGCGCTGGAAGGCGCGCCGGCCGAAGGCGTCGTCCTCCTCGAGTTCCCGACCTTCGAGGACGCCAAGGCATGGTACGACAGCCCCGCCTACCAGGCGGCGCGCGAACACCGCCTGGGCGCGGCGACCTTCCGCTTCCTGCTGATCCAGGGGCTCTAGCCTTCCCTCACGGCTTCGGCAGGTTCTCGATCCGCACCTCGGGCAGGTCGTCGGCCGGGGTGAACTTGAAGACCCGGCCGTAGAAGTAGAGCTCGGCCTCCTTGGCGGCGATGATGTTCTCCGCGCGGCGGAAGCCGTGGCTTTCGCCGGCGAACTCCATGTAGGCGATCGGCTGCTGGCGCTCGCGCAGGGCGCCCAGGATCATGTGCGCCTGGTTGGGCGGCACGATGGGGTCGTCGGCGCCCTGGAAGACGATCAGCGGCGTGCGGAAGCCTTCCAGGTGGTTGAGCGGCGAGCGGGCCTTGTAGACGGCCTGGGCGGCCGGATAGGGGCCGATCAGGTTGTCGAGGTAGCGGCTCTCGAACTTGTGGGTGTCGTGGGCCAGGGCCTCGAGGTCGGCGATGCCGTAGAAGCTGGCGCCGGCCGAAAAGACGTCGCTCTGCGACAGGGCGGCCAGCACCGTGAAGCCGCCGGCGCTGCCGCCGTGGATGGCGACGCGGTCGGGATCGGCCAGGCCCTGGGCGGTGAGGTGGCGGACGGCGGCGATCACGTCCTCGACGTCGACGACGCCCCACTGGCCGTTCAGGCGCTGGCGATAGGCGCGTCCATAGCCGGAGGAGCCGCCGTAATCGACATCGACGACGGCGAAGCCGCGGTTGGTCCAGTACTGGTTGGCCAGGCTGAAGGCGGCCGAGGCCTTGCCCGTCGGGCCGCCGTGGACCTGGACGATGAGGGGCGGCGCCTCGCCCTCAGGCGCCGTGAAATCGGCGTTGGCCGGGGGATAGTAGAGGGCGTGGACCTCGCGGCCGTCGGGGCCGGGGAAGGTGATGGCCTGGGCGACCGAGACGTGGCGCGGCGCCAGCTGGGCCGGCGAGGGGCGGCGGACCACGGTGGCCTGGCCGGTCTCCAGCTCGACCGTCGCCACCGCCGAGGTCTCGACGCCGGAGGCGCCGGTCAGCGCCAGGGTCTGGGCGTCCAGCAGATGGATCGCGCCGATGACCGTGAAGGGCAGGGCGATCTCGCGCACGGAACCCGCGGCGGGGTCGATCACCGCCAGCTGGTCGCCGTGGGCGGCGCCATAGACGCAGGCGATCCGGCCGTCATCGAGGACGACGTAGTTGGATTGCCCCAGGCCCCAGAGCGGGCGGGCGAACTCGGCGTCCATGGGCAGGACCGGCTCGGCCGTCTCGCTGCGCAGGACATAGAGGTTCCAGAAGCCGGTGCGGTCGGAGATGAAGTAGAGGGCGCCGTCCAGCCCCCACTGCGGCTCCATCACCGCCTCCGCCCCGCCGCCGGCGACCAGCCGGACATTGGCGAGGCCGTCCGCGCCAAGGTCGGCCACATAGAGCCGGGTGTCGTCCCACGGCATGTTGGGATGATCCCAGGCCATCCAGGCCAGGCGCGCGCCGTCGCGGCTGACGCGCGGATAGGCCACGAAATCGCTGTCGCCGAACAGCACGCGGCCGGCGTCGCCGGCGGCCCCTGATAGCGCGACGATGGCGTTCCTGACGTCGGCCGGATCGGTGTGATCCTCGCGCACGCCGATCAGCCCGCCGCCGAATGCGAGGGTGGGGGCGGCGACATAGTCAGCGTAGCGGTAGCCGGCGGGCGTCAGCGGAACGGGGGCGGCGTCGCGGTCGCTCAGGGCCTGGGCGTGCAGCCGCTGGTCGGCGAAGTTGGAGAAATAGAGGGTGTCGCCGACGACCAGGTAGGACGCCCCGCCATATTCATGCACGCGGGTGCGGACGTTGAAGCCTTCCGGCGTCAGCGCCCGCGCGTCGCCCGCGTCGCCGCCAGTGTCGCTGCCTGCGTCGCCGGTCATGACCACCAGCCGCCCGCCCTCGTCGGGCCGGTTCTCCAGCCAGTAGAGCCGGCCGTCCGCCGCCCGCAGGTCCGAGACCCCGATGGCCGACTTGGCCAGGCTCTCCGCCGAAATCGGCGAGGCCCAGGCGCCATAGGGGCTGACCGTGGGGGTGGGGTCGGACGTCGAGGCCATGCCGTTCAGCTCCTGGGAGGCGGGTCCGCCCGCAGCCCGCTAGCTAGCCATCGCCGCGGGGCGGTGGCAACGCAGCTTCGCCCTGCGAGCCCTGAAGGGCGCGGCGGCGAGAACGACGCCCATGGGTCGCAAGCCCGGCCGAAGGGCGCGGGCTGGGGGCCGGGATGGAAGCAAAGCCGTGCCGCGCACGGGCGATCAGGACGGGCGATCAGGATGGCGCGCGATTTGCGGGCCGGCCGGGCGGTGGCCCTGCGGCCTTCTGCTCATCCTGCGACGGGGGCAGCCACATCCGCGGAGTCGGCGGCAGGCGCAGGGATTTCCGGATGATCTCGACGCTCTGGGAGACCGAGCGGTCCATGAAACTGTAGTTCGTCGCCTGCTCCGACAGGCAGATCTCCAGCGCCTCGTCCAGCATGGCGGCGTCCTCGCCCTCATGCTCCTGTTCGATGGAGCGGCGCACGGCGGCGCGCACCTGGGCCTTCTTCAGATCGAGCTTCGGCTGGACCCGGCGCTCCAGAACCTCAAGCAGGGGCTGCGCCGAAACGGCGTCCTCGCGCGCCGCCTCGCGCTCGGCGCGCTCCAACCGCTCATGCAGGCTGATGCTCAACCGCACCGATCGCGCGGCGCGATCGTGGGCGGCGGCGTAGGCGATGCGCTGGTCGTGGTCGGTCGCCTTACGGACGCCGACCATCATCTCGCGCGAGACCTCCATGCCAGCCTCGACCAACTCGACGAGCAGGGCTTTGAAGGGGGCGTGGGCGGTGGATTCCATGAGAACATTTATAGAACAAAAGCACGCTAAACGCAATGGCACCTGAATCATGGGGCTTTCGCTGCTGTGACGACGTCCATGCCTCGAGCGCGGACTTTCGCCGCCTAGCTGCAATCCATATGCTGAAGCGATGTCGATCCTTGATCTTGCCCGAGCTTACCACTCAGCCGTTCACGCTGCCTCCGGCGCAGCCGTATCAGCGGAGGAGGAAGCGCAACTGACGACGCCGGTAAGCAATCTGTTCTCCGGAATTGCGGCAGAGGCTGGACTGGGCGATTTTCGGATGATCCGAGAAACGCGCCTTGATCGATCGCGGCCAGACTTCGCTGTCTTGCTCACCCAAGCGGGTCAAACCCGGCAAAAGGGTTTTATCGAACTGAAGGCGCCAAGTATTTCTGTGGATGCCTCAACCTGGTCAGGCCGAAACGCGCGTCAGTGGTCACACATGGCGCATGAGGCGGAAATACTGATCGTCTGCAATGGCGTTCACGCTCAAATCTATCGCGACGGTGAGCCTTACGACGGCCCTGTGGATCTGCCGTTCGCGGCGCCGGACGTGTGGCGCGCAGAGGGCCTCATTCGCCTGCTCCGCCTCTTTGTCGACCTCAATCCTACTCCAATTGTCAGTGTGCGTGACCTATCGGCACGGCTCGCCCTCAGGACGGCCGACCTCCGAGACCGGCTTCTTTGGCTGTTGGATCAATCGGGCCCGGCGGCTGTGGCGGCCCAGGGCGGATCGAGCTTGGAGACAGCACGTCCAGCCGACGGGCACCACCAGAGACTTCGCTGACGGAGTCGCGCAGGTGCTGGCCTACGGCATGGTTATCGCAGCGCTTGGCGCCGAAGGGTCGGATGCTGACGGGGACGGTTTGGTCACAGTGGAGGAGGCGCGCGCCGCCCTCCGCCAATCCAACCCAGTTTTGGCGGCGGCGTTCGCGCCGTTGATGGACAAACCCGTTCTGCGAAACGCGGCGGCCGTCGAACTGGGCGCGCTGGAGACCTTGATCAGCGCCATTGACGTCGGTCGCGTCAACACCAGCTCTGATTCCAGAGGGGAGCCATGGCTATATTTCTACGAAGATTTCCTGAGCGCCTATGATCCCGATGAGCGGCGACAAGCAGGCGTTTACTACACGCCCGTAGCTGTCGTTCGGGCGATGACCCATATTACAAACCACTTGCTGGTGGAGCGCTTCAGCTTGCGTCTGGGCCTCGCCGAGGGCTCGGTCGTGACACTCGATCCAGCCGCGGGCTCGGGCGCTTTTCCACTCGCCGTCATCGACAAGGCCGTTGAGCAGGCGATCGTTATCCGCGGCAGAGCCGGCGCGCGGCAGGCCGCTCGGAATTTAGCGAACAATCTCTTTGCTTTCGAGCTGCTGCCCGGTCCGTATTCGGTATCACACCTGAGGCTCGGCCGACGCCTGACAGAACTTGCAGGTGAGGATGGGGGCCCGCACTCTGCTCAGGTCGTCTTGACTGATACGCTGGAGTCGCCGTTCCAACCGCCCCAACAGGCGGAGTTTTTTGGCGACGCAGAGGTTCTTGCGGCTGAGCAGCAACGCGCCCAAAGAATTAAACTTGAGCAGTCCGTCACCGTTGTCATCGGCAACCCGCCCTATCGTCGGGTTGAGCGGGATATAGCCGGTCGGGGCTCTGGCGGCTGGGTGCTCAACGGCGCGGTTCCGGGGCGCAACAGCGGCAAAAGTATTTTTGATGATATTCTAGATGTCGCTCGTGCCAATACAATATTCAGCCATCATGCTAGTCTGTATAACCTGTATGTTTACTTTTGGCGGTGGGCCTTGTGGAAAGCGTTTGAGGCGCAGGGTGGCGGGCCCGGTATTGTATCGTTCATTACCGGGTCAAGCTGGCTCGCAGGTCCAGGATTCGTCGGCTTACGTCAGTTGGCGAGGGAACTGGCCGACGACATCTGGGTGCTCGATCTCGGAGGCGACAATCACGGCGCGAATCCGGAGGATAATGTCTTCGCCATCGAGACGCCGGTGGCGATCGTTGTCCTTGTTCGTGACGGAGTTTCGGATCGAGCGAACCCGGCACGCGTCCGGTACCGCCGTATTCGTGGCGACAGGGAAAGCAAGCTCGCTGCAATGTCGGCCATCGCCGCGGCGGGTGATCCCCTCGCCGGTGAATGGACCGAGGCGACGGCGGATTGGATGGCTCCGCTCACGCCGACTACCGGCGACGCCGAGTGGGCGACCATGCCCCTGATAACTGATATCTTCCCGTGGCAGCAGCCTGGATGCAAGTTCGGCCGCACTTGGCCCGTGGCTCCCTCTCCTGAATTGTTGGCCCAGCGATGGGCGACGATTGCGGCAGCGCCACGTGAAAGAAAAGCGGCACTTTTCTACACCGCCACCTCCGGGCGGAATGTCGATACGAAGGTTGATGGTTATGCGCGGCTTAGCGACTCGGAGAGTGGGGATTCGCCTGAACCGATCCGGGGGTATGGCTATCGAAGCTTCGACCGCCAATGGGCTCTCGACGACCCTCGTCTGGCGAAGACCGACAGCCCTTCGCTCTGGCAGTCAGCCTCAGATAAGCAAATATTCCTGAGTTCGACGCTCACCGGTCAACTCGGCGTTGGGCCAGCGCTCACGGCGTCCGCATACGTTCCTGATCTTCACTACTTTCATGGTCGCGGTGGAAAAGATATTATCCCACTGTGGCGTGATCGGGCGGCGGAGGAGCCAAATCTGACGGCGGGTGTGAGCGAGTTGCTCAGTAAAGCGCTGGGGATTGCGCCGCCTACTGTCGAGGAGGTGGCGGCCTATACCTATGCAATACTGAACGCGTCCGCTTATCAGAGCCGATTTGCTGATGCGCTGCGGACTCCCGGGCTTCGTATCCCCATGACGGCAGACGCTAGCCTTTGGGGGCAGGCCGTCGAGGCGGGGCGCCACAGGTTGTGGCTGCAAACTTTCGCAGAGCGGTTACAAGATCCTTCCGCCGGCCTTGGTTCTCATGTGCCGCTTGTCGAAGGGATAGCCTGGGATGAAGCGGTGACACGCATCCCTATGGATAGTTCCAACATTGTTTACGATGCCGAGACTGAGACGCTTACCATTGGAAACGGCAAGGTCGTCGGGGTGAGACCCGAAGTGTGGGCTTTCAAGGTCAGTGGCATGTCGGTGCTTAGCAAATGGCTCGGTTACCGAACGGCCAAAGGTGCAGGGCGAGCGGCAAAATCTAATAATGAACTTGATCGAGTGCGATCCGGGGTTTGGCACGACACCTGGAATGACGAATTGCTCGACCTCATTCGTGTCCTCACGCTGACGCTTGAGGACGAACCGGTGCTGGCGAGCCTGCTGGAACGGATCTGTGATGGGCCGCTCATCGAAGCCAGCATGCTGCCGACGCCCAAAGCCCAAGAACGCCGACCGCCGGCTACACTTGCCCGCGTCTCAGCTATGTCCGCTGCCGGACCGGCCACGAATACCTGAGGCCAAAGCCGTGAATGAAGCGTTGTGGGAGTTCCCGATCCGCAGCGAATCGTCCACCAAGGCTATATGTCTCAGTTAGATATGTTCGGTTCGCTGCCTAAGCCGGCACAAACGCTGCCTACCGCAGATAGCGTGCGCCCTGAATTGACCGCACTGCTTACCCGCCTCCGCGTCAGCGAAACGATGCCGCTATCGCCCAAAGATTTACGGTTCTGGCGCACGGTGTTCCCCCAGATGTCTCGCTGGCTGCCGGAAGACGAACGCAATGCCATGTGCGCTTCTTTTGTGGCGGAGCTTGCTCGTCTTGAAAGTCGCGCGGCCTGATTGGGCACAGCCGTGCTCTAACTAGGCGTGGAGTTGTTGTCGTATTCTCAGAATAGTTGGAAATTCCGCTAGTAGTGCAAGCCGGATACGAGCCTTCTCACGCAACCCGGAGCCGCCACTGGCGACGAGCGTGGCCACCGCCGAGGATCAGCGCTCTTCAGACAGGCCGAGGCCTTCGTCCCCCGTTGACCGCACCTGCGAACGCGCGCCTGTGGCGGCATGGCTAAGGAAACCGTCCATATCGTGCAGGCCTATGTCCGCGGGCGCGGCAAGGCCTTGAAGGCTGAGCAGCAGGTGGGGTGCAAGACCGCCGAGGAGGCGCGGCGCAAGGCCGAGCGGCTGGGGCCGTTGCGGGTGGGCGTGGTGGCGTTTTCGGCGACGGCGGACACCGAGATGGGCGACTACGACGAAAATCCGGTGATCCTGTTCCGCTCGGGAGAGTTGCCGCACCCCTTCTCCGAGAGCTAACTGCCGGCCATGGCGAAGAGCAAACAGGCCCAGGAGTTTCCGATCGAGGTGGAGGGCGAGGCCTATGTCTGGCGCCTGCAGCGGCAGCCGGCGTGGTCGAGCGATGTGGCCGGGTGGCGCGGCAAGGCGCTGGCCGTGCGCCATGTCGAGGGCAAGCGCGAGGCGGTGCTGGAGTTTCCGCCGGGGCGCCAGCCGCGCTATGGCGCGCCGCAGCTGCAGGCCTCGAACATCCCCGTGGACGTGGTGGCCCGGGCGATCGCCTCGGCCATCGCCGCGGGCTGGGCGCCGTTCTCGCGGGGCAAGACGGTGACCTTCAGCGTCGACGAGACCGGCGCTTGAGCCTTTGATCACCGCATACGGATGGTCCGCGAGCCTGGCCGAGGCCTTCGCGGCCTTCGCCCAGGCGGGCTATGCGCCCGGCCGCGTCGTCGTCCAGCATCGCGAGAGCTATGACGTGGTCACCGAGCACGGCGAGGTGCGGGCGAAGATCTCCGGCCGGCTGCGCGAAGGCGCGGCGGAGGCCGGCTATCCGGCGGTGGGCGACTGGGTGGCGCTGTCGCTCGAGGGCGGCGAGGGCGCGGCGGTGATCCAGGAGGTCCTGCCGCGGCGCACGGCCTTTGTGCGCCGCGCGGCCGACAGCACGCAGCGCACCCAGGTGATCGCCGCCAACATCGACGTGGCCTTCGTGGTGACCTCGCTGAACGCCGACCTCAATCCGCGGCGGATCGAGCGGTTCCTGGCGGCGGCCTGGCAGAGCGGGGCGCGGCCGGTGGTGGTGCTGACCAAGGCCGACCTTTCAGAGGATCCGCAAGGCCAGGCCGCGGCGATCGCCGAGGTGGCGGCCGGCTGCCCGGTGCTGGTGGTCTCGGCGCGGGCGGGCGTGGGGCTGGACGGGCTGCTGGACCAGGTGGCGGTGGGCGAGACCTGCGTGCTGATCGGCTCGTCCGGGGTGGGCAAGTCGACGCTGGTGAACGCGCTGGCCGGAACCGAGCGGATGGCGACCGACGCCATTCGCGCCGGCGACGACCGGGGGCGGCACACCACCAGCCACCGAGAGCTGATCCTGCTGCCGGGCGGGCGGCTGATCCTGGATACGCCCGGGGTGCGCGAGGTGGGGCTGATCGACGCCGAAGAGGGCGTCAGCGCCGTGTTCGACGATATCGAGCGGCTGGCGGAAGGCTGCCGGTTCAGCGATTGCGGGCACGCGAGCGAGCCGGGCTGCGCGGTGCAGGCGGCCCTGGCGGACGGGACGCTGGATGCGGCGCGCTGGGCGAGTTTCCAGAAGCTGGGGGTCGAGGTGGCGTCGGTGGAGGCCAAGACCGACCGGGCCAGCCGCGAGGCCGAGCGCCGCCGCGCCGCCGCCCTGCAGCGGGCCTACCGGACGACCAAGCGCAACGACCGCGGCGGGGCCTGATCGCGGACGCCACGGCTTGAACGCAAATGGCCGCCGACATGGCTGTCGACGGCCATCGCATGGGGCAGGCGCCGTCTCGCCTAGGGGTGGACGGCCGAGCTGGCCTTGAGGCCGTTCTTGTCGAAGTCGCGCATCGCCATGAAGAAGGGGATGATCCCCAGGGCGAGTGTGATCGGGGCGAACAGCATGCCGTAGCGCAGCGCCAGGACCGGTCCGACGCTGGGGGTGAAGTAGTCGCTGATCATGCCGACGGCGAGCGGGCCGAGGGCCTGACCGACGACGGTGGAGGCGATGACGGTGGCCGCCGCCGCCATGCCGCGGTAGTTGGCCGGGACCATCTCCAGCGTCAGGGCGAGGTATGGCGCGACCCGGAAGGCGATGGTGAAGCTGCCGCCGATGCCGCCGAGGATCATCAGGGGGAAGGTCGGGGCGAGGGCGTAGAGCACGCCGGCCGGGATGGTGATGATGTTGACCAGCGCCGGCAGGAGCAGGATCCAGCGTTCATCCTTCAACTTGCGGGCGAGCCAGCCGGTGATGAAGCCGCCGCCGATGCCGCCGAGGATGCCGGCCAGCGCGCTGATCGGCGCCTGGGTGGCGCGATGTCGGCCGCGGTCAGGTCATAGGCGCGCATGGCGAGCGCCGGGCCCCAGGCGCCCAGCGTCGAGCCGCCGAGCGCGGTGATGGCGGTGCCGATGAAGATCAGCATGAAGGGCCGCGACCGGCCCATCAGCTTGACGGCCTGGCCGAGGGTCGCAGCCTGCAGGGGCGCGGCCGCCGCGCCGCCGACGGGCGCGTCGTCCTTGCCGCCACGGGCCGGTTCGCGAATGGTCAGCCACGTCAGCAGGCCGATGACGATGCCGGGCAGGCCCAGCAGGATGAACGACATCCGCCAGCCGTATTCCGCCGCGACGAAGCCGATCAGCGGCGTCAGCATGACGGCGCTGAAGGGTTGGCCCATGTTGAAGATGGCGATCATCTTCGGCCGGGCTTTCCTGTCGAAGTAGTCCGAGATCAGCGACATCGAGGTCGGCGTGCCGGTGGCCTCGCCGATGCCGACGCCGGCGCGGGCGAGCGCCATCGTCGCGAAATTGGTGGCGAAACCGCAGAGCGAGGTCATCAGCGACCAGAGCCCGACGCCGATGGCCAGGATGTTGCGGCGGTTGCCCCGGTCGGCCCAGCGCGCGATCGGCACGCCCAGGAGGCCATAGAGCAGGACGAAGGCGAGACCCGTGAGCAGGCTCATCGAGGTGTCGCTGGCGCCGAGCTCTTCCTTGATGGGCTGGAGAAGCAGGCCCATGACGGTGCGGTCGGCGACGCTCAACACATTGGTGAGCGTGAGAATGATCAGAACGTAATAGGCGTAGGCCTGTGACGTCGGTTTACCCGGCGCGGCTGCTGAAGACATCATACCCCCTGGTACGCCGGTTCTCACAGCAGGGCTGCGGCCGACGCATATGTGCGGACCCCAGCCCGCGCGGCGCCATTTAACCAAGGGTTTGGCGTTCGTCGATGGCCCAAATACGCAAGCGAGGGTGCGGACGGGCCAAATCTTTGACTTACACTGTACGTTGAAAACACTGGTGATTTTCTGCGCAAGCGTCAGATGCGGCGGCGGGCGGCTTCAGGTTGGGTTCATGGCCGCCCAGGCAAGAGGCGCCGATGGGTTTGTCGCAGACATGTTGCAGCCGCGGCGCCGGGCCGCCGGAATCTTTCAGCGCCGCAAGGAACCGAAGGGGGCCTGCAATTTTCCTGCAAGCGGAGCCTTGTCTTAAGGCCTGCCGGCCTCCCCGCCGCAAAAGTTTGAGAGCATGATGTCCCGATCCCGCGCCGCCGTTCGCCTGTTTGACACCGCCGCCCGATCGGCCGTGGTTCTGCTTCTGTTGTCCGCGGCCGCGCCGGCGTTGGCGCAAAGCGCCCCGCCGCAATCGGGCCCCGCGACGGGCGCCGGCGGCATGCTGGAGGACGACTTCGAGGTCGACGCCCTTGTCGTCACGGGGGCCCAGCCGCGGGGCGCCGTGGTCGGCGATATCGCGCCGGAGATCGAGGTCGACGCCCGTGAGATCCGAGGCTACGGCGTGAGCAACGTCGCCGAACTTCTCGAAGCGCTCGCGCCGCAGACCGAGAGCGCGCGCGGCCGCGGCGGCGGCATGCCCGTGGTGCTGGTGAACGGCATGCGGATCTCCAGCTTCGCCGAAATCCGCGACCTGCCGACCGAGGCGATCGTGCGCGTGCAGATCTTCCCGGAGGAGCTGGCGCTGAAGTACGGCTATCGGGCCGACCAGCGGGTGGTGAACTTCATCCTGCGGCCGCGTTTCCGGGCCCTGACCACGGAGGTCAGCGGCAGCGCGCCGACCGATGGCGAGCCGTTGAGCGGCGAGCTGGAGATGACGGGCGTGCGCATCCGCCAGGACGACCGGATGCAGCTGACGGCCGAGGTCACCGGCGCGCAGCGGCTGCTGGAGAGCGACCGCAATGTGGTGAGCCGCACGACCGGCGGCGCGCCCTTCGACCTGATCGGCAATGTCACCGCCTCGCCCTATGACTCCGGCGCGCTGGCGGACCCGACCCTGGGCGCCGTCGCCGGCGCGCCAGCCGGCCTGGTGGGCGCGCCGACCCTCACGCAGTTTGCGACCACGCCCAATGTGACCCAGACCGGCGACTACCGGACGCTGCGCCCGTTGACGCGGGGCCTGTCGATGAACGGCCTGATGGCCAAGAGCCTTGGGAATGGCGTCTCGGCGACCTTGAACGCGACGCTGGACCTGACCAACAGCCAGAGCCTGCTGGGCCTGTCGGAGACCACCCTCACCGTGCCGGCGGGCAATCCGTTCTCGCCGTTCTCGAGCGCGGTGGACCTGCAACGCTACGCCAGTCCGCTCACCCGCGAGGCGGACACCCTGGCCGGCCATCTGGGCGTGGCGGTGAATGGCGCCTATTCCGGCTGGCGCTGGTCGTTCACCGGGGGCGCGGACCGCAACGAATCCGACACCGTGACCGACCGCGGCTACGACGTGGCGCGGCTACAGGCGGCGCTGAACGCGGGCGACCCCACGGTCAATCCCTTCAGCTCAAGCTCGCTGGCGGCGTTGGAGCGGCTGTCGTCGGATCGGGCGCGGTCGGTCAGCAACGCGGCCAACGCCGAGATGCTGGTCAACGGCCGGCTGTTCGACCTGCCGGCCGGCGGCGTGAACGCGGCCTTCACCGTCGGCGCCGACACCACCCGCGTGGACAACCGCTCGTTCCGCTCCGGCGTGACCCGGGAGACCGAGCTGTCGCGGACGGCGGGCCACCTGCAGGGCAGTTTCGACTTCCCTATCGCCAGTCGTCGCTCAGGCGTGCTGGATGGCGTCGGCGACCTGTCGGTGAACCTGAACCTGGCGGCCGACCAGCTGTCGGATTTCGGGACGCTGACGACCACGGGCTTTGGCGCCAACTGGGGGCCGATCGAGGGCCTGCGCCTGATCGCCAGCTTCACCCATGAGGAGGGCGCGCCGACCATCGCCCAGCTGGGCGACCCGGAGTTGGTGACGGAAGGCGTCCGGGTCTTTGACTTCACGCGCGGCGAGACCGTGCTGATCAACCGCCTGAGCGGCGGCAACCCCCTGCTGTCGTCGGACAACCGCGAGGTCATCAAGTTCGGCGGCTCGTTCAAGCCGTTCAAGAGCCAGAACTTCACCCTGCGCGCCGACTACGTGAAGAGCCGGATCAACGATGTGATCGCCGCCTTCCCGACGGCGACCGCGGAGATCGAGTCGGCGTTCCCCGAACGATTCCAGCGCGACGCCGATGGTCGCCTGATCAGCATCGACAGCCGGCCGGTGAACTTCGCCCGGCAAGATCAGGCGCAGCTGAAGTGGGGCTTCAACTTCTCAAAGTCGTTGGGGCCGCAGCGGCCGGCGGGCCCGCCCGGCGCGGCCCAGGCTTTCGGGCCGCCGCCGGAAGGCGGCGGTCCGCCCCCAGGCGGCGGCTCCCGCGCGGGCGGCGGCGGGCCGGGCGGCGGCGGGTTCCGTGGGCCTGGCGGCTTTGGCGGCGCGCGCGGCCGGGGCGGCAACCTGCAGTTCGCCATCTTCCATACGGTGCATTTCCGCGACGATATCCTGATCCGCAACGGCGTGCCGAAGCTCGACTTCCTCAATGGCTCGGCCGGCGGCCAGGGCGGCGGGCAGCCGCAACATGAGATCCAGGTCCAGGCCGGGGCGTCGAAGAACGGGCTGGGCTTGCGCATGACCGCGGACTGGCAGGCGGCGACGCGGGTGGACGGCGGCCTGACCGGCGGAGACGATCTGCGGTTCTCCGACCTGACGACGGTTGATCTGCGGCTGTTCGCCGACCTGGGCCAGCAGCCCTGGGCGCGGGGCAACCCGTGGCTGCGCGGGGCGCGGGTGTCGCTGTCGTTAGACAATGTGTTCGACCAGAAGCTGAAAGTGACAACCCCTGATGGCGTGACGCCGGTGAACTACCAGCCCGACTTCCTCGATCCCTTGGGCCGTACCGTGAAGGTGAGCTTCCGCAAGCTGTTCTTCTGATCCGCGCGGAGGTGTAAACTTGGCGGCATGACCGCTCTCGTCCCCGCTGATGTCGTCTCGCGTCTGAAATCGGTGCTTGGCCCGGAGGGGTGGAGCACCGATCCCGACCGCCTCGCGCCGAAACTTGTGGAGTGGCGCGACCGTTGGAGCGGGCATACGCCGCTGCTCGTGCTGCCGAAATCGGCGGACGAGGTCTCGGCGATCGTCGGCATCTGTTTCGAAGCGGGCGTCGCGATCACCCCACAGGGCGGCAACACCGGCCTGGTGGGCGGCCAGATTCCCATGGGCGAGATCCTGCTGTCGACGGAGCGGATGCGCGCGGTCCGCCTGACAGACACCTTTGACGACGTGCTGGTGGCCGAGGCCGGCGTGACCCTGGCGGCTGTGCATGAGGCGGCCGCGGCGGTGGGACGGCGGTTTCCGCTGGGTCTCGCGTCCGAGGGTTCGGCGACGGTCGGGGGCTTCGTCTCGACCAACGCCGGCGGGACACAGGTGCTGCGCTATGGCTCGACCCGGAATCTGGTGCTGGGCCTGGAGGCGGTGCTGCCCAATGGCGAGATCTGGAACGGGCTGAAGCGACTGCGCAAGGACAACACCGGCTACGACCTCAAGCAGTTGCTGATTGGCGGCGAGGGCACGCTGGGGGTGGTGACGGCGGCGGCGCTGAAGCTTCATCCGGTCTATGCATCGCGTGGCGTGGCGATCTGCGCCGTGGCGACGCCGCAGGCGGCTGTGGAGCTTCTGAACCTCGCCAAGGACAAGGCCGGCGGGGCGATCGAGGCCTTCGAGCTGATGAACCGCGAGGTCCTTGAGCTGGCCATTCGCCACATCCCTGGCGTGCGCGACCCGCTGGCTGCGGCATCGCCCTGGTACGTCCTGGCCGAATTCAGCGCCGCCGAGCCCGGCTCAGCCGAGGCGGCGATGGAGCGTTGTCTGGCCGAAGGGCTGGAGCGCGCATTGATCAGCGATGCGGTGATCGCGCAGACGGAAAGTCAGGCGGCGGCCTTCTGGCGTATCCGCGAGAGTCTTTCAGCGGCGCAGAAGCCGGAAGGCGCGGGCTGGAAGCACGATGTGGCGGTGCCGGTCAGCCGGGTGGCCGAGATGATCGAGGCGGGCAGCCGGGCGGTGCTGGCCCTGGCGCCCCAGGCCCGGGTCGCCGCCTTTGGACACGTTGGCGATGGCAATATCCACTTCAACATCGTTCGGCCGGCGGGCGGCGATGAGGCGGCCTTCGACGCCTTGCGCGACGCCGGCGCGCACGCCGTGCATGATGTGGTGATGGCGCTGGACGGCTCGATCTCGGCCGAACACGGCCTGGGCTCGATGAAGACCGAGGAGGCGCGGCGCTATAAGAGCCCCGTCGAGGTCGCGGCCATGGCGGCGATCCGGCTGGCGCTGGACCCGAAGCGGATCATGAACCCGCGGGTGTTGTTCTAGGAATAGCCCGCTCGTTCCGGCTTGCGCCAGGATGAGGGGGCGATGGTCTGCACCTCTAGAGCTAGTCGCTGAGAGCGACGCTTGATCCAAGGCTTCCGGGGGAGAGCGTTGCGTCGCACCGCCAAGGCCTGGGCTCAGCTTCGCCACAAGGTTTAAGCTAAAGATCCGGCGCGCCCGCCGTTCGCTCATGTCAGAGCCCGTCCATGAACCAGAACGGCATGCCCACCGTCCGCCAGCTCCTATATCTGATCGCGCTAGGCGAGCAGGACAGCTTTACGAGGGCGGCGGCGGCGGTGGGCGTCTCGCAGCCGTCCTTCTCGCAACAGATCCTTCACCTCGAGGCCCTGCTCGGCGGGCCGGTGGCTGAGCGAGGTCGCAAGGCGGCGCTGACGCCACTGGGCCGCGAGGCGGTCGTCGTCGCCCGCAGAGCGCTCGCCGAAGTTCAGGCTTTCACCGCCTTGGCCGGCGGGCGGGGTTTGACCGGCATGATCCGGCTCGGGGTGTCGCCGACACTGGGTCCCTATCTGCTGCCCAGGCTTGTCGCCCGGCTTCATTCCGAGAGTCCGACTCTCAGGCTTCACGTGCGCGAGGGCCTTCCCTCGATGCTGACCGAAGAGCTCGCCGAGGGCGCTCATGATGTCGTCCTGCTGCAATTGCCGGTCGATGAGGAGCGCTTTCACGTCGAGTTGCTCCTTCGCGACGCCGTCCACGTCGCCATGGCCGCTGACGATCCGCTGGCCGGCGTCGAAGCGATTGAATTGGAGCATCTGCGAGGCCGCGGACTGCTCACCCTGCAGCCACAGTACCGGATGAGCATCCAGGTGGCGGCCCTGGCCGAGCAGGCCGGCGCCTTCGTCCTTGGCGACTATGAGGGCGCGAGTCTGGGCGCCATACGGCAGATGGCCGGCATGGGCATGGGGCTGGCGCTATTACCTGAACTTTACGTGCGCCAGGAGGTGCGGGGGACGGACGACGTCGTGATCAAGCCCTTCGCAGGAGGACGCCTGTTTCGCGAGGTTGGCTTGGCGTGGCGACGCGGCGCTGGACGGCGACCAGGCTTCTCAGCCTTGGCCACCATGATCCGCGACGCCGCAAGGACATAGGATAAACCTATGGATTTCAAATTGTAATCAAGGTTGATCGAATATTGCGCGGCGCCCAGATGCCTCGACGAAGGCACGGGATATCGGAATGGCGGCGACTGAAGATTTTGGCATCAGGGCTCTGGGCGGCTGGATTCGCCAGGTGCTGGCGCCGGACGCGGCCTATGTCCGGCTAGCTGTTGTCTATGGCCTGGCCATTTCGCTCCTGTCGCTGGCCACTCCGATCTCCGTGCAGCTACTCATCAATTCGGTGGCCAGCCTCGCCTTGCCGGCGCCGCTATTCACTCTGTCTGCGGTGCTGTTCCTGCTGCTGGTGGTGGCCGGTTTGCTCAGCGCTGCGCGCGCCCACCTGATGGCGCTGTTCGAACGGCGGGTGTTCGCCCGCATCGTCGCGGAAATCACCCTTCGCGCCGTCCATGCTCAGAACCCCTTCTTCGGCGATACGCAAAAGGGCGACCTGTTCAACCGGTTCTTCGACCTGATGGCGGTCCAGAAGGCGATGCCGAGCCTGTTGATCGGGGCTTTCACCATTCTCTTGCAGGGGATCGTGGGCCTGACGGTCACCAGCTTCTACCATCCGTTCTTCATCGCCTTTAACGTCACCCTGGTCCTCGTCCTGTTTCTCGTTTGGCGGCTGTGGGCCGACGGGGCGGTGCGCACGGCCGTGGAGGTCAGCCACGCCAAGCACGCCGCCGCCCACTGGCTGGAGAGCGTGGGCGGTTCCAACGGCTTCTACCAG
This sequence comes from Phenylobacterium immobile (ATCC 35973), assembly GCF_001375595.1. Lineage (NCBI taxonomy): Bacteria > Pseudomonadati > Pseudomonadota > Alphaproteobacteria > Caulobacterales > Caulobacteraceae > Phenylobacterium > Phenylobacterium immobile. The sequence continues at coordinate 2,464,494 of NZ_CVJQ01000001.1, read as the reverse complement.
TCCGGCCGCCATCTCGACTTTGCGATGGACCGATCGGAGGCCGTGACCAAGGCTTACGTCACCGCCCACGACCGCCACTTCCGCTACAGTTTCAGCCAGACGGTCGCCCTGCTCCTCATCTATGCGATGGCGAGCGCAGCGCTGCTGACGCTCGGCGGGTGGCTGATCATTCAGGAGGAGCTTTCGATTGGCCAGCTCGTGGCCGCCGAACTGATCCTGTCGGGCGTCTTCTACGGCATCGCCCAGCTCGGCGGCTATCTGGACGTCTTCTACGAGTTCGCCGCCAGCCTCGAGGAATTGTCCCTCTTCTGGGCTATTCCCCAGGAAAACAACCGCAGCCGCGCAGCGGTCGGGCCGGCCAACGGCGAGATCCGCATGCAGGGCGTAGAGATCGGCGATCACCGCTTCGACTTCACTGTTGCGAGCGGCGAACAGCTGGTGGTGGTCGCCGAGCCTGGCGTCGACCGCACGCTGGCGCTGCTCCTCAAACGCCACAGCGCTCCAGAGCACGGCATGGCGATCATCGGCGGCGCGGACATCGGCGCCTTCGACATGTACCGCTTGCGATCGGACGTCTTCGTCATCGACCGACCGACCATCGTCGAGATGACCATCCGTGAGTACCTGACCCTCGCCGCTCCCGGTTCGTCAGAACGCATCCTGCAGGCGCTGGACTGCGTCGGTCTGACCGCGCGGATCGGCCGCTTGCCCAAGGGACTCGACACGCAGCTTTCTAGCTCTGGCTGGCCCCTGGCCCTGGACGAAATGATCGCCCTGAAACTGGCTGCCGGGGTCCTCGTCGCCCCGCGAGTGCTTATGCTTTCTTCGCTGTTCGACCTCCTGCCGGCGCAGCGGATCGCCCCCGCTCTGGCGCTGCTGCGTGCGGCGGGCACGACGGTGCTGCGCTTCACCTCCCACCCCCGTGCCCTGAGCCTCGAAGGCTGGTTGTGGATGGGCGCGCGGGAGCAGCATCGGTGCGACGGCCCCGACGATCTGGTGGCGCTGCAATCGGACCAGGGAACGGCCCATGCCCTTTCGGCCTGAACACATCGCGCATTTCCAGACGCTGGCGTCGCTCAATCCCCCGCGCGTCATGCGCGTCCTTGCCGCCATGATCCTGATCGGCTTCGTCCTTGTGGCCGCTCTGATGTTCGCGGCCCCATGGGTGCAGACCGCGCCGGGCGTTGGTCAGGTGGTCGCGCTCGACCCGCGTGATCGGGTCCAGGAGCTGACCGCCATGGTGTCTGGGCGGGTCGAGGCCTGGTATGTCACCGATGGCCAGCAGGTCGCCGAGGGCGAGCCCATCGCCCGCATCGTCGATAACGACCCCGACCTCTTGGCCCGTCTGGGCGCAGAGCGTGGCCAGGTGCTGGCCGAGATCTCGGCCGCCCAGGCGGCGGTCGATGTCGCCCTGCTGGATGTCGACCGCTACCGCAGTCTGCATGCGGAAGGCCTGGCCGCCCGGCGTGACCTGGAAGGCACGCAGATCCGCGTCGCCGACCTCCGGGCCAAGCTGGCTGAGAGCCGCTCAAAGCTGAACCGCATCGACGTGTCGCTGAGTCGCCAGGCCGCGCAGGTGGTTACGGCGCCGCGCGACGGCCGCATCCAGGCGATCAATGGCGCAGCTGGCGGGTCTTATGTTTCAGCCGGGACGGTGCTGGCCACCCTGGCTCCGGAAAGGGCGGTGCGTGTCGTTGAGCTGATGCTGGATGGCCGCGACGTTGTCCTTGTGCGGCCGGGCCAGAGGGTCAGGCTGGCGTTCGAGGGGTGGCCCGTAATCCAGTTCAGCGGATGGCCTTCTGTCGCCCGGGGTCTTTTCGACGGGCAGGTGCGCTCGATCGACCCCACACCCCAGGCGAGCGGCCTCTTCCGGGTGCTGGTCGAGCCATCGTCGACTTCCAGCCCGTGGCCGGACGCAAACTTCCTGCGTATCGGCGGCAAGGCGCGCGGCTGGGTCCAGATGGAGACGGTGAGCGTGGGCTATGAGCTGTGGCGCCAACTCAACGACTTCCCGCTCAAGTTCCGCAGCCCCGCCAAGGAGGCCGAGGCTGAGGGGTATGGCCCAAAGGCGGCCGTAGAGATCAAGAAATGATCCGCATTCGGTTCGTCGCCGCCTTCCCGTCACTCATCGCCGCCCTGCTGATCGCCGTCCCGGCGCCGGGCGTGGCCGCGGCGCTGACCTTGGAAGAGGTGCTCACCGCCTCCGCCCGGCACACACCGCAGATTCTCGACGCCATGGCGCGCGAGCGCCAGGCCGCCGGCCGCCGCGTCGCCGCGGAGGGCGCCTTCGACACGGTGTTCGAGGTCGACGCAGGCGCGCGTCCGAGCGGCTATTACGACGGCGCCGTGGCCGAGGCCAAGGCGACCACGCCCTTCACACGCAACGGCGGCTCGATCTATGCGGCCTACCGCATCTCCACAGGAACCCTGCCGACCTACGACGCGCGCGGCTACACTAACCGGCTGGGCGAAGCGAAGGTTGGCGCGGTCTTCGCCCTGTGGCGCGACCGGCTGGTCGACGAGCGGCGCACGCGTCTCGACCTTGCCTACTCCGACATGCAGGTCGCCCGGCTGGAGCGGCAAATCGTCGAGGTGGGCGTTCAACGGCGAGCGATCGAGGGGTATCAAGCCTGGGTCGCGGCTGGGCTGCGCGTTGCGGTCTATCGCGACCTTCTAGAGTTGGCTGACGCCCGGCAGCAGTCCATTCAGCGCCAGGTCGCGCTCGGCGGCCGAGCCGAGATTCTTGCGGTGGAGAACCGGCAGAACATTCTTCGACGGCGCGCCTTGCTGGCCCGGGCCGAACAGGACTTGGCCAAGGCCGCCAACGACCTTTCGCTCTTTCTGCGCAATGAGGAGGGAGAGCCCGTTTCGCCCAGCCCCGATCGGCTGCCTCCGAGCCTGCCGAGCCTGGCGGTGCCCAGTGCCGAGGCGGCCGGGGCCATGGCTTTCGAGCGACCGGACCTCGAAGCCATCTTGGTGCGGCTCGAACAGTCCGACGTGCGGCGTCGCCAGGCCGAGAATGATTTGGCCCCCCGACTCGACCTGCGCGCCGAGGTGTCGAAGGACATCGGCGCGGTGGGGTTGGGCGGCGCGACACGAATCCCGTCGGAAACCCTCGTCGGCCTTCGGCTCAGCCTTCCGCTGCAGCAGCGTCAAGCGCGCGGCAGGCTTGCTGAGGTGGCGGCCGAGATCGACGGGCTTCGTCGTCGCCGCCAATGGCTGGAGGACCAGATCATGGTCGAGATCCGGAACATCGGTCTCCAACTCGAGGCCAACGACCGCATCGTCGCCCTGACCTCGGAGGAGGTCGCACTGACCGCTCGTCTCGCCGAGGCCGAGCGCCGGCGGTTTGCGCTTGGGGCTAGCGACTTCATCCTGGTCAACCTGCGCGAGGAACAGGCCGCCGACGCCCGGCTACGCTTAGTCGATGCTGAATTGCGCCGGGCCGGCGCCCGAACCGAGCTCCTGGCCGCCACCTTCGACCGGCGTAGCTTGGCCCTCGAGCCGACATCCGGCTGAAATTTCCTCGCCGCCCTGATCGTCTCAACCCGGCTATGCCTGGAGATCAGGAGCCCAGGCTTGGCTCAGACCAGCAGCTTGTCCAAGGTGATCGGAAAATCGCGGACGCGCACGCCGGTGGCGTTGTAGACGGCGTTGGAGACGGCGGCGGCGACGCCGCAGATGCCCAGTTCGCCGACGCCCTTGGCCTTCATGGGCGAGGACTTGTCGTCGACCTCGTCCAGGAAGATGACCTCCTGGTGCGGGATGTCGGCGTGGACGGGCACCTGGTACTCGGCCATGTCGTGGTTGATGAAGCCGCCCATGCGCTTGTCGACGACGGCGTGCTCCATCAGCGCTGCGCCCGTGCCCATGACCATCGCGCCGATCACCTGGCTGCGGGCCGACTTCGGGTTGAGGATGCGGCCGGCGGCGCAGACGGCGAGCATCCGGCGGACGCGGACTTCGCCGGTGTAGGCGTCGACGGCGACCTCGGCGAAGTGGGCGCCGAAGGTGGCCTGGGCGTAGGTCTTGCGCAGGTCGCCGTATTCCATGGCGTCTTCGGCGATCAGGCCTTCGGGGCCCGCGGCCTCGGCCAGCGTCATGCGGTGGTTGCCCGCGCGCAGTTCGTCGCCGTCGTAGACGGCGGACGCGTCTTCGAAGCCGTGCTTGGCGGCGATCATCGCGCGCAGCTTCATGCAGGCGGCGTAGACGCCCGCGGTGGCGCTGTTGCCGCCCCACTGGCCGCCTGAGCCGGAGGAGACCGGGAAGGCGGAGTCGCCCAACTGGACGCTGACGTTGGCGACGCTCGTCCCCAGCATCTCAGCCGCCGTCTGGGCGATGACCGTGTAGCTGCCGGTGCCGATGTCGGTCATGTCGGTGAGAACCGTCACATGGCCCTTGGAATCGAGGACGATCCGGGCGGCCGACTTCATGGTCAGGTTGCCGCGGAACGCCGCCGCCATGCCAAGGCCCACTTGCCAGCGGCCGTCGCGCAGGCGGCCGGGTTTCGGGTCGCGCTTGGACCAGCCGAACTTCTCGGCGCCCAGCGTCAGGCAGCCGATCAGGTCGCGGTGCGAGAAGGGGCGCTTGGGACCGGCTTCCGGATCGTACTGGACGTCGTTGATGATGCGCAGCTGGACCGGGTCCATGCCGATGCGCTCGGCCAGTTCGTCCATGGCGACTTCCAGGGCGTGAAGGCCTGGCGCCTCGCCAGGCGCGCGCATGGCGTTGCCCTCGGGCAGATCCAGCACCGCCAGACGGTGGGCGGTCATGCGGTTGGCGCCGCCGTAGAGCATGCGCGTCTGGTTGGCCGCGGTCTCGGGCCCGCCGCCGGGCAGGTCGCCGGACCAGCTTTCATGGGCGATGGCGGTGATCTTGCCGTCGGAGCCCGCGCCGATACGGATGCGCTGGATGGTGGCGGGGCGGTGGGTGGTGTTGTTGAACACCTGGCCGCGGGCCAGCGCCAGCTTCACCGGCCGGCCGGCGGCCTTGGCGCCCAGGGCGGCCATGATCACGTCGGCGCGGATCCACAGCTTGGAGCCGAAGCCGCCGCCGACATAGGGCGAGACGACGCGGATGTTCTCCTTGGGCAGGTTGAGCGTCGCGGCGACGTCGCGGATCGCCCAGGCGATCATCTGGTTCGAGGTCCACAGCGTCAGCTTGTCGCCGTTCCATGCCGCGGTGGTGGCGTGCGGCTCCATCATGGCGTGGCACTGGTCGGGGGTCGTGTAGGTCTCGTCCAGCTTGACCGGCGCTGTTGCAAAGGCGCCGGCGAAATCGCCGACGGCGGTGTCGGGCTGGCCTTCGGTGGGCTTGACGGCGCTGTCCTTGGCGGCGGCGAGGTCGAAGCTTCCCTGGATCTCAGTGTAGCGCACCTTGATGCGTCGCGAGGCGTCGCGGGCCTGTTCGAAGGTCTCGGCGACGACCACGGCGACGGCCTGGTCGAAGTGCTCGACCTCGGGCCCGGCCAGCAGCCTGGCGGTGTGGGCGCCGGCCTTGGTCAACGGCCCGGCGTTCTGCCAGGTGACCACGGCGAGGACGCCGGGCGCGCGTTTCGCGGCGGCGACGTCGATCGAGTCGATGCGGCCCTTGGCGATGGACGAGCCCAGGATGTAGCCGTAGGCGGCGTTCGGGGCTGCGTCATGGCGCTCGTAGGCGTACGGCGCCATGCCCGTCGTCTTGAGCTTGCCGTCGATGCGGTCGATCGGCTGGCCGATGATCTTCAGCCGGTCGATCGGGTTGGTGGTGGCGGGCGTGTCGAACTTCATCGCCTTATGCCTTCGCTTGATCGAACACGCCGTTCAGGGTGCGCCGCAGCAGCGTGACCTTGAAGGCGTTCTCGGGGGTGGTCTTGGCGCCGGCGAGGACCGCTTCCGCCACGGCGTCCGCGCCGTGGGCGGCTTGGGCTTCGGCCGCCTCGATCCGCCAGGGCCGCGGGGCCACGCCGCCGAAAGCCAGGCGGGGCGCGCCGTCCTTGGGCAGGATCGCCGCCACCGAGACGAGCGCGAAGGCGTAGGACGCCCGGTCGCGCACCTTGCGATAGATGTGCTTGCCCGCCACCGGCCGCGGCAGAGTGACGGCGGTGATCAGCTCGCCCGGCGTCAGAGCGGTCTCGACATTGGGCGTCGCGCCCGGCAGGCGATGGAACTCGCCGATCGGGATGACGCGGGCCTTGCCGTCGCCGTGAACCGTCTCGACCTTGGCGTCGAGCGCGCGCAGCGCTACGGCCATGTCGCCGGGATAGGTGGCGATGCAGGCGTCGCTGACGCCCAGGATTCCCAGGCTGCGGCTGAAGCCCTCGATCGCCGAGCAGCCGGAGCCGGGCTTGCGCTTATTGCAGGGCTGGGTGGTGTCGTAGAAGTAGGGGCAGCGGGTCCGCTGCAGCAGGTTGCCACCAGTAGTGGCCTTGTTGCGAAGTTGGCCCGAGGCGCCGGCCACGAGCGCGCGGCTGAGGACGCCATAGTCGCGGCGGACGCGGGCGTCGGCGGCCAGGTCGGTGTTGCGCACCAGGGCCCCGATGCGCAGGCCGCCGTCGGCGGTGTCCTCGATCCTGTCGAGTCCCAGGCGGTTGACGTCGATCAGGTGGGCGGGCGCCTCGATCTCGAGCTTCATCAGGTCGAGCAGATTGGTGCCGCCGGCGATGAATTTCGCGCGCGGGTTGGCGGCCGCGGCCCTGGCGGCCTCGGCGGGAGTCGCGGCGCGCTGATAGGTGAAAGTTTTCACGCCTTGATCCCCCCGACTTCAGCGATCGCGTCGATGATGTTCGAGTAGGCGCCGCAGCGGCAGATGTTGCCGCTCATCCGCTCGCGCAGCTCTTCGAGGCTGGCGACCGGCGCGCCGGCGATATCGGCGGTGACGTGGCTGGGGATGCCGGCCTTGAGTTCTTCGAGGACCGCGACGGCCGAGCAGATCTGGCCCGGGGTGCAGTAGCCGCACTGGTAGCCGTCGTGCTTCACAAAGGCGGCCTGCATGGCGTGGAGATGCTCCGGCTGGCCCAGGCCCTCGATGGTGACGATCTCGTCGCCCTCGTGCATGACCGCCAGCGTCAGGCAGCTGTTGATGCGCCGACCGTCGATGTGGACCGTGCAGGCGCCGCACTGGCCGTGGTCGCAGCCCTTTTTCACGCCCGTCAGCCGCGCGTGCTCGCGCAGGGCGTCCAAGAGCGTGGTGCGGTTGTCGAGGGTGAAGGTCGCCGACTCGCCGTTGATCTTCAGGGTGACCGGCGTGGCCGCCGGCGGCGCTTCAGGCGCGGCTGTCATGGTCTGGGCCAGGGCGGGGGTTGCGGTGGACAGGGCGCCGGTGGCGGCTGCGCCGACAAGCAGTCCCCGCCGCGAGACGGGTAGGTCTTCCGGTTGCATCGTCGCTCCCACTCATGTTCGGCCTCAACGCGCGAAGCCGCCGAAAGGCGCCGGCGTCGTCCCATCCCCGGGACGACGCCGGCGTTCTTGATCAAAGCTTAAGCAAGGCCTTCTTCCTGCAACGAACGCTTCACCGCGTCGCGGGCCGCCATGCGGTCGTAGTAGGCGGGGAAGGGGTCGGCCAGGTCAACGCCGACCTTCTTGCACCAGCTGAGCACCGTGAAGAGATAGGCGTCGGCGACCGTGAACTCCGGACCGAAGAGGTAGCCGTCCTGCACGCGCGGGGCGAGCAGCGACAGCCGCTTGGTGATGCGTTCGCGGGCCGTGGCCTTGGCCTCGTCCGTTCCGCCCTGGAACAGGACGCCGAACTGCTTGTGCAGTTCGGTCGAGATGTAGGTCAGGGTCTCGATCGTGCGGATCTGCGCCAGCTCGCCCTTGGCCGCCACGCCCGGCGCCTGGCTGGCGATCCAGGTCATGATGGCGACGTTCTCGGTGAGGAGCTCGCCGCTATCGAGGGCCAGCGCCGGAACATAGCCCTTGGGATTGATCTGCCAGAAGTCGTCGCCTCCCGCTGTCTGCTTGGCGCGCAGGTCGACCTTGACCAGGTCGTGGGCCAGGCCAGCCTCATTGAGCGCGATGTGGTCGGCCATGCTGCAGGCGCCGGGGGAGTAGTAGAGGATCATGAAAGTCTCCGAGGTTGGCGAGGTTCAGAACTTCGACCGCAGCGTCACACCGTAGGTGCGCGGCGCGCCGAGGAAGGCGTCGTAGGTGATGGTGTCGAGGGCCGGATTGTAGATGCGGTTTGTGGCGGAAAGGCCAGACTGGCCTTGCAGCACGCCGTTGAAGGCCACTTGCACGTACTTTTTGTTGAACAGGTTCTGGCCCCAGAACTCGAACATCCAGCGCTCGTCGTCAGAGCCGAAGCCGACGCGGCCGTTGAACACGGTGAAGCCCCTCTGGTTCTTCGGCGGGAACAGGTCGGAGCCGGTGTTGTAGGCCGAGACGTACTTGCCGCCGAGGTTGAAGAGCGCCTTGAGGCTGGTTCCCACCGGGGTCTCATAGGTGACGGCGGCCGAGGCGGAGTGCTTCGGGGCGAGCGACAGCCGCGAACCGGGGAGAAGGACAAGCGCGTTGGTCGGATCGTTCGGCACGGCCTCATCGCCATATTTGGTGAGCGCATAGGTGTAGCCGGCCTGGACCGAGAGCCCCCGCACGGGCGCGAACCACAGGAGGTCGAGGTCGACGCCCTTGGACTTCACGGTGGGGATAGAGCGCACCACGAAGGAGGTCCCGAGGAAGGTGTTCAGCTGGAAGTTGTCGAACTGCTGGTGGAACAGCGAGCCGTTCAGCAGCAGGGAGCGGTTCAGCAGGGTCGTCTTGGCGCCGACTTCGTAGCTGTCGACCGTCTCGGGCGCGAAGAAGGTGTTGGTGACCGGCACGACACCCGGGCCGCCGCTCTGCAGGCCGTTGGAGGACTGCGAGCGGTCGAGGTTGTAGCCGCCGGCCTTGTAGCCGCGGGCGTAGGAGGCGTAGGCGAACGCCCCCGGCGAGAAGCGGTAGGAGGCCTTGACGGTGCCCGACCACTGCTTGTCATCGTCGTACTGGGTGTAGGTCAGGCCGTTGAAGAAGGGGTTGGCCCACGGCAGGCAGAGGTTTCCGATGATGGTCGGCGTCTGGGCGGCGCCGACCACGCCGGCGATCTGGGCCTGCCGGCCAAGGGCCGCGGCGCAGGCGATGCTGGAGCCGGAGTTGGCCTGGTAGGTGTCGACCTTCTTGGTGTCCCAGCTATAGCGCAGGCCGACCGTCACATCGAAGGCGTCGGTCACGTGGAAGGTGTTGTTGGTGAAGCCGGCCAGGGTGGTGGCGCGCTGGTTGTAGTGGTCGCGTTGGCCGGCGCCTTGCGGGAAGTTGGAGCCCGGCGGGCGGCCAGTGAGCGCGGCGACGAAGTTGGCGCTGGCGCCGTTGGACAGCAGCAGGCCGAAGTAGCGCTCATAGTCAGCGCCGAAGAGGAAATTGCTGTCGTTCACCAGGCGCTCGTCGGCGAAGAACATGCCGGCCAGCCAGTCCAGCTTGCCGCTCGTCCCAGCGATCCGCACTTCCTGGCTGAAGGTGTTGAACTTCACGAAGTTCGTGCCGTCCTTGGCGCGGTAGGCGATGTCGGCGGTGGAGAAATCCGAGTCCTGGCCCTGGTCGGTCTTCCAGTTGCGCAGCGCGGTGATCGCCGTGATGTCGGCCCAGCCGATGTCGAAGTCGGCCTGCATCGACAGGCCCATGTCGATGAAGTCCTGCGGGGCGCCGCGGTTCGAATAGACGACGCGATCGTAGGGATCGGCCGGGTTGGACACGCCCTTGAACGGCGCGGCCAGGGCGTTGATCACGCTGGCCGTGGGGCCGGTGCGGATCTGCACGGCGCCGCAGCAGTTTTCAGAGCGGTTGGTGTAGTCGGCGATGAAGCGGAAGGTCGCGTCTTCGGCCGGGGTGAACAGGGCCTGGGCGCGGACCGACCAGAATTCCTGGTCGGCGTCCTGGGTGACGGTGTTCGGGCCCTTGCCGACCACGACGTCGTTGAAGCCGTCGCGCTCGCGGCCGACGACATAGAGGCGGCCGGCGAGCTTGTCGGGGATGATCGGGCCGGTCACCGAGACCGAGGCGCCGCGGGCGTCGTAGTTTCCATAGGTGGCCTCAGCCTGGCCGCCGAAGGTCCACTCGGGGCCCTTGGTGAGGACGTTGATGACGCCGGCCGAGGTGTTCTTGCCGAACAGGCTGCCTTGCGGGCCTTTCAGAACCTCGATGCGCTGCATCTCGCCGAGGTCGCCGAAGCTGACGCCGTTGCGCGGCCGGTAGACGCCGTCGATGACGACGCCCACGGAAGATTCGAGGCCCGGGTTGTCGCCGACCGTGCCGACGCCGCGAATGCGCGCCGTGGTCGAGGCCTCCGACGTCGTCGAGGTGACGATCATGCCGGCGGTCAGCAAGGTCAGGTCCTTGATGTCGCGCACGCCCGAATTCTGCAGGAGCTTCTCCGGCAAGGAGGTCACGACGACCGGCACGTCCTGCAGGTTCTGCTCGCGCTTCTGGGCGGTGACGATCAGGGCGTCGACGGTCAGGTCGGCGCTGTCGGCCTGGACGCCGGTCTCAGCGGTCGTTTGCGCCTGGGCGTTCGCGCCGATGGACAGCGCGGCGAGCACCGCGATGGAGGCCGCGGCGCGAAGTGTCTGGGTTGAGCGCATGTCCGATCCCTTCGTATCGCGCTGCGTTGTCCGCGGCGCGCGCTCGCAAGGCGGACCTTGCGTCGTCTGAAGGGTGAACGTGCGGCTGAACCGTGACGGGCGTCAACCTAGTGGTTCAATAAATGAACGGGATCGTGAGCGTTAATAAGGCTTCGCCTAGTTGTCGTTTCCAAGAAGGTTGTTCACCCTTGTCCAGGGTGAGAGTCCGCCGATGCCGGCGTGAGGTCGGCTGAGGTTGTAGGCGTCGATCCAGGGTCCGATGGCTTGGGCGCGTTCAGCCGATGAGCTGTAGGGCTTGGCGTAGGCCCACTCCCTGAGGCTGGTCTGGATGAAGCGCTCGGCCTTGCCGTTGGTCCTGGGCGTGTACGGCCGGGTGCGGACGTGGCGGGCGCCGGCGGCCTGCAGGGCGTTGGCGAAGAGCTTGGAACGGTAGGCCGAGCCGTTGTCGGTCATCACCCGCTCGACGCGGACGCCGCAACGGCCGAGCCAGGCCAGGGCGCGTTCGAGGAAGCCGGTGGTGTCGAGTTGGCCTTCCGAAGACAGGATCTCGGTGTAGGCCAGGCGCGAAGCGTCATCGACGCAGACGTGCAGGAAGTCCCAGCCAGCGCGGCGCGAGCGGCCGAGCTGGCGGTCGCCGGTGACGCGGTGGCCGGCGACGTCGAAGCGGCCGAGCTTCTTGATATCCAGATGGATCATCGCGCCCGGTCGGCTGTGCTCGTAGCGGATCACCGGCGGCTTCGGATCGAGCGCGGCCAGCTTGCCCAGCCCCTGCCGGCGCAGGATAGCCCCCACCGTCGAGCGGGCCATGCCCAGCGTCCGGGCGATCGCCGGACCGGTCATCCGCTGACGCCGCAGTTGCTCGATCTCAGCCACACGAGCCGCAGCCACCTTGCGCGGACATCGTCGCGGCGCCGAGCTGCGGTCGTGATGCCTTCGCTCGCCGCCGCGACGATGCCGGGCGATCCATTTGCGCGCTGTCCGCAGCGACACCCCTGCCGCCTCCGCCGCCGCCTTCGCCGTCCAGCCTTGCGACACGCGCCGCGCCAGCAGCGCTCGACCCCCAGGCGTCAGACGGGCATTCTGGTGGACGTTCATCCGGGACCTTCCGGGTTAGGAGTTGGAGCTTTGCAACCCCAGCCTCTCAGCCCTGTCCCGGGTGAACAACCTTCATAGCTTCGACACCTAGTGCGCCTGGAGCGCCGAGGCGGCGGGCTTGTATGGGGCCTTTCTTGCGGCGGCGATCTGGGCGGGGGTGATTGCGGCGCCCTTGTTGCCCCACGAGGACCGGATGAAGGTCAGGACGGTGGCCATGTCGGCGTCGTTCAACGAGGTCTTGAACGCGGGCATGCCGCCGCGGCCGTTCAGCACGGTCTGACTGACGGCCTTGGGGTCGCCGTTGACGAACTTGCTGGCCTTCAGCGCCGGGAAGGCGCCGGGGATGCCGACGCCGGTGCGCATGTGGCAGGCGGCGCAGTTGTCGCCGAACAGCTGCAGGCCGGACGGCGCGGCCCAGCCGGCGGAGGGGAGCGCCACGGCGAGGGCGGCGGCGATGAGGGCGGTGCGGGTTTTCAGGGTCATGGTTCTTGGGACTCAGGCGGCGGCCTGCACGCGGCGGTGGAGCTTTTCGACCTGCTGCCAGGCGCTCTCGATGGCGCCGGCTTGCCAGCCGTTGATGTAACTCATGTGCTCGCCGGCCAGATAGATCCGGCCATCGGGTTCGCACAGGATCGGATAGGCCTCCTTGCGGGCGTCTTCGCTCCACTCGACCCAGCCACCGAGGTTGTACTGCACCCGGTGCCAGGCGACGGAGAAGGACTTCTCGTAGTTCGCCGCGTACTCCGGCATCACCTTCTGGCCGAAGGCGACGGCGTGGGCGGCGCGTTCGTCCGGGGTGAGGCCGCTGATCTTGGCCGCGTCGGCGCCGAAGTTGTAGTAGCCGAGCAGGACGCCCTTCTGCGCGAACCAATCGCTCGACGGGAACGCGATGGAGTTGATGGTGGAGTCGTCGGTGTAGACGTGGCCGCCGTAGATCGCGTGCTTCTCCTCCCAGAAGCGCGACTTCATCTGCAGGCCGATCTTGCCGACGGGCGCATAGGCCGGGGCGTTGATCGCGGCCTTGAAGGCCGGCGTCACCTGCAGGTCGACGGAGCGCAGAACCGACAGCGGAATGGTGCAGATGCAGTAGTCGGCCTTGACGGTCGAGCGCTGGCCATTGGTGGTCACCGAGACCTCGACGCCCTTGGCGCCCTGGCGGACCTTCTCGACGACGGTGGAGAAGCTGATCTTGCCGTCCAGGGTCTTGGCCATGGCGAGCGCGATCTGGTCCATGCCGCCGACCGGCTGGAACATGGTGCGCTGCTGGTCCCAGTGGGCGACCGAGGACAGGACGCGCCAGAGGCCCGAGTTCAGGACATCGGTGAAGGCGAAGGGTTTGGAGGGCTTGCCGGGACCAGGATCGACGCCGGCGCCGGGATCAACCTCGAAGCCGCGGCCGTCGGCGCCGTGGTAGGCGAGGTCCGTCGGCGACAGGAAGCCTTCGGCGATCATGTAGGCGATCAGCTTTTCCTTGTCGGCGGCGGTGACCAGGTCGTCCATGCCGCCTCGGGTGGCGACCTTGGCCAGGATCTCGGCGGCGTAACCGCGGGCGTCGGCGGCGACCTGACCTTTGCGGATCGGCTTGCCGGCGAGCGGACCCGTACCCTTCTCGAAGTAGAGATAGGAGGCGTCGTTATCGTTGTTGAACAGCTCCATCGGCACCTTCAGCGACTTGGCGTAGTGCAGGGTGGAGTAGTGATGGTACGGGATCCGCCACGGGCCGTGGTTGATGTAGTGGCCGTCGTCGAAGTCGCAGGCCTGCGGATCGCCGCCGAGCTCGGTCAGGGTGAAGCCCTTACGCGCCGTCTGGGCGCGGCCGCCGGCGAAGCTGCGCGCCTCCAACACCTTCACATCGTAGCCGGCCTTGGACAGCTCCATGGCCGCCGCCAGGCCCGCGACTCCAGCGCCGAGGATCACCACCGACTTGCCGGCGCCAGAGCCGGGCAAGGCTGGCGGTCCCTCTGCGGCGGAGGCGATGCCGTAACCCAGCGCCTGCATCCCCGTCATCATCAGGCTGACCCCGCCGACCATGGCGAGGCGTTCGATCAAGGCGCGGCGGGTCATCGGAATCCTGGACATACGAAACTCCATCAGCGGGCTCGACGCGGAGCCGTCACACTCTGATGCACTGCGTTCACCGTTGAGCCATGGCCGGGAGACGCTGGAGCGGTCGCAAGGCCGTGGGCGCCAAAGCTTTGGGCGCCGCTGCTTCATGGCGAGTGGCGAAAGCGCTCACACTTTCACCGGATGCGATTTAGGCTTCGGCCATGACCTATTCGGCTCCTGTCGCGGACTTGGCGCTGTCGCTCTCGGCGGCGGGCCATGACGCCCTGCGCGAACGCTTTTTCCCCGAACTGGACGCCTCCACGGTGGCCGCCGTGCTGGACGCCGCGGCGGTCTTTGTCGACGAACAGGTGGCTCCCCTGAACAGGTCCGGCGACCGGCAAGGCGCGCGGTTGACGTCAGACGGCGTGGTGCTGGCCGACGGATTCGCCGCGGCCTACCAGGCTTTTGTGGCGGGCGGCTGGAATTCCCTGGCGGCGCCTGAGGCCCACGGCGGGCAGGGACTGACCCGGGGGCTGGCCTCAGCGCTGTCGGAAATGCTGGCCGGCGCCAACCTGTCCTTCAGCCTCTGCCCGATGCTGACCGCAGGTGCGATCGAAGCGTTGAGCCTGCTGGGGAATGAGCGGCAGAAGACGCTGGTCCTTCCCAAGCTGGTCAGCGGCGAATGGACCGGCGCCATGTGTTTGACCGAGCCCCAGGCCGGCACGGACCTTGCTGCGCTCACCTGCCGCGCCGAGCCGGACGGGCCGGGCGGATACCGGCTGACGGGCCAGAAGATCTTCATCACCTTCGGCGACCACGACGCGACCGACAACATCTGCCACATGGTGCTGGCGCGCCTGCCTGACGCCCCGGCGGGCGTGCGGGGCATCAGCCTGTTCCTGGCCTCGAAGCACCTGATCGGCGCCGACGGGTCGCTGGGCGAACGCAACAGTTTCTCGGTGGTGTCGCTGGAGCACAAGCTGGGCATCCACGGTTCACCCACCTGCGTCATGGCCTACGACGGCTGCGCCGCGGAGCTGGTCGGCGAGCCGCACAAGGGGCTGGCGGCGATGTTCGTCATGATGAACGCCGCGCGATTGCAGGTCGGCGTCCAGGGCGTCGGCGTGGCCGAGGCCGCGCGGCAGCTGGCGCTGGGCTACGCCCGCGACCGGCGGCAGGGCGCGACCGTGCTGGGCAGCGGCGACGGGCCGATATTCGACCACCCGGACGTGCGGCGGAACCTCATGCTGATCACCGCCAAGACGCGAGCGGCGCGGGGAATCTGCCTGATGACCGCAGTGCTGGCGGACCTGGCTGAGCAAGCCGAGGGCGAGGAGGCGGCGCAGGCCGCCGCACGGCAAATGCTGCTGGTCCCGATCGCCAAGGCCTGGTCGACGGATGTCGGCGTCGAGGCCGCGTCGCTGGGCCTTCAGGTCCATGGCGGGATGGGGTTCATCGAGGAGACGGGCGCGGCGCAGCTCTACCGGGATGCGCGGATCACGCCGATCTATGAGGGGACCAACGGCGTTCAGGCGATCGATCTGATCGGTCGCAAGCTGCGGCTCGACGAGGGCGCGGCGATGCGGGCGCTGATCGCCGAGATGGCGCAGGCCGACGCGCCGGGCCTCGCCGAAGGGCTTTCGGCGCTGAGCGCGGCGACGGAATGGGCGCTCGCACATCCGGGGGCGGATGCCCTGGCGGGTGCGACGGCCTATCTGCAGCTCGCCGGCGATGTGATAGGCGGCTGGGCGCTGGCGCGTGAAGCGCAGCTGGCCGGATCAGAGGACTGCGCGACGCTGGCCCGTTTCTACAACGGCCAGGTGCTCAGCGGCGCTGCAGGTCTGGCCGCGAAAGTCATGCAGGGCGCAGGCGATCTCACCGCCTGGAGCGGAGACTAGGAGCGAACATGGCCGAAGCCTTCAACGAACTGAGCCTGCCGCAAGCCAAGGCCGAACGGTATCGGACCGTGGCCGAAGAGATCGCTTCGGTGCTGGACGGCGAGACGAACATCACCGCGCGGATGGCGACCGTCGCCTCCATGCTGGCCTCGAGCTTCGACCCTTATTTCTGGACGGGCTTCTATGTGGTCGACCCGGCGAAGGGCGATGAGATGGTGGTCGGCCCCTACCAGGGAACGCTGGGCTGCCTGCGGATCGCTTTCGGTCGCGGCGTCTGCGGGACGGCGGCGCAGACGCGGACGACCCAGGTGGTTGAGGATGTGCACGCCTTTCCAGGGCACATCGCCTGCGACAGTCGGTCGGCCAGCGAGATCGTCGTGCCCGTGTTTGACGCGGCCGGCGCCTTGATCGCCGTCTTTGATGTGGACTCGACGGAGCCTGCCGCCTTCGACGCGATCGACGCTGAGTGGCTGGAACGGATTCTCGGCGCGGTGTTCGCGAAGGCCTGACGGCCGCCCAAGGTTGCGCTTAGAGTGGCCGCTTCGGACAGGGAGCGGATGATGCGGCGGGCTTGGGTGGTGATGGGCGCAGCGGTTCTGGCGCTGACGGCGGGCGCAGCGGAGGCCCAGAGCCCCCGCGCCGCGCGGCGGATCCACGAGAAGCTGATCGCGCTGGACACGCACCTGGACACACCGGCCAGCTTCTCCATGCCCGGCTGGGACATCATGGACCGCCACCGGCAGGCCGATGACGGCACCCAGGTCGACTATCCGCGGATGGTCGAAGGCGGACTGGACGGCGGCTTCTTCGCGGTCTTCACCTCGGCCCAGCCCGTCACGCCGGCGGGCGACCGGGCGGCGCGCGACATGGCGATCATCCGGGCCACGGAGATCCATGAGATGGTCGCCAAGCATGGCGAAAGGTTCGCCCTGGCGACCGAGGCTGACGACGCCGCGCGGATCGCCGCCGAAGGCAAGCGCATCGTCTACATCAGCATGGAGAACAGCCAGCCGGTCGAGGCCGACCTGTCGCTGATGAAGACCTTCTATGACCTGGGCGTGCGGATGATGGGCCCGGCGCATTTCAAGACCAACGACCTGGCGGACTCCGCCACCGACGCGGCCAAGTGGAACGGTCTGAGCGACAAGGGCAGGGCCTTCGTGGCCGAGGCCAACCGCCTGGGGATCATCCTCGACGCCAGTCATTCCTCGGATGCGGTGTTCGACCAGATGCTGGCGCTGTCGACCACGCCGATCGTGCTGTCTCATTCAGGCGTGAAGGGCGTGCATGACCACCCGCGCAATCTTGACGACGCGCGGCTGAAAGCGTTGGCGGCCAAGGGCGGCGTGATCCAGATCCTGGCGTTTTCGGCCTATATGGTCGATCAGCCGAAGATCCCCGAAAGGGACGCGGCGCTGGGCGCGCTGTTCCGCGAAGCCGGCTCGCCGCGCCGGATGACGCCTGAGCGGCGTAAGGCCTTCCAGGTCCGTCGCGCGGCGATAGAGGCGCAATATCCCGTGCCCCAGGCCAGCTTCGAAACTTTCATGGCGCATCTGGAGCACGCCATCAAAGTCGCCGGCATCGACCATGTGGGCGTGGGTCTCGACATGGACGGCGGCGGCGGCGTGGCGGGCCTCGAGGATGTCTCGATGAACTGGAAGATCACCGAGCGCCTGCTGAATGACGGCTATTCCCCGGCCGATTGCGCCAAGGTCTGGAGCGGCAATGTCCTGCGGGTGATGCGCGCTGTGGAAGCGGCGAAGGCGAAGTAGGCGCGCGCCGTTTTTCCCCGGACGTCATTACCGCGACGAGCCCGGGATGATGCTTCTATTTTATTGACTGACCAGTCATTCAAATTATGTTTGCGGGATGAGGATGTTCGTTTCCGTCTCGCTGCTGGCCATGATCGCGGGTTGCGCGAGCGCGCCGCTGGAGCGATCCGCGCCGGTCGCCCCGGCGGCATTCAGTACGAGCGCCGCGGCCGAGGAGGCGCAGCTGGCGCTTTGGTGGCGGGCGTTCGACGATCCTCAGCTGACGCAGCTGATCGATCGCGCCCTGGCGGACAATCCGGACATGGCGATCGCCCAGGCGCGGATCGCCCAGGCACGCGCTGAGGCGCGGGTGGCCCAAGCGGCGCTGGGTCCGAGCCTGAACCTGGGCGCGGGCGCGACGACCACTCAGCTTAGCGAGAACGCTCTGCCGCCGGGGCTGACGCGGCTGACCGGCGGCGATGGCGGAAACAGCGGCGGCCTGGGATTGCCGGGCGAGGCCTTCACCACCTACCAGACGGGATTCGATGCGGCCTGGGAGCTGGATCTTTTCGGCCTCCGGCGTGCAGGCCAAGGCGCTGCGCGGGCGCGCGCCGAGGCGGCGGTCTGGACGGCCCGGGACGCCCGCGTCCGCCTTTCGGCAGAGGTGGCGCGGACATACTTTCAATATGGCGCCCTGAAGCGGCGGCTCGCGGTCGCCGACGAGATCCTGGCCGCGCACGGGACGATGCTGGCGGCCAGCGAGGCGCGGGCGCGACATGGCTTGATCGATGCGCGGGATACGGGTCGGCGAACCGCGGCGCGCGATCAGGCTGCGGCGGCGCGGGCTTTGCTCGCAGCGGAGGCGCAGGCGCGCTTGCATGCGCTGGCGGCCCTGACCGGCCAGCCGCCCCTGGCTTTGATGGTGGCCACGACCGCGACCGCGCCCGACGCGCCGCAAATTCCTGCGGGTCTGCCAGCAGACCTGTTGCGGCGGCGGCCGGACCTGCGCGCTGCGGAGTTGCGGTTGGCGGCGGCGGATGCGGATGCGGCTGCGGCGCGCGCCGATCTCTATCCGAAACTCACGCTCAGCGGGACGGCGCAGTTGGCGTCGATCGCGCTGTCGAGCCTGTTGTCCGCCGACAGTCTGCAGGCGACGGGGGCGGTGCGCGCCAGCCTGCCGCTGCTGGATGGCGGGCGCCGCCGCGCGACCCTGGCCGGTCGCCGCGCGGCGGCCGATGAGGCCGACGCCGCGTGGCGGGGTCAGTTGCTGACGGCGCTGAAGGAGACGGAAGATGCGCTCAGTCGGCTCGAGGCCGACGCGATGCGGCGGGAGCGGTTGGCCAGCGCGGCGACGGCCGCCGAGAAGGTCGCACAGGCAAGCCGGACCCGCGAGGCCAATGGTCTGATCGGCGCCACGGAGAGCTTGGAGGCCAGGCTCGCGGCCTTGCAGGCGCACGACGCCGAGATCCAGGCGCAGGCCCAGCAAGCCGAAGACACGACGGCGCTGGTGAAGGCCCTCGGGGGCGGATGGGAAGCTGAGCGATGATCGACCTGAAGAACAGTCCGGCGAAGCGCATCGCCCTCGGCGCGGGCGTCGCAGTGGTCGCCGTCGTCGCCTTCCTGTTGTGGCCGCGCCATGAGCGGGCGACGGGTGATTTCACCGGCTATGTCGTTTCCGACGATCTCTACATGACCTCGCCGGTGGCCGGGACGGTGGGCGAGATCGCGGTGCGTCGTGGGCAGCGCGTGGCGGCGGGCCAGCCGCTGTTCAGCATCGACCCGACGGTTCGGGCCGCCGCCGCCGACCGGGCCCGCGCCGGCGTCAGCGCCAGCGAGGCGCAGGCCGCGCAGCAGCAGGCCGCGCTGGGCCGCGCGAGTGCGAACCTGGCGGCCGCGCAAGCCGACGCCGTTCGCGCCCAGGCGGAGTTGGCGCGGCTGCTCGCCGCGAGGGGAGATAACGCCTCGGCCGTGGCTGCGATCGAGATCGAGCGCGCCCGCGCTGCGGCGGCCCAGGCGATCGGTCGACGCGACGCGGCGCAGACCGAAGCCACGGGCGCGCGGGCCGGCATCGACGCGGCGAAGGCCGGCGTCGCGCAAGCGCGGGCGGGCCTGGCCGGTGCGACACGGGAGCTGGGGGACCTTGCGCCGAGGGCGCCCAAGGCCGGCCGGGTGATCGACATCATGTACCGCCCCGGCGAGAGCATCGCCGCGAACGCCGCCGTGATCGCCATCACGCCCGACGACGAGGTGAAGATCCGCTTCTATGCGCCTGAGCGCCGCGTCGCCGAGGTGCGGCCGGGGACCAAGGTCGCTGTGGCCTGCGACGGCTGCGCCGCCGGGCTGACGGCCACGGTGGAGTTCGTGGCCGCGCGGCCGGAATACACCCCGCCCGTGATCTACAGCCTCGATGTCCGCGACAAGCTGGTCTTCATGGTCGAGGCGGCGCCGGATAGCTCGCGCGCGTTCACGCCCGGCCAGCCGCTGAATGTGAGCCTCCTTCCATGACCGCCGCCATAGACGTGCGCGGGCTGAACAAGAGCTTCGGCGATAAGCATGTGGTGCGCGACGTCACGATCGCCGTGGAGGAAGGACGGATCACCGGGTTTCTCGGGCCCAATGGCTCCGGAAAGACGACGACCCTGCGGCTGCTCTGCGGCCTGCTGACGCCCGATAGCGGCGAGGGCGAGGTGCTGGGGCTGGACTTCCGCAAGGACCAGGAGGCGATCAAGCGCCAGACCGGCTACATGACCCAGAAGTTCTCGCTCTACGAGGACATGACGATCGAGGAGAATCTCGCCTTCGTCGCCCGTGTCCACAGCCTGGATCGGCGGCGCGAGCGGGTGTGGGCGGTGCTGGAGCGGCTGGGCCTCGCCGATCGGCGCAAGCAGCTGGCCGGCGCTTTATCGGGCGGCTGGAAACAGCGGCTGGCGCTGGCGGCCGCCACCTTGCATGAGCCCCGCCTGCTGCTGCTGGACGAGCCTACGGCCGGTGTCGATCCCAAGGCGCGCCGCGAGTTCTGGGACGAGATCCATGCCATGGCGGCGGAGGGTCTGACGGTCCTGGTCTCGACCCACTACATGGACGAGGCCGAGCGCTGCCATGACATCGGCTACATTCTTTACGGTCGTCTGATCGCGCGGGGGACGGCCGCCGAGATCATCGGCGCCTCACATTTGGTGACCTTCAACGGCGAAGGCGCGGGCGTCGATCGCGTGGCGCGGACGCTGGAGCAGCAGCCCGGGGTGCTGAGCGCCTCGGCCTTCGGGGCGGCGGTGCATGTGAGCGGGACGGACAAGGCCGCTTTGGAGCGGGCGATCGCGCCCTACCGTGACGCCTTCACCTGGAGCGAGGTCGCCCCGTCGCTGGAGGACGTGTTCATCCAGCTGATGTCCAGCGAGGCCGACGATCGGTACGCGGCATGAAGGGGCTGTCGGCGCTTCGCATCTTCGCGGTCATGGTGAAGGAGTTCACCCAGCTGCGTCGCGACCGGGTGACCTACGCCATGATCCTGGTGCTGCCGCTAATGCAGCTGTTGTTGTTCGGCTACGCCATCAACACCGATCCCAAGCACCTGCCGGCCGCTGTGGTCAGCCACGATCATGGCCGGCTGGCCGACGCCGTGGTCGCAAGCCTGGAGCGCACGGGCTATGTCGACGTGCGCCATCTGCCGACGTCGGAGGCGGAGATGGACCGGTTGATGCGGCAAGGCCGGGTGCTGTTGGGCCTGACCATCCCCCCGGACTTCTCGCAACGGGTGATCAAGAGCGATGGCGCGCAGATCCTGGCGGAGATCGACGCCGCTGATCCGCAGGCCGCGGCGGGGGTCGCCGCAGCGGTGGCGTCCCTGCCTGCGGAGGCCTTGCGGCACGACCTGAAGGGCCCGCTGGCGAGGACGCCCGCCAAGCCCGCCTTCGAGGTGGTGGTCCACCGGCTCTACAACCCCGCCGGGATCAGCGCCTACAACATCGTGCCGGGCCTCCTGGCGATCATCCTGTCGATGACGCTGGTGATGATGACCGCCATGGCGGTGACCCGCGAGGTCGAGCGCGGCACCCAGGAGACCCTGCTGTCGACGCCGGCCACCCCGTTGGAGGTGATGATCGGCAAGCTTGCGCCCTATGTGCTCGTGGGCCTCGTGCAGGCCTTCGTGGTGCTGAGCCTGGCCAAGCTGTTGTTCGGCGTGCCCCTGGCCCAGACCGTGGCCGGCTGGTTCGCCCTGGGCGTGGGCGTGGTGCTGTTCATCACCGCCAACCTGGCGCTGGGCTACCTGATCTCGACGCTCGCGCGCAGCCAGCTGCAGGCGATGCAGATGTCGGTCTTCTACATGCTGCCGTCGCTGTTCTTTTCCGGATTCATGTTCCCTTTCTTCGGCCTGCCGGGTTGGGCGCGGCTGCTCGGCGAGTGCCTGCCGACGACCCACTTCCTGCGGGTGATCCGTGGGTCGCTGCTGAAGGGCCAGGTGTTGGGCGACATGGGGCCGGACCTTCTGGCGCTCTGCGTCTTCCTGCTGGCGGTGGGGACGCTCACCATCGCCCGTTCGCGCACGACCCTGGACTGACTGAAGGTGAACAAGCGCGAGCAGATGGCCCTGGCCCGGCGCCAGGCGGTGTTGGAGGCGGCGATCGAGGCGTTCATCGCCAAGGGCTTTGCGGCCGCCCGGATCGAGGATGTGGCGGCCCGCGCCGGCGTCGCCAAGGGCACGGTCTATCTGGGGTTCCGCGACAAGGCCGAGTTGTTCGCCGAGGCGATCCGCGCGGAGATGGGCCCCTTGGCGCAGACGATCGGCGCGATGATCGACGACGCGCAGATTCCGCCGAGGACGGCGGTCGAAAGCGTGATGCTGGCCATGGCGCGGCAGGCGATGACGACGCGGAAGGGCGATGTGGTGCGGCTGATCCTGGCCGAGACGATCCGGTTTCCGGAGCTGACCCAGTTCTATCGCGACGAGGTCGTGGTCCCGACGGCGGCCAAGCTGGTCGCCCTGATGCGGCGTGCGGCCGATCGCGGCGAGTTGCGCGTCGCGGAGACCGCGCAGTTCCCGCAGCTGCTGATCGCGCCGGTGCTGCTCTCGGCGCTGGCGCGCGATCTCCTGCCGACCACGGCGAGCGTCGACCTGCCCGCCATGATCAAGGCCCATCTCGACACGGTGTTCGTCTGAGTTTCCCCGTTGCGAAGCCGAGCAGGCAAGGTTGACAGAACCGGGCTCAACCTTTCGAACGGGGCGATAATCCTGGGGGGTTCCAATGCTGGCCTTGCTCGCCTTTGCGATGGTCTTCGTCTTCATGGCGATGATCATGACCAAGCGGCTGTCGGCGCTGGCGGCGCTGATCCTGGTGCCGGCCGCCTTCGGGGTGATCGCCGGCCATGCGGCGGGCCTGGGACCGATGATGCTGGAAGGCGTCAAGGATCTCGCGCCCACCGGCATCATGCTGTTGTTCGCCATCCTCTATTTCGGGATCATGATCGACGCCGGCCTGTTCGACCCCCTGGTGGCGCGGATCGTCCGGATCGTGGGCGACGACCCGGTGAAGATCCTGGTGGGCACGGCTGCGCTGGCGCTCATCGTGTCGATCGATGGCGATGGGGCGACGACCTATATGATCACGGCCGCCGCCATGGCGCCGCTCTACCGCAGCCTCAGGCTCGACATGCGCAAGATGGCCTGCGTGATCATCATGGCCGCCGCGGTGACCAACCTCCTGCCGTGGGGCGGACCGACCGCGCGGGCGGCGAGCGCGCTGAAGCTCGACCCGGCGGTGGTGTTCACCCCGCTGATCCCGGCCATGGCGGCCTGCGCCGCCTGGGTGCTGTTCACGGCCTATGTCTTCGGCCGCCAGGAGAAGGCGCGGCTGGCCCG
This sequence comes from Phenylobacterium immobile (ATCC 35973), assembly GCF_001375595.1. Classification (NCBI taxonomy): domain Bacteria; kingdom Pseudomonadati; phylum Pseudomonadota; class Alphaproteobacteria; order Caulobacterales; family Caulobacteraceae; genus Phenylobacterium; species Phenylobacterium immobile. The sequence goes on along the minus strand of NZ_CVJQ01000001.1, from coordinate 2,441,259 downwards.
GCTGGGCGCCGAGGAGACCGTCCTGGCCGACGCCGATACGGTTGAGGAGGCGACGGCGGCGATCCTGGAGGCGGACCGCACTCGCGATCCCTCGACGCTGCGCCCGCGGCTGGTGTGGGTGAACTTCGCGTTGACCGCCGCGCTGATGGCGGCCCTGGTGATGGGGCTGATGCCGCTGCCGATCCTGTTCATCCTGGCCTTCGCCGCGGCCCTGATGATCAACTATCCGGCCCTGGGCGAGCAGCGCCGACGGATCGCCGCCAACGCCGGCAACGCCGTGGCCGTGGTCAGCCTGATCTTCGCGGCGGGCTGTTTCATGGGCGTGCTGTCGGGGACTGGCATGGGCGAGGCCATGGCGAACGCCGTCTCCGGCGCGATCCCGCCGCAGCTGGGGCCGTTCATGGCGCCGATCACCGCCCTGGTGAGCATGCCCTTCACCTTCCTGATCTCGAACGACGCCTTCTATTTCGGCGTCCTGCCGACGCTGGCCCAGGCGGCGGCGACCTATGGCGTGCCGGTCGAGGCGGTGGCGCGGGCCTCGCTGGTCGGCCAGCAGATCCACCTGCTGAGCCCGCTGGTGGCCTCGACCTATCTGCTGGTCGGCCTGAGCGGCATCGAACTGGGCGAGCACCAGCGCTTCACCTTCCCCTGGGCCCTGGCGGCGTGCGCCGTGATGCTGGTCGCGGCCATGGCGACGGGCGCCTTCCCGCTGATGGCGGGCTGATGCGAAAAGGGCCGGGCGTCGCCGCCCGGCCCTCTCGCGATCTGCTGAAGTCGAGACCTAGTGCTCGCCTTCCAGCGCCAGGCGGCGGCGCATGGGCTCGTCGGCCATGACCTCGACCGGCGCAGAGACGCGCCTGCGGCCTTTCAGCCACTCGGTGAGCATCTCGGCCATGGTGTGGTCGAGCATGCCGACGCGCTCCAGGTTCAGCCGGATCGGGCTGCTGTTGGGCGCGGCTTCCAGCACCTTGGCCAGACGCGGCAGGTGCAGGAAGGTCGCCGAGCCTTCGAGGCTGACCTCGCGGTGATGTTCGCCGGCGGCCTGGTCCCTGATGCGCAGGCCCATGCGGCGGATCGAGGGGATCAGCTCGACCACGGTCAGGGCCATGCCGATCAGCACGCCGGTCAGGAGGTCGGTGGCGACCACCATGACCAGGGTCACGGCCCAGGTGATGGTGGGCAACAGGCCGTGGCGGGCGAACAGGTGCTTGGCGTGGTCGAAGCTGACCAGGCGCCAGCCCGTGACCACCAGCACGCCGGCCAGCGCCGGGGCCGGGATCAACCGCAGGAGCCAGGGCAGCAGGGCGACGAGGCCGAGAATCCACACACCGTGGAAAATGGCCGACATGCGGGTCCGCGCGCCGGCCTGGACGTTGGCCGAGGAGCGCACGATCACGCCGGTCATCGGCAGGGCGCCGGCCAGGCCGCAGAGCATGTTGCCGATGCCCTGGGCGCCGAGCTCCTTGTTGTACTTGGTGCGCGGGCCGGTGTGCATGCGATCCACGGCGGCGGCCGAGAGCAGGGTCTCGGCCGAGGCGATGAAGGCGATGGCGATGGCGGTGATGAAGATCGTCGGTTCGGCCAGGCGCGCGAAGTTCGCGAGCGTCGGCACCTGGACCGCGGCGGCGATGGAGGCCGGCACTTCGACCAGCTTGACCGGCAGGTTGAACGCCTGGGTCAGGATGGTCGCGGCCAGGACGCCCAGCAAGGCGCCCGGAACGACCTTGAGCCTGGCCGGGCGCAGCTTCTCCCAGGCCAGCATGCCGATGATGGTGACGAGGCCTACCCCGAAGGCGGCTTCAGTCGCGCCGAGGTCGCCCAGGTTCAGGGTGCCGAACGCCGCGGGGATCGCCAGCAGGTTGTCGAGGCCGTGCGGGCCAGGGCCATTGCCGAAGAGGACGTGGGCCTGGCCCGCGACGATCAGGATGCCGATCCCGGCCAGCATGCCGTGCACGACGGCCGGCGAAATGGCGCGGAACCATTGACCAAGCCGGAGCGCGCCGGCGGCCAGCTGGATCATGCCGGCGAGGACCAGGATCGGCCCCAGCATGCCCAGGCCGAAGCGCTGGACCAGTTCGAAGACGATGACGGCCAGGCCCGCGGCGGGGCCGCTGACCTGAAGGGGCGAGCCGGCCAGAGCGCCGACGACAATGCCGCCGATGATCCCGGTGATCAGGCCCTTTTCGGCCGGCACGCCGGAGGCGACGGCGATGCCCATGCACAGCGGCAGGGCGACCAGGAAGACGACGACCGAGGAGACAAGGTCGCGCGTCAGCGTCTTCTCGGCGCGGGCGTCCGGGGCCGGCGCGATCTTGACGGTGGCCGGATCCGGCGCCTCGGCGGCGGTCATCGGTCCATCGTTGACGTTATCAGAGCTCATGCGGCCTCGATGCGGGGAGATTGGGCGGCGGCGAGGCGCGGCCGGGCGGGAAGCGCGACCGGCAGGGTCGCGCTCTCGCGGACGTGGACGAACTGGCCGGTGTCGCCGTCGAGGGCGAGGATCTCGCCGGTCTCAATGTCGAAGAACCAGCCGTGAAGGGTCAGGTCGCCGCGGGCGATCGCCGAGGCGACCGAGGGGTGGGTGCGCAGGTGGTTGATCTGGACGACGACGTTCTCGAGAGAGAGGGCGTGGGTCGCCTCCCTGCCGTCGAGGTCGTGGTAGGCCGAGCAGACGACGCTATGGGCGGCGTGGGCGTGGCGCAGCCAGGCGGCGACGTTGGGCATCTTCTCCAGGGCTTCAGGGTTGGAGAAGGCCTTCATCGCCCCGCAGTCGGAGTGGCCGCAGACGATGATGTCGCGCACGCCCAGGGCGACGACGGCGTATTCGACGGCGGAGGAGACCCCGCCGTTAGCCTGGCTGAAGGGCGGGACGATGTTGCCGGCGTTACGGCAAACGAAGAGCTCGCCGGGCTCGGCCTGCATGATCAGTTCGGGGATCACGCGGCTGTCGGCGCAGGAGATCATCAGCGCCTTCGGGCTCTGACCGTCACTGGCGAGCCTGGCGTAGAGGGCGCGCTGTTCCGGGAAGACGTGTTCGCGGAAGAGCGCGGCGCGTTCGAGCAGATGTTCCAATTTGGCCTCCGGTTGACTGGAAGGTCGCGGCGACGACCAAACAAACCGTCAGGCGTGGGCGGCCTTGGAGTCGGGAGCAGGGCCGTCGCCGCAGCCTCCAATGTCGGGGGCATGGTTTGCTGCTGCGCAGCATTTACGTGACAAATAATGACCGTGTTGCGCGCCGGCGCCGCGTGGCCGGGACGGTCTAGCTTTCCAGGACCTGGGCGAGCGGAACGGTGAATTCCGCCGTAAGCCCCTCTGGCGCATAGGCGACGAGGCTTTCGCTGTCGCCGCCGAAACCAACCTTGAGCAACCGCGCGCCGAAGCCGCTGCGCTGCGGCGCAGGCACGGCCGGGCCGCCGGATTCACGCCAGGCCAGGGCGAGTTGCGCGGCGGGGCCGGAGCCGGCGATGCACCAGATCAGGTCGATGCGCCCCTGGGCGTTCGAAAGGGCGCCGTACTTGCTGGCGTTGGTGACCAGCTCGTGCAGCATCATGGCCAGGTTCAGGGCGCTACGGGCGTTGAGGTTGAGCTCGGGACCCTGCATCGACACCCGATCGAGGCCGTGGGCGGCGAACGCGGCCTCGCAGACGGCGCGAATGCGGGCGGTCACCCAGTTCTGGCCCAGCAGCACGTCATGGGCGGTCGCGAGCGCCGACAGCCGATCGTCGAAGGCTTTCAAGGCCTCGGGCGCAGCCGCGCGCTTCAAGGTCATCTGAGCGATCGACTGCACCACCGCCATGGTGTTCTTCATGCGATGGCTGAGCTCGAGGTTGAGCAGGCGCTGTTCGTTTTCGGCCTGCAGCTTGGCCACCGAAGCATGCACCCGGTCGGCCACGGCCTGGACGAAGGCGATCTCGGCCGGTTCCCACGCACGGGGCGCCGCGGCGTGGATGAACAGGACCCCCTCGAGCATGCCCTTGCCCAAGAGCGGAAGGGTGATCATCGCGCCCACGCCGATGTCGCGATAGGCCGACTGTTCAATCGGCGACCAGTCGAGAGGGATGCGGTAGGCGATCACCGGCAGCCCGCTTATCAGGCGTGCGGCGGTGCGCGGGAACATGGCGAAGGGGAATTTGCCCAGCACCTTGTCACCGGCCCTGGCCGACCAGCCGCCTTGAATGTTGAACAGCTCCGCCGCCGCATCGACGCGCGCGTAGCCGGCGCGATCAGCCGCCAGGGTCTCGCCGGCCAGCCGGGCGGCTGCGGCGACCGCCTCGACCGCAGTTTCCGCGTCGCGCAGGGCGTCGCCGAGCGCTACGAGGGCCGCGACCCGCGCCTCGGCGAGCTTTCGGTCGGTGACGTCTTCGACCACGCCCACCAGACGCAGCGGCCGGCCGGCCTCGTCCGTCTCAAACGCCCCGCGCCTGAGCACCCAGCGCATGGCGCCGTCGCTGGCCCGGCGGATCCGGTACTCAACGTCCGTCGCTGCTGAGCCACTAGCCAGGGAGCTGTCCGTTGAAGCGATGGCGCGATCCTGCGGCAGCACCAGGCTACGGATGAACTCGGCCTTGAAGGTCTCCTGGACGTCGAGACCGAACACGCGGGCGAACTCGGGCGTCGCGTAAACGTCCTCGCCGCCCACTTGCAGTTCAAAGGCCCCCAGCCGCGCCGCGGACTGGGCGGATCGCAGGCGCGACTCCGCCGCCCGCATGCGTTCGGTCACATTGGCGTCGGCGCGCGGCTGCTCGACGACCGTGGCGTCGCCGGCGCGCGACGCCCGGCGGAGTTCAAGCAGGGCCATGATCTGCCGCACGAGCAGGGCTAACGCCTTGGTCTGGTCCTCCGTCAAACCCTCGGGCCGCGGTTTGGAATCGATCACGCTGAGCGCGCCCAGCCGGTGGCCGGCCGGCGACTTCAGCACCGCGCCGGCATAGAAGCGCAGGGCGGGACCATCGACGACCAGAGGCTTGTCCTGCGTCCGGGGGTCGGCAGCCAGGTCCGGGATGACGACGATATCCTCGTCGCCCTCGGCGGCGACCGCGCCAACCGAGCCGAACCGCGAACCGCTGGTGCGATCGAATCCGACGCGCGCCTTGAACCACTGGCGATCCGCATCGACAAAGCTGAGCACCGCGACCCGCGTGCCGAAGATGTGGGTGGCCAGGCGGACCAGCCCATCGAACTCGGGTTCCGGAGGCGTATCGAGAATGTCGTAGGCGTAGAGCGCCCGCAGCCGCTCCACCTCGTGGCGTCCAGTCCTGGCGTGCGGCGGCTCTGCGACGTTGACGTAAGGGAGATAGGCTGATGCAGCGAACCGCGCGAGGCTCTCGAGCCGACGCAGGTCCTCGCGGTCAAAGAGGTGTCCGCCCTCGTGGGCCAGCAGCCAGACCGTGCCGATCGCCCTTCCGTCGACGTAGAAGGGCGCGAGCAGCATCTCGCGGATGAGCGGCTCGGCGCCGTTGATGGCGGGAAAGATCTCGACCGGCTTCAGGAAGATCAAGGACGCGTTCTCGCGGAACACCCGCGCGCTGGGACTGCCGTCGCGCGGCATGCCGCCGCCGGTGAAGCCAGCCCAGGCCCCGGCGATAGCGGGCCAGTAGAAGCCGTCGCCGTCCCGCCTGATCAAGCTGACGCCAGCCGAGCCGGCGTCGCAGAAGGCCAGGGCCTCGTCGGCGAGGATCTGAAGAATTTCGCCTGGGCGCTCGGTCAGAGATGCGGACAGGCGCTGCAAGACTGCGGCCTCCATGGCGCGATCAGGCCGCCGGGCGGCGCGCTGCTTCAGAAGCGCATCCGTCCGCCCACGGTCTGTCGCCAGAGCTGCGTCCTGACTCGCCACCTGTCCTTGTCTTCGACCCGCGCCATCGCCTTAGATGATCGCTGGCGCCCCTCCCAGAACGCTAAGGCCCGAACGGACCGCACCAGACTGCAGGCTAGCGCTCGGTCGCCTTCATCCGCAAGCGCTGGGTGCGATATCGTTCTGTCATCTATCCTTGGCCGAAGCGACACGGCGGGGCGCTAGGCAGCGGCCAGGCCCCTTGAGGATGATTCCCGCATGAACACCCGCGCGCTTCTGATCGCCGCCGCCAGCATCACGGCGCTGAGCGCCGGGCGCTCGCTCGCCGAGACCGCCCCCGGCGATGTCCAGGAACTTGTCGTCACCGCCCAAAAGCGCGACCAGCGCGCGCTGGACGTGCCCTTCGCGCTCACCGCCTATGGGGCCGCTGACATCGACCGACTGGGCGTTCAGGAGTTCGAGGAGTTGGCGCAGATCGTCCCGGGCTTCGAGGTCCAGAACCAGTCGCCGAACAACCCGGCTCTGGTGATGCGCGGCATCACCTCCGACTCCGGCGACGCGACAGCCGAGCCGCGGGTGTCGGTTTACCAGGATGGCGTCTCGATCTCGCGCTCGCGGGGGTCCTACGTCGAGCTGTTCGACATCGAGCGGGTCGAGATCGCCAAAGGGCCGCAGTCGACGCTGTTCGGCCGGGGCGCCCTGATCGGCGCGGTGAATGTCATCCAGGCCAAGGCGCGATCGGACTGGGAGGCCACGGCCCGGGCCAGCGTCGGCAATTATGGCTACACGCTCTTCGAGGGGATGCTGAACGCGCCGCTGGGCGACAACGCCGCCCTCCGCATCTCCGGCCGGCAGAAGGCCCGCGACGGCTACGTCGAGAACGCCCTGGGGGCCACGGACTTCAACAGCGTCGACACCCAGGCCTATCGGGTCGCGCTCAATGCGCACGGCGAGCGGTTCAACGCCGACCTGCTGCTGAACTACCAGAAGGACGATCCGTCCGGCACGTCGTTCAAGTCGATGACCTTCAACCCGACCGATCCGCTCACTGGAATGGTGCTGGGCGACCGCCCCGCCGAGAGCCCGGCCGCGCTTTCAACAACGGCCGGGTTCGAGGGCGGGCGGCCGCTCGGTCTGGATCGCGAGCTGTGGAGCGTGACCGGCCTGCTGAGCTTCGACCTGACGGACGCGCTCACTCTGAATTCGGTCAGCGCCTATCGCCGGTTCGATGCGCTGGAGATCTTCGACGCAGATGGCTTCTCGGCGCCCTTGTTCGTCTTCGGCGAGGACGCCCGCGGACGCCAGGCGAGTCAGGAAATCCGGCTGAACTACAACGCCGGCGGCCGTTGGAGCGGCTTCGTCGGAGTGAACTACTTCCATGAGGATGGTTCGCAGCGCGTGCCGCTGCAGTTCGACGAGCGCACCGCCCTTGCGCTGCTGACCGGTCAGCTGTCGCGGCCGAACCCGCAGCCGTCCGCCGTGACCGGCTCGAACGCCTTCGCAGGCGCGCTACTGCAGGGCTTGGCCGCCGCCAGCGGCGTGGCCGTGTCCAGCGCCCAGGCCCAGGCGATCGCCGCCAATCTGCGGACGGACCACCGCGAGAGCTACATCAACAGCGGCGACACCGACGCCTGGGACATCTATGGCGACGTCACCTTCAAGGCGACGGGCAGCCTCGAGCTGACCGGCGGCCTGCGCTACACGCGCGATGACCGTAGCGCCGGCTACGCGTCCACGGTGTCGGGCGGCCGAAGCGTGCTGGGCGGCTTCATCGGCGCGCTCTCGCAACCGGCGGCGGTGCGGGCGGCCCTGCTCGCGGGCCTCAGCGCGCCGGGCGCGGCGCTGATCCCGACCTCGGCGCAGTTTCCCGTTCCGATGTTTGGCCTGTTCTCGCAACCCAGCGCGGGCGCCGGCGCGCTGCAGACCAGCGACTTCACGGACGAGGGCTTCACCTGGCGGGTTTCGGCCAAGCAGGCGCTGTCGCCCAACGCCAACCTCTATGCGACCTACGCCCGTGGCCGCCGGCCCAAGGTGATGTCGCCCGCCGCGCCCGCCGCGCCCGGCGGCGCGGCGCGCTTCACCGAGGTCGCCGCCGAGACGGTCGACTCCTTCGAGCTCGGCGCCAAGGGTCGCTTCATCGGCGGCCGCCTGGCCCTGGATGGCGCGCTTTATCACTACGATTACAATAACTTCCAGACAACGATCCAGCAGAACGCCCAGCTGGTCACCGCCAACGCTGGCGAGGCCAAGGCCTACGGCTTCGAGGGACAGGCGACCCTGCAGGCGGCCGACCATCTGACGGTCAACGCCACCTACGCCTACAACCACTCGCGGTTCGGCAACGGCCTGTTCGAGGACAACCGCTTCCGCCTGTCGCCTGATCACACCGCCTCGCTCGGCGCGGACTGGCGCATCCCGGTCCGTGGCGGCGAGTTCAGCGTGCGGCCGCTCTACACCTGGCAATCGAAGGTCTTCTTTGACGACGACAATGACATCGCCGCCCTGCAACGCGACAATCTGGTCCCCGACGCCGCCCAGGATGAGCTGCAGGCGAGCTACGGCCTGGCTAATTTGCGGGTCGGCTACACGGCCCATGACGCGACGTGGAGCGTGGAGGCCTTCGTGACCAACCTGTTCGACAAGACGTACCTGAAGGACGCGGGCAACACCGGCGACACCTTTGGCATCCCGACATTCATCGCCGGCGAGCCCCGATTCTGGGGCCTGTCGGTTACTTTCCGCCGCTGAGGTCTCCGATGAAACTCAATCGCCGCGACGCGCTCGCGCTCCTTGGCGTCGCCGCCGCTGCGCCGGCCGGCGCGCAGGCGCGGATCCAGGCGTCGTTCGCCCATGGCGTCGCCTCCGGCGACCCCGCCGCTGACAGCGTGCTGTTGTGGACCCGCGTGACGCCTGGCGATCCGGCTGCGCGGATCGCGGTGCGTTGGGCGCTATGGACGGACGCCACGCTGAGCCAGGTTGTCGCGAAGGGCGAGACCGTTACGGACGCGGCTCGCGACTTCACGGTGAAGGTTGTCGCCGAGGGGCTGCAGGCGGGCCAGGACTATTGGTACCGCTTCGAAGCCGGTGGCGCGGTCTCCGGGATCGGCCGTACGCGGACCTTGCCGCTAGGGCCCACGGACAAGGTGGTGATGGGGGTCGTGTCCTGCTCGCTCTACCAGGGCGGCCTGTTCAACGCCTACCAGGCGCTGGCCATGTCCGACCGGCTCGACGTGGTCACGCACCTGGGCGACTACATCTACGAAGCGGGCGCAGCGCCCCAAGACTATGGCGGCAAGACCGGCGCGCCGCTGGGTCGTGGCCATTTGCCGGCGCACGAGATCGAAAGCCTCGCTGACTACCGTCAGCGCCACGCCCAGTACAAGACCGACCCCGATCTGCAGGCGGCTCACGCCCGCGCGCCGTGGATCTGCGTCTGGGACGACCATGAGACGGCCAACGATTCCTGGAGCGGCGGTGCTGAGGCGCACACGCCGGCCGCCGAGGGCGACTGGAACGCGCGCAAGGGCCGCGCGCTACAGGCCTATTACGAGTGGATGCCGATCCGCGATCCGCTGGCGGGTCAGGCCTTCGAGGCGGTGAACCGCGCCTTCAGCTTCGGCGACCTGGCCAGCCTGATCATGGTCGAGACGCGGCTGCAGGGGCGCAACAAGCAACTCTCCTACGAAGATCCGGCCGACCTGCCCGTCGCCGTTGGGCCGGACGGCGCGCCCGTCCCGGATTTCGCGGCCTTCCTCGCCAAGCGCGCTGATCCAGGCCGCCAACTGCTGGGACGGGCCCAGGAGGCCTGGCTGGGCGGGGCGCTGAAGCGTTCGGTGGCCATGGGTCAGGCCTGGCAGGTGCTGGGCAACCAGGTGGTGATGGCGAGGGTGCGTGGTCCGAACCTCACGGAGGCTCTGAGCCCGCTGCAGCAGAAGATGGCGTTGGCCAGCCTGGCTCCGGATCTGCGGCCGCGGGTCGAGAGGGTGGCGAAGCTGTTCACCCGTGACCTGCCGTTCAATCTCGACAGTTGGGACGGATACCCCGCCGCCCGTGAACGGCTCTACGGGCTGATGACGGCGGCGAACGCACGGCCGCTCGTCCTGTCGGGCGATAGCCACGCCTTCTGGGTCAATGAGTTGCACGACGACGCCGGCAAGCTGGTGGCGGCCGAGTTCGGCACGACTTCGATCACCAGCCCCGGCTGGGGCGACGATGTGCCGAGCTTCGACTTGGGCGCGCTGATCGCCCTGCAGAACCCGGAGGTCCTGTTCAACGACCAACGGGCGAAGGGTTTCATCCGACTGACCTTGACCCACGTCGACGCTGTGGCCGAGCTGGTGGAGGTCTCGACGATCCGGAGCAAACCCTTCGCCATCAAGGTTCTGAAGACCTACCGCGTCTCCGCCGCCCAGCCCGGCGTTTCAGGCGTCGAGGCGCTCTAGGTGTCGAAGCTATGAAGGTTGTTCACCCGGGACAGGGCTGAGAGGCTGGGGTTGCAAAGCTCCAACTCCTAACCCGGAAGGTCCCGGATGAACGTCCACCAGAATGCCCGTCTGACGCCTGGGGGTCGAGCGCTGCTGGCGCGGCGCGTGTCGCAAGGCTGGACGGCGAAGGCGGCGGCGGAGGCGGCAGGGGTGTCGCTGCGGACAGCGCGCAAATGGATCGCCCGGCATCGTCGCGGCGGCGAGCGAAGGCATCACGACCGCAGCTCGGCGCCGCGACGATGTCCGCGCAAGGTGGCTGCGGCTCGTGTGGCTGAGATCGAGCAACTGCGGCGTCAGCGGATGACCGGTCCGGCGATCGCCCGGACGCTGGGCATGGCCCGCTCGACGGTGGGGGCTATCCTGCGCCGGCAGGGGCTGGGCAAGCTGGCCGCGCTCGATCCGAAGCCGCCGGTGATCCGCTACGAGCACAGCCGACCGGGCGCGATGATCCATCTGGATATCAAGAAGCTCGGCCGCTTCGACGTCGCCGGCCACCGCGTCACCGGCGACCGCCAGCTCGGCCGCTCGCGCCGCGCTGGCTGGGACTTCCTGCACGTCTGCGTCGATGACGCTTCGCGCCTGGCCTACACCGAGATCCTGTCTTCGGAAGGCCAACTCGACACCACCGGCTTCCTCGAACGCGCCCTGGCCTGGCTCGGCCGTTGCGGCGTCCGCGTCGAGCGGGTGATGACCGACAACGGCTCGGCCTACCGTTCCAAGCTCTTCGCCAACGCCCTGCAGGCCGCCGGCGCCCGCCACGTCCGCACCCGGCCGTACACGCCCAGGACCAACGGCAAGGCCGAGCGCTTCATCCAGACCAGCCTCAGGGAGTGGGCCTACGCCAAGCCCTACAGCTCATCGGCTGAACGCGCCCAAGCCATCGGACCCTGGATCGACGCCTACAACCTCAGCCGACCTCACGCCGGCATCGGCGGACTCTCACCCTGGACAAGGGTGAACAACCTTCTTGGAAACGACATCTAGGCGTCCCCGGCCTCGGCCTCCAGCCATCGCACGAAGGCCGCCACAGCTGGGCGTGAGAGGGCCGCAGCGCTGCCGACGACAGCGTAGCCGCCGCCCGTGGTCCAGACCGGCCAGGCGGCGACCAGCCGGCCAGCGGCCAGGTCGTCCTCGGCGAAGAGCAGCGGCATCAGGCTGACGCCGGCGCCGGCGCGGGCGGCTTCGCGCAGCATGAAGAAATGTTCGAGATCGACCCGCGGCGTGCTGGGCGGCGCGGGCGCGCCCTGGCTGGCGAAGTAGCCGGCCCACGCGTCCTGTCGGCTGGAGTGACCCAGGCGCGGCGCAGCAGCGAGGTCGGCCAGGGTCGCGCCCGGCAGGCCCGCCAACACCCCTGGCGCGCAAACCGGCGTCATCCGCTCGGCCAGGAGCGCGCGCGTCTGCAAGGGCCGCCATCCGCCCCGGCCCCAGGTCAGCGCCACGTCGACGGCGGAGGGATCCCAGGTCACCGGGTCCTTGGGCGCATCGGAGAAGTCGGCGCCGATGGTCACGACGGAGACCGTGACCTCGGGTTCGACGGCCAGGAACCGCGGGAGACGGGGCGCGAGCCAGAGCCCGCCGATGGACGGCAGGGCGCCGACCCGCACCGCACCTTGCAGGCCGGCGCCGAAAGCGGCCCGGGCCTGCTCCAGCTGACGGATGGTCTCACCCGCCGTGGCGGCGAAACGCAGGCCGTCCTCGGTGAGCGCAATGGCGCGCCCGCGACGGGTGAAGAGCGGTGCGCCCAGCCAACGTTCCAGGGTGCTGATCCGGCGCGACAGGCCGCTTTGAGTGAGGCCCAGCTCACGGGCGGCGCGGGTGAAGCTGACCAGGCGCGCGGCGGCCTCGAAGGCCGGCAATGCCGCCAGAATGTGCGCCGCGCCATTTGGGTTTTCATGACTAGTACGCATGTGAACTTGCTCAACCACCCGCTATTCGTAGCATCAGGATCAGGTAAATTTGACGCTGTCACCTGCCGGAGCCCGCTGATGCGTCCCTTCCATATCGCCTTTCCCGTGCATGACATCGCCGTCGCCCGGCAGTTCTACGGCGAGACCCTGGGCTGTCCGGAGGGCCGCAGTGCTGACGAATGGGTGGATTTCAACCTCTATGGCCATCAGATCGTCGCCCACCTGAGCCCGCACGCCGGACCGACGCACGCCAATTCCGTGGACGAGCACGACGTGCCGGTGCCGCACTTCGGCGTCATCCTTGACTTCGTCGACTGGGAGGCCCTGGCCGAGCGCCTGAAGGCGGCGGGCACGGCCTTTGTCATCGAACCCTACGTCCGCTTCAAAGGCCAGGCCGGCGAACAGGCGACGATGTTCTTCCTGGATCCTTCGGGAAACGCCCTTGAGTTCAAGGCCTTCGGCGACGACAAAGCCATCTTCGCAAAGTAGGCGCGGCCGTCGCCAGGCCGCCGTCCGACTGTCGGGGGAGGCGTCATGCAACTTGAGCAACAGGTGCTGGAGGACGCGTTCGTGCGCCTTGAGGCCCTGGGTGAGCAGCATCGTGACGATCTGTACGAAGCCTGCTCGGCTGACGACGAGGTCTGGAAGACCCTCTATCCAATTTCCTGGGATCCAGATCATTTCGACGCGACCTGGGCCGCCTTCGCCGCAACCCAGGCCTCTGGCCAGTCGATGAACTACGCCGTGGTCGCTGAGGGGCGCTGTGTCGGCCTGACCTGCTTCATGCAACTGTCGCCTGCGAACGGGTCTGTGGAGATCGGCGGCACCTACTATCGTCCCGAGGTGCGTGGCGGCCCGGTCAATCCGGCGGCCAAGCGTCTGTTGCTGGACTCGGCGTTCGCGGCCGGCGCGCGCCGGGTGCGGCTGAACGTCGATGCGATCAATGCGCGGTCTCGCGCCGCGGTGCTGAAGCTTGGCGCAACGCAGGAGGGCATCCTGCGGCAGGACCGAGTCTGCTGGACTGGGCGGGTGCGCGACACCGTTGTCTTCTCGATCCTGGCCGAGGAATGGCCCGCGGTCCGCGACGGGCTGGAGGCGCGTCTGGCGCGCTTCTCACAGGTTTGACACAACTCCAGGCTAGCGCGCCTAGGAACGGAGCGCCGGCCATGCGGATACTGAAGACATTGATCCTCGGCGCGAGCCTTGTGCTCGCCTGCGTCGGCGCGGCGAGTGCGCAGACGCCGATGGGGCGCGAGCCGATCATCATCGGCCATCGCGGCGCCTCCGGCGAGCGCCCCGAGCATACCGCCTCCAGCTATCGCCTGGCGATCGCGCAGGGCGCGGACTTCATCGAGCCCGACCTGGTGATGACTCGCGACGGGGTGCTGGTCGATCGCCACGAGAATGAGATCGGCGGCACGACCGACGTCGCCGCCCACCGGGAATTCGTCGGCCGCAAGACCGTCAAAACGGTGGACGGCCAGCGGATCGAGGGCTGGTTCACCGAAGACTTCACCCTGGATGAGTTGAAGACGCTGCGAGCGCGGGAGCTGCTGCCGCAGCTGCGGCCAGCCAGCGCGGCCTTCGACGGGGTCGATCCCATCCTGACGTTCGCAGAGGTGCTGGACCTGGCGCGGACCGAGGGGGCCAGGCGCGGCCGCGTGGTCGGAGTCTACGCCGAGCTGAAGCACCCGAGTTATTTTGACGACCTCGGCCTGCCGATGGAGGCCAAGCTTGCGGCCGCCGTTCGCGCGTTCCGCCTCGACGACCCCGCTGGGCCCTTCATCCTGCAGAGCTTCGAGCCCGGGGCGCTGCGCAAGGTCCGTGCGCGGATCGCCGTGCGCCAGGTGCTCCTGATGTCGCCTATGGGCGCGCCGGCCGACTCCGGTCCGAATGGTCCCACATACGCCCAGCTGGCGACCCCCGGCGGTCTGGCGGCGGTGGCGCGCTACGCCGACGGGATTGGTCCCGACAAGATCATGGTCCTGCCTCGCGACGCGGCGGGTCGCTCCGCGCCGGTCTCCAGCCTGGTGCGCGACGCCCATGCGATGGGCCTCTTCGTCCACCCCTACACGTTCCGCCGGGAGAACGTTTTTCTGCCCGTGGACCTGCGTAGCGCGACGGGCGAGGATCCGGCCAGCCTGGCGGCGGCCGGCGACCTGCGGACCGAGCTTTTCCGGGCCTTCGACGCCGGGGTCGATGGTGTTTTCAGCGACTTTCCGGGCCTCGCCGTCGCCGCCCGCGCCGAGTGGCTGGCGAAAGCCAAGGCGGTCGCTCGGTAATGTCGCAATTGCTTTGCCGGACGATGGCGCGCCCCCTCCGCTTCGAGGAGCCGTTAGCCGCGTGGCGCAGAATTGGCGCTGGTGAGGCCTCAGCGCGCGGCGAGACTTGACGGCGCCGTTCGCAACCCGATTTGAAAGGGCCAGGCGAACCGCGAGCGTTCGCGCGACTGATCATCCAGGACTTGTGATGCCTCCACGCCGCCTCGCCCCCGATCGCCGCGACATCCTGCGGGGCGTAGGCCTGCTGAGCAGCGGCGCGGCGATGGCGGCGTGGTCGCCGGGCTGGGCGATGACAGCGTCGACTGGGGCTGCGACTGCGCCGTCGACCCTTTCCGGGGAGGACATCAAGCTCGTCATCGGCCACGCGATGATCCACATCGACGGAAAGGCCCGCCACGCGGTGAGCGTCAATGGCGCGGTCCCTGGCCCCTTGCTACGCCTGACGCAAGGCCAGCGCGCGCGCATCTCGGTGACGAACACCCTGGAGGAAGCAAGCTCCATCCACTGGCACGGCCTGCTCGTGCCCTCTGCGATGGATGGGGTGCCGGGGCTCAGCTTTCCGGGAATCCCGCCCGGCGAGACCTTCGTCTACGACTTCCCCGTGATCCAGTCCGGGACCTACTGGTACCACAGCCATTCCGGCCTGCAGGAGGCCGAGGGCCTCTACGCGCCGATCGTGATTGCGCCGATGGCCGCCGATCCCGTCGCCTTCGACCGCGAGCATGTGGTCGTCCTGTCCGATCACAGCGCCATGCACCCGCACCTGATCTTCAAGCGGCTGAAGCAGCAGCCCGGCGCCTTCAACTATCAGCGCCAGACGATCGGCGGGCTGCTGGCGGGCAAGGACCAGACCCTGGCTGAGCGCCTTGAGTGGGCGCAGATGATGATGGACGCGACCGACATCTCCGACGTCACGGGCGCGGTCCAGACCTTCCTGGTCAATGGCCATGGGCCGCAGGACAACTGGACCGCGCTGTTCACCCCCGGCGAGCGCGTGCGGCTGCGGTTCATCAACGCGGCCGCCCAGATGATCTTCAACGTCCGCATTCCCGGCCTAACGCTGACCGTCGTCGCCGCGGACGGTCAGAACGTCCGTCCCGTGACGGTGGACGAGTTCCAGATCGGCAACGCCGAAACCTATGACGTCATCGTCCAGCCAACCGAGGACAAGGCCTACACCCTGGTGGCGGAGGCGATCGACCGCTCCGGCATGGGCCGCGCCACCTTGGCGCCGCGCGCGGGGATGAGCGCGGCCGTTCCGGAGCGTCGCCCGCGACCGGTCCTTACCATGCGCGACATGGGCATGGACATGTCAGGCCATGCGGACATGGGGGCGATGTCGATGGACATGCTGGACTGGTCCAGGGCGCCGCAGATCAAGCGGGGTCCGGGCGTGCAGATGATTGCGCCCATGCCGATGGACCGCACCGGTGAGCCCGGCCTTGGCCTGGCCGACGCAGGCCACCGGGTGCTGGTCTACCAGGACCTGATCGCCCTGGAGGCGAACCCGGACGTCCGGCCGCCGGACCGGGCGATGGAAATCCACCTGACCGGCAATATGGAGCGGTTCTGGTGGGGTTTCGATGGCTGGAAGTTCAGTGAGAACCCGCCGCCCTATTCCTTCCGGGCGGGCGAGCGGGTGCGGGTGACGCTGATCAATGACTCCATGATGACCCACCCGATCCACCTGCACGGCCACTTCTTCGAACTCGTGCATGGTCCCGTCGGACATATGCCGCGCAAGCACACGGTGAACGTGGCGCCGGGCGGCAAGGTCGCCTTCGACTTCACCGCCGAGACGGGCGACTGGGCCTTTCACTGCCACATGCTCTACCACATGCACGCCGGCATGTTTCAGGTGGTCAAGGTGCGGCCGCAGGACGGCGCATCGGCATGAGCAGGTTCTTGCTGACGATGGTTCTGGCAGGCTCGGCCGGCGCCGCGGCCGCCCAGGTCGACCCGCATGCCGGGCATGTCATGCCTGCGGACCCGCACGCTGGGCACGCTGCGCCCGCCGATCCGCACGCCGGTCATGCGATGACCGCAGCGCCGGCCGCCCGGACGGGCGCAAGTCTCGCGGTTGGAGACGCCCCGGCGGCGGCGCCAATCACCGACGCGCTGGCCGATGCGATCCATGGCCGGACGGCGATGGACGCCGCCCGTGCGACGCTCGCCCGCGAACACGGAGGCGCCCGGGTCTCCAAGGTCCAGGCCGACCTGCTCGAATGGGCGCCGCAAGGCGAGGGCTATCGCTGGGACGTGGAGGCCTGGTTCGGCGGCGACCTGAATCGCCTGGTGGTGAAGACCGAAGGCGAGGGCGGGTCGCGCCAGGGCCTTCGGGCCGCGGCGGTCCAGGCCCTCTATTCCCGCGCCGTCGCCCGCTACGCCGACGCGCAGGTCGGCGTCCGTTATGACGTGGAGCCCCGGTCGCGGGCCTACCTCGTGGCAGGGGTCGACGCCATGCTGCCCTACTGGTTCGAGGCCGAGGGCGCGGTGTTCCTCTCCGACCGGGGCGACCTTCTGGCCCGGGCCACCGGCAGCTATGACTTCCGGCTGGCGCAACGGCTGGTTTTGCAACCGCGGGCCGAGGTCACCTTCGCCGCCCAGGACATCGCGGATCTGGCGATCGGCTCGGGCCTCTCGAGCGGCGAGTTCGGTCTGCGCCTGCGCTATGAGATCCGCCGGACGTTCGCGCCGTACGTCGGCGTCTCCTACGAACGCGCCTTCGGCGCGACCGCCGACCTTGCCCGCGCCAAGGGCGACGGCGTCGGGGAGACGCGGTTCGTCGCGGGCCTGAGGGCGTGGTTCTGAAACCATCCGCCGCGGGTCGGCGGGCTGCGCGCTATTCCATGACCCGTTGCAGGCCCATGACCGCCGCGCCGACAACTCCGACGACGGCGATGAGAGCGAAATAGTCGAGACAGGCCATCAAGCCGGCCTGTTGAGCCAGCTGCTGCGCCAGCATCGCGAGGGCGGCCGCGCTCGCCTGGCCGGCGGCCAGATGCGGCGCCATGGCGTTGGCCAGGGCCTGGTTCGCCTCATTGTAGGCCGTCGAGGCGAGGCTGAAACGGTTGTTCAGCGCCGTGTAGTGCTCTGCGGTGCGCCATTGCAGAAGCAGGGTCGCGAACGCGACCCCGACCGCGGTTCCCAGTTGGCCCACCATGTTCTTCAACTGCTGGGCGTTGGTCATGATCGCCTCGTCATGCTGGAAGTCGCGAAAGGTCTGCGCAGCGGTGGTGGCCATCAGCAGCATGAGGAAGGCGCCGTTCAGCGCCAGGGCGGGAAGCACCTGGGTCGATAGGTCCGCCTCCAGCGTGAGGGTCGACAGCCGCCAGCCGAAGCCCGCGAGCGCCAGAAAGCCGATGACGAAGTACTTCTTCGGCTTCGGCCAACGTGGAAAAGTCTGGCTGAGGATGAACCAGGTCGCCAGCGCCGCGGCCAAGCCGAGGCTCTGGACGCCGCCCACCACTTGCCAGGCAAAGCCCAGCGTCCGCTGCATGAGGACCGGGAGCATGTAGTTGTTGGCGCCCAGGGTGACGTAACAGACGAAATAGATGGCCACGCCGGTCAGATACCGTGATTGGGCCAGCGCGCTCAGCGCCAGCAAAGGGCGCTGGTGGCGGCGCATCGCGCGGAAGGCGTGTCCAAGGAGCAGTGTCGCGGCGCCGAGCCCCAATAGGAGCAGCCAGAGGTTGGCGTAGATGTCGTATTGCAGGCGTTGAAGCACGAACAGCAGCAGGAAGCTGCCTCCGGCGAGGGCGGCCGCGAGGACGGGATGCGACTGGGAGCGTTCGTGGAGCGCTACGGTTTCCGTCGGCAAGGCGAAGGACGCGAGCAGGGCGGCGATCATCGCCAATGCGGCCAGGACGTAGAAGATCGCGTTCCAGGAGTCGTGGGCGACGGCGAGCGCCGCCAGGCCGGGGGCGAGAGCGATGCCCGCGGCCAGGCCGCTGGCGAAGAACTTGATGCCGCCGAAGCGCCCGGGTCCTGGCGCAATGTGCTGCACCATGACCCGGGCAGAAGTCATGAACGCCGCGCCGCCAAGTCCCATCACGCACCGTCCGAGCAGGAACTCTCCAAAGTCGCGGCTGTTGGCGCAGATCACGGCGCCGACAGAGAAGACCACCAAGGAAAGCTGGACGTAGCGCCGCCAGCCCAGCCGCTCGACCAGCCAGCGCTGCTTGGCGATCGTCAGCACCGCCACGGCGGCGTAGCCCGCTGTGGTCATGCTGAATTCTTCCGGCGACGCTGCGATCTCGCCCATGATCGGTCCAGCAGCGAAGGCGATCGCCCCGGCGTGCAGGAACTCAAGGCCCGAGAGCAGCAGAATCGTCGCCCTGAGCGCGAGGGGAGAGACCCGCGCCTGGGTCATGACCGGGCTGACGCCGCCAGGTTGCGCGCAATGATCTGGCGGACGCGATCACGGGCCCCGGCGTCTTCATGGTCGAAGACCGCTGTGCTGTAGGTCTGGGCGACGACTGGCGCGGGCCGGTTAGCCGGCGAGGGCGCATGGGTGTCGACGGCGACGCGCATCGACAGACCGATGCGGAGAGGGTGGGCGCTCAGGCGCCCGCGATCCAGCGCGATGCGAACCGGGACGCGCTGCACGGTCTTGATCCAGTTGCCCGTGGCGTTCTGGGCGGGCAACAGGGCGAAGGCCGCGCCGGTTCCTGCGTCCAATCCGACGACGCGGCCCGTGTAGGCCACGGCGCTCCCATAGAGGTCGGCTGTGAGACGGACCGGTTGACCGATCCGCAGATGGGCGAGTTGTGATTCCTTGAAGTTGGCCGTGACCCAGACCTGGTCGAGCGGGGCGATCGTCATCAGCGCCGCGCCGGGCGTAACGCGCTGGCCCACCTGGACCGCCCGCTTCGTGACCATGCCGGTGACCGGGGCCAGCAGATCGGACCGGTGAACGGCGATATAGGCGTCCCGCACCTGGGCGGCGGCGACCGCGACGTCAGGGTGGGCTTCCAAGCTCATGCCGTCGACGAGCGCCTCATTGGCCGCGGCCTGCTGCTGGGCGGCCATCAGCGCAGCTTGGGCGGCGCGCAGGGTTTCCTCGGCGTGCTTGATGTCCTCCTGGGAGACGGCGCCCGTCCTGCCGAGCGGCGCGCGCCGCTCGTAATCGGTCTGCGCGCGGGCAAGATCGACGCGTCTCTGGTCAATCGCCGCCCGCATCTGGCCGGCCACGGCGAACTGACCGCGAACCTGCCGCACGGCGCGCGCCAATTGCGCCTCCGCGCGATCGAGCGCGAGGTCCGCATCAAGCGGGTTGAGGCGGACCAGGAGCTGGCCGGCCTGAACGATGTCGGTGTTGTCGGCGCCGATTGCGATGACCGTGCCGGCGGCCTGCGGGGTGACCTGAACGAGGTTGCCTTCAACGTAGGCGTCCTCCGTGATCACCAGGCCACGATCCCAGATCAGGGCCCGACAGGCGAAGTAGGCTAACGCCGCGACGAGCACAGCGGCCAGCACGACGGCGGCGCGGTGTCGAGACAGGAACGAGGATATCGGCGTGGCGACGCGGCCGGAACATGGGGTCTGGGTCATGGTCTTCCGATCAGCCTTCGAGGACGCCGCCGCCGAGGGCGTGCGCCAGGCTGGCGTCCAGTTGCAGCGCCCGGACCTCGAGGTCGATCAGCAGCTTTTTCTGCGCCAGGGCCTGACTGTGCGCGGTCAGCACCTGAAGAAATGGCGTCAGCCCCTGGCCGTAGCGTTGCAGGGCCAGGTCATAGGCCGCCTCTGCGGTCTGCGCGGCTTCCAGCTGTTGCGCCTTCTGCTGTGCGAACCATTGTTGGGCGGTGATCTGATCGACAACCTCGCGCATCGCCTCGATCAGGGTCTGATTGTACTGCTCGACGGCCAGATCATGCTCGGCGTTGCGCGCGCTGAGGCCGGCGCGCAGGCGACCGCCGTCGAACAGCGGCAGGCTGACGGCGGGGCCGATTCCGGCGATCCGGCTGCCTCCCAGGAGCAAGTTGTCGAGGCCCAGGGCCTGATAACCCACGTAGGCGTTGAGGCTGACGTTCGGATAGAATTGGGCCTTAGCGGCCTTGATGTCCTTCAGGCTGGCCTCGACCCGCCAGCGCTGCGCCACCACGTCGGGACGGCGGCCGAGAAGTTCCGCCGGGACCGCAGACGGCAGGGCGACGGCCTGACTTAAGGACAGGGTCGGCTGAGCGATCGTGCGTCCGCGGTCCGGGCTCTTGCCGGCCAGCGCCGCCAGCTGCGAATGCAGGAGATCGATCGTCTCCCGCCAGACCAGGACCTGCTGGCGCGCCGGCGGCAGGGTCGCCTCCGCCTGCGCGCGATCGACCTCGGAATCCAGTCCCGCGGCCACTCTCTGACCGACCAGGGCGCGCGCCTGCTGGCGCTCGTCCAGGACGATTAGGGAGAGGGCGAGCTGGTCATGCGCCTGGGCGAGCCGGAAGTAGGTTTGGATCGTGGCGTGGGCCAGCATCAGCCGCGCGGCCTGCCTGTCGATTTCCGCGGCATGGAGGCGATCGACGGAGGCTTCGACCAGACTGCGGTTCTTTCCCCAGAAGTCGAGGTCGTAGCCCGCCGTGGCTGTAGCCTCGCCGAGCCAGTCCCAGGTCCCAGCCAAAGGATGCGGTGTTGTCGCGTGGGCGCTGAAGCGTTGCTGCGTGGCCTTGGCGGCGAACCCGACCTGAATGCTCTGCGAGTCCCGGCTGGCGGCGCTGAAAGCGATAGCCTGATCTAATCGCGCCCGGGCGACGCCAAGGCTGGGATTGTCAGTCAAGACTTCGGCGACCAGCGCGTCCAACTGAGGGTCGCCGTAGCGACGCCACCAGTCCGTTTTAGGCCAGGCGGCGGGGGACAGCGCCGCGCCGCCGAGGGTGGCGGGCGCGGACAGGCGAACCGGGTCGACCAACGCCGCCCGCGGCGCTGACGCACCGCCGAAGCTCGCGCAGCCGCTGGCGGACGCTGCGACGACGAGCACCGCGGCCAGCGACGGCAGCGTGTTGCGGAGGCGTGCGGGTATCATCAGAACAGTCCTTGGGGGAGCCTGATCAAGCCGCCGTTGACGGCTCATCGGAGGGTAGGGGGCAGGGCGCGCCGTGGTGACGCGCGCTTCGCCGCTAGAACGGGTAGGGCTGGTTGGAAGGCTCGATGGTCACCCATTTCACCTCGGTAAATTGATCGATCACTGCGCGGCCGTCGAAGCGGCCATAGCCGCTCTGTTTCATGCCGCCGTAGGGCGCCTGCGGTTCGTTCTGCACGGTGGCGCCATTGATGTGGACCGAGCCGGACTCGA
Source organism: Phenylobacterium immobile (ATCC 35973) (assembly GCF_001375595.1). Lineage (NCBI taxonomy): Bacteria > Pseudomonadati > Pseudomonadota > Alphaproteobacteria > Caulobacterales > Caulobacteraceae > Phenylobacterium > Phenylobacterium immobile. The sequence continues at coordinate 2,419,516 of NZ_CVJQ01000001.1, read as the reverse complement.
TCCGCGAGGCGACATCCAGGGCGCGCGTGACATCGCGGCCAAAGACCGCCGCCGACAGGCCGTAGAGGGTGTCGTTGGCCACACGCACGGCCTCTTCGACCCCATTGACGCGGACAACCGTCGTGACCGGACCAAAGGTCTCCTCGTCATAGACCGTCATGCCCGAGGTGACGTGGTCGAGGATCGTCGCCGGCATGAGGGCGCCGTCGGCCCTGCCGCCAGTCGCCAACACCGCGCCCTTGGTAAGGGCATCGTCGATCAGGCCGTTGATCCGCGACCCGGAGGCTTTCGAGATGACGGGTCCGATGATGCTGGCGGCCCCACTGGCGGGGTCACCCACCGGCAGCGCCGCCGCACGCTCGGCGAAACGGGCGACGAAGGCGTCGGCGACCGACGCATCGACGACGAACCGTTCCGTCGACATGCAAATCTGGCCTTGATAGAGGAACGACCCAAAAATCGCGGCCGATACGGCGCCGTCGATGTCGGCGTCGTCCAGAACCACGAACGGCGCCTTGCCGCCCAGTTCGAGCAGGCATGGCTTCAGCTGCGCGGCCGCCTTTTCGGCGATGATGCGGCCGACGCGGGTCGAGCCGGTGAAGTTGATACGACGCACAGCCGTGTGTGCGATCAGGACGTCGATGATGTCGGCGGCGTCTTCCGGAGCATTGGTCAGGAAGTTGAGCACGCCGGGCGGCAGGCCGGCCTCATAGAAGGCCTCGGCGAGCAGGGCGTGGGTCTTGGGGCTGCTCTCGGATGCCTTGAAAACGACGGTGTTTCCGCAGGCGATAGGGTAGGCGATGGCGCGCGCGGCCAGGAGGACCGGGCCGTTCCACGGCACGATGCTGAGGATAACCCCGACGGGCTGGCGCAGCGTCATCGACAGAACGCCCGGCTTGTCCGTCGGAATGGTCTCGCCCTGAATCTGCGTGGTCAGGCCGGCCGCCTCGCGAAGCAGCGCGGCCGAGCCCATCACGTTGAAGAACGCCCAGGCGTCGGCCGACCCAATTTCCTCGGCCATGGCGACACGAAAGGCATCGACCTTTCCTTCCAAGATGTCCGCGGCCTTGAGCAGAATTCGCCGCCGCTCCGTCGGCCCGGTGCGTGACCAGGTCTTGAAGGCGGCAGCCGCAGACGCGGCAGCGTCGCGGGCGTCCTGAACGGTCGCCGCGGCCGCGGTGGTGACGAGCGCGCCCGACACCGCGCCACGACGCTCAAAGGTCTTCGCCGACGACGCGGGCCGGCCGACATTGTCGATGATCAGTTGGGTTTCCATGACGGGATACTCATAAAAGGGGGCGGACGGTCAGGCGGGCATCCGCAAGATCGGCTTGATGGTCACGCCGCTTTCGGAATCGGCGATGGCCTCGTTGACCTGGGCGAAGTCGTAAAAGCGGACAAGCTTGTCGAAGGGGAAACGACCTTGCGCATGCAGGGCGATCAGCTTCGGAATGAAGGTCTTGGAGATCACGTCGCCCTGGACGATGCCGATGATGCGGCGACCGGGGATCATCACATCGTTGACGTTGAAGGCCACCTCGGTGCCTTCCTTGGTGGCCCCGACGATGCCGCAAGCGCCCATGGAGCCGAGCGCGTCGATCGCCTGGCGGAGCACTGCGGCGCGGCCGCTGCATTCCAAGGTGTAGTCGGCGCCGTTGCCTGTGATCTCACGGATGGCTGCGACGGGATCGGCCTCGCGGCTGTTGATGACGTGGGTCGCGCCGAGCGTCTTGGCCAGTTCGAGCCGGCTAGGCGTCACGTCGACGGCGATAATTGTCGTCGCGCCCGCGACCCGGGCCGCCATGACCGCAGCCAAGCCAACGGCCCCTGCGCCAAAGGCGGCGAAGCTTGTTCCGGCCTTGACGTCGAGCGCCTGGAGCACCGCGCCGGCGCCCGTCTGGATGCCGCACCCAAGAGGCCCAAGCAGCTCGAGCGGCGCATCCTTATCGACCTTGACGATGTTCTTCTCATTGGCCAGCGCCAGGGTGGCGAAAGAGGATTGGCCGAAGAAGTGATCGTGAAGGGGCTTGCCCGCGACGTCAGTCGTCGCTGTCGATCCGTCGAGGCGGCCGCCGCCGAAGTTGAGCGGGCCCATGTTCTCGCAATGCGCGGGATGCCCCGACGCGCAGGTGTGGCAGTGCCCGCACCACATGTAAGTCATCACCACATGGTCGCCTGGGACAACCTCGGTGACTGCAGCGCCGACGGCCTCGACGACGCCGGCGCCTTCGTGGCCGAGCACCATCGGAAGTGGCGCTGAAAAGTCCTGATTTCGGACCACAATATCCGTATGGCATACGCCGGTGGCGACCACGCGCACGAGAATCTCGTCGGCGCGAGGATCCTCGATCCGGCCTTCCTCAACCACAAGCGGGGCACGGGGTTCGCGGGCGATCGCCGCGAGAACCTTGTGCGTATGCGCCGTTTGAGCGCTGTGTGCTGGGTTCGACATGAAGCGTTTTCCCTTTAGCGCTCGTGATGCCCGGAGCGTTTAGCGGGCGGCGCGTCGTCTTGCGGGCGGCGGTCGCGACGATGGTAGACCCAGGCAGAAGCTCGGGTGAAACACTGTTTCGGTCGTAGCCATCATGCCGTTTTGGTATGAAGCTCGGGACTCTGGGGGGCTGATGGATCTGAAGCGACTTCGGTATTTTGTCGCTGTCGCGGACGCTGGCGGCTTCACGCGAGCGGCCCAGCAGCTGAACATGTCGCAACCGCCGCTCAGTCGGCGCGTCCACGAACTGGAGACTGAGCTTGGCGTCTCGCTGATCGATCGCGGGGCGCGGCCCCTGGCCCTGACTCAGGCGGGAAAGTTCCTGCTCGAACAGGCGCGCATGATCTTGGCCCGTGTCGAGGGCCTCGAACTGGCGATGAAGGAGCTTACCCAGATTGAGCGACCGTTCGTCCGCGTGGCGGCGCCGCCCTCGGCGATACCCTCGCCGTTGCCGTCCATCCTTCGGCGCTTCAGGGAAGTCTTACCCCAGGCGCGGGTGTCTCTGATTGAGCTCAACAGTCTCGAGCAGATCGGCGCCTTGAAGGCCGGATTGATCGATGTCGGCTTTGGTCGAGTGCGGATCGATGACGCCGCGGTCCATCGGGTGGTCCTGCGCGAAGAGCCCTTGCTGGCCGCCGTGCCCACGCGCCATCGCCTGGCCACCCTGCCGGCGGTGTCGCTTGCGGACCTTGCGCGTGAGCCCTTCGCCATTTTCCCAAACGATACGAGGCCGAGCTTCGGCGGCACGATGCTGACCGTTCTGGCGGACCATGGATTGGCGCCCAGCGCGCTCATCGAGGTTCGCGATCTGCAGACCGCCATGACGCTGGTGGCGGCGGGAGAAGCGGTCAGCCTTGCGCCTGACGGCGCGCGCTACTTCACCCATCCCGACGTCACCTTCCGAGCGCTTGTCGAGCGGGTCTCCTCACCCCTGATTCTGAGCTCACGGGTCGGCGATCAAAGCGCTGCGCTGGAAATCTTCGTCGATGTCGCCCATTCGGTCGTGCGCGACGCGGAAAGACTTCCCGCCTAGCGGCCTTGCCCCTGATCGTGCGCGCCTGCCCGAGGTGACAGCGCACGGGCCTGTGCGCGGATGCCGGTTGTGACGGCCTCCAACACCGCGCGGATTCTCGGCGTCGCCCGCATGTCCTTGTGCACGCCCAGCCAGACTTCTCGCACGGGTGGCGTGACGGCGGTGGGCAAGAGGCGCAATCCCACGACAGCGTCAGCCAGATAACGAGGCAAGGCCGCCAATCCGAAGCCGGCGACACAGGCGTTCAGCTGCACATCGCGGCTGTTGGCCTTAAGCGCCGGCGTCGCCTTGGGCGCGATGCGTCTGATCCAGGTCGCCTCGGCCAGGCCGCTGAGATCATCCTGAAAGTTGATCAGCCGATGGCCGGCGCCGCCCTCGACGGCGAGATCGGGCGTGCCGTGCGCCGCCAGGTAGGCATCCGCCGCATAGAGGCCAAAGGCCATGTCGGCGATGTGGCTGACGACCGCGGCGTGCTGCTCAAAGGGCGCGAGGCGAATGGCGATGTCCGCCTCGCGCCGCGCCAGGCTCAGGGACCGTGTGTCGGTGATCAACTCGACGACAATGCCGGGGTGGGAGGTCTGCAAGCCCGCCAGCGCGGGGACCACGATCCGTGCGCCGAAGGTCTCTACGGTCGTGACCCGCACCAAGCCCTCGAGCCTGACGTCCTCGCCGCCAATGGTGCGTTCGACGCTGTTCGCTTCGAACTCCATGCGTTCGACCGAGGCCAGGATGCGTTCGCCGGCCGGCGTCAGCGCGAAGCCCGAGGGTGTCCGCTGCAAAAGCTTGGCGCCGATCCGGGCGTGCAAGGCGTCGAGGCGCCGGCCCATGGTCGCCTGACTGACCGCAAGCGCCCGAGCGCCGGCCGACAGACTGCCGTGGCGGGCGACGGCGAGGAAGGTCTTGAGGTCTTCCCAATCCATGTCGCCTCTCCGTTTTCGCATAGCGGTGCTGCAACATTGGTCAATTTCGAATGGGCGGCAATGGCGGCATCTTGCGCTCATCGCAGCACGGCCACGCCGGCCTATGCAGACCCCAAGGACAACCGCCGTGAAGAGTCTTGAAAACCTGCGCCTGAGCGCCTTGATCGCCGGGCTCGCCGCCCTGGCGATCGCTGGTCCCGTTTTGGCCCAAACCCCCGCCTCCGATGCGGCGGCGCTGGCCCGCTACAAGGCCGCCGAAGCCATTGGCGAGGCGCACCTGAAAACCTTCGACACCCTCGATTTCGATGTGTTCTCGAACCAGAAGTGGGAGCGGCTGAAGGAGAGCCACGCGGCGAATGTGGCGGTGCATTGGCCTGATGGCCACGTCACAACCGGGATCGACCGCCACATCGCCGACCTGAAGGCGATGTTCGTCTACGCGCCCGACACGCGCATCAAGCAGCACCCGGTTCGCCTGGCTCAGGGGGAGTGGACGTCGGTGACGGGTGTGATGGAGGGCACGTTCACCGCGCCGATGCCCACGCCAGACGGTCCGATCGCGCCGACGGGCAAGACCTTCAAACTGCCCATGGCCACGGTCAGCCATTGGACCAACGGGACCATGGATGAGGAATATCTGTTCTGGGACAACCAGACCTACATGACCCAGCTTGGCCTCGGCAAATAACGAGCGACCAGCGTCAGCCCAGGCCCGCGCCTGGGCGGCGCAACAGTTTTCGGAGCCCGCAATGACCTTTGAACCTCATCCCGCTGATGGCCTCGGCCTGCGTCTTGGCCCGCCGAAAGGCGAAACTCTCATCGTGCTGCTGCATGGCGTCGGCGCTTCGGGCGCCGACTTGTCGCCCATCGCGCAGGCCCTCTGCGCCGCCGACCCGCGTCGCATCTGCGTGCTGCTCGATGGGCCTGAGCCGTTCGATGGCGGCGGAGACGGCCGGCAGTGGTTTTCCGTGCGGGGTGTGACCCCTGACAACCGGGCGGAGCGCGTGACCCGCGCACTGCCGCGGCTGGTCGGACGATTGGAGGCCCTGCTGGCCGCCGAAAACCTCTCGTGGCGATCCCTGACGCTGCTCGGCTTCAGCCAGGGCGCGATCCTCACACTGGGTCTAGCCGCCTCGGGCCACAGTTTTGGCTCGGGCGTGGCGCTCGCGGGCCGGCTGGCGAATTCCGTAGAGACGGCGCACGACGGTTCGCCGCGACTGTTCATCAGTCACGGGACCGCAGACCGGGTGATCCCGTGGGCCGAAGGTCAGGACGCTCAGCAGCGCTTGGCGGCGGCCGGCTTCGACGCAAGATTTCAGTCGGTCGACGGGCTGGGGCACCAAATCTCAGGCGAGCAGGTCGAAACTGTCCAGCGATGGCTATCCTCGGCGCCGTGCTTTGGAGATCGCCCTGAGCCGTGAGGCCGATCGCCGACCTCCATCTTTCGCACCTATCGCCCGAGCCATCGGTAGCCCACGCCGGCTTCAGTGAGGATCAGGGTGGGCTGAGCCGGGTTTGGTTCTATTTTCTGCCGAAGCTGGCCTACGAAGACACGAAGGTATTGCACGTCCTGTTCGTGGGCGGGTCCCCAGACGGCGGTCAACAGTTGCCGATGGGTCACGACCTTGCCGCCGCCCTCGACCAGTTGCGCCAGCAAATCGTATTCGCGAGGGGACAGACGTATCGGCGTTCCGTGTCGCGTCACCAGGCGCTTTACGAGGTCAATGGTCAGATCCCCGACAGCGACGACCGGTTCAGCGCCGCGATCCTGAACCTGGCTGCGCAGGGCGGCGCGAATTCGGGCCAGGAGTTCGCCCACGCCAAAGGGCTTCTCGACGTAGTCGTTCGCGCCGAGGTCCAGGGCGTCGATCTTCTCGGTTTCTCGGTCGCGGGCCGACAGAATGATGATCGGCCCCTTGTAGAAGGCGCGCGCCCTTTCCAACGTCTGCTTGCCGTCCATGTCCGGCAGACCGAGGTCGAGCACCACAACGTCCGGCGCCTTGCGGGCGATCTCGCGCAGGCCGTCTGCGGCGGTCTCGGCGCGCACATGCTCATAGCCGCTGGCATCCAGTGCGGGACCAAGGAAGCGGTGGATCTGAGGCTCGTCGTCGATGACGAGGATACGGGGCTTATGTGCGCTCAAAGCAGGCCTTCAGGCGTAGCTCGCTCCTTGGGCAAGCTGATCAGGATGCGCGTGCCGAGCGCGCCGTGGATCGGGCTCGCGGCGGCGATCCGGCCGCCCATGGCTTCCACGAAACCCTTGGAGATCGCAAGGCCCAGGCCGGCGCCCTTGCCGCGGTCGGTGGCTTCCTCCATGCGCCGGAACCGTTCGAAGACCCGCTCAAGCTCCGGGGTTGGGATGCCGCGGCCCTCGTCCTCGATGCTGATGACGACATTCCCGCGATCCTCATAGGCCGCGACCTCGATGGTGGTCTTGTCCGGGCTGTAGGCGATGGCGTTTTCCAGGATGTTCACCAGGGCCTGCTCCAGAAGTGAAGCGTCGGCCATCACCAGCGACAGGCTCTCTGGGAAGTCCTGATCGACCTTCCGACCCTCCAGCCGGCGCTGAACCCGCTCGACGGCGGCGCGTAGGACGTCACGGATGTCGATCCATTCGCGCCGGGTGGTCAGCGCGCCGCCCTCAAGGCGAGTCATGTCCAGCAGGTCGCCGACGTAGCGATTGAGCCGTTCAGCTTCTTCGCGGATCGACAGCAGCAGGTCCGCGCGAACCTTAGCGGTCAGGGATGCGCCAAAGTCGATGAGGGTGGTGGCCGAGCCCAGCACGGTTGAGAGCGGCGTGCGCAGATCGTGGCTGATGGAGTTGAACAGCGCCGAGCGAAGCCGGTCGCTGCGCCGCAAGGCCTCCGCGCCAGCGGCCGCGGCGGCGAACTCGGCCCGTTCCAGGGCTACGGCGCCCTGGTCGAGGAGGGCGCTCACAAACCGCTCGCCGTCCTCTGTGGCGACGGCTTTAGGCTCGACGCCGACCACGCCCGCCCTCGACTTCACCCCCTGCAGCGGCCGGAAGGTCCAGGAGGCGTTGGGCAGGGTGCCGGTGCCGGCGCCGGTGGGCTCTCCCTTCTCCCAGCTCCAGCGCGCAGCGGCCATGTCGCCAGCCGACAGGGCGGCGAGGGGCGGGGAGGCGGCGGCGATGGCGATGTCTTCGCCGGCGGGCGTGAGAACCACGGCGCCGCTGCTGGTGGCGGCGGCCAGTTGTTCGGCCAGCGCCGTGGCCGCGTCCGCCGCCTGGGCGGCTGCGGACAGTCTGCGGGTGGCCAGGAGGACGGCGGATATTCCGGCGGCGCGCCGGGATACGGCGCGGGCCTGGTCGCGCACCCGCCCGGTGAGCCAGCCGGTGGTCATGGCGACCGCAAAGAACACCGCAAAGGTCAGCACGTCCGCCGGATGGCCGATCGCCAGGGTGAGACGGGGCGACAGGAAGAAGAAGTTGTAGACGAAGGCCGCCGTGGCGGCGGCGGTGACCGCCGGCCACAGGCCGAACGCCAGGCCGGCGATCAAGACACTCAGCATGAAGACCATGGCGAGGTTGGCGCTCTCGATCGACTGGTCGACGAAGTGGGCGACGCCGCCGGCGACGGCGACGCAGGCCAAGGCGCCGAGATGACCGACCCACGGTATTGAGCGGGGCGCCGGGCGAGGCGGCGGCTGAACGCCGCCGCCGTCCGCCGTCTCCGTGATCACATGGACGGCGGCGCCGCGGGTCTCTCCGAGCAAGGCGCTGATCAAGTCCCGCCCGAACGGACGCCAACGGGGCCGGTGCGACTTGCCCACGACGATCTGGGTGAGGTTGTTGCGGCTGGCGTAGTCCAGAACGGTCGCCACCAGATCGTCGCCGCTCAAGGCGACGGTTGATCCGCCGAGTTGTTCGGCGAGCTTGAGCGCCTCACGCAGTTTCTGCGCGGCGGCGGGCGCCGGCGGCGCCAGGTTCGGCCGCTCGACGTGGGCCACCGTCCAGGGCGCGTCCATCATCATGTCCGACAGTCGCCGACCGGCCCGGACGAGCGACGCCGCCATGGCGTCGGGGCCCACCAGGACGAGAATGCGCTCGCCCGCCGCCCATGGGCCTTCGACGCCGGCCACCTTCATGGCGTGGATCAGCTGGTCGTCCACGGTCTGGGCGGCGCGGCGCAGCGCCATCTCGCGCAACGCCGTGAGGTTCTCGATCTTGAAGAAGCGGTCCGCCGCCGTGCGTGCGGTGTCGGGCAGGTAGACCTTGCCTTCGGCCATCCGTTGGCGAAGTTCGGCCGGCGTAATGTCGATCAACTCGATCTCGTCGGCGCGGGAGAGCGCGCCATCCGGGACCGTTTCGCGCTGACGGACGCCCGTGATCTTCCAGACCACGTCGACCAGACTCTCCAGGTGCTGGACGTTCAGCGTCGTCCAGACGTCGAGCCCAGCGGCCAGCAACTCCTCGACGTCCTGCCAGCGCTTGGGATGGCGTGAGCCCGGCGCATTGGAATGGGCGTATTCGTCAACGAGCAGGAGGTCCGGCTTACGGGCGATCGCCGCGTCGATGTCGAACTCGAGCAAGGTGCGTTCGCGGTGGGGGATCGGCTTGCGGGGGATGACCTCCAGCCCGCGCAACAGGCTCTGGGTGTCTTTTCGGCCATGGGTTTCGACGACGCCGACAACCACGTCGCCGCCCTCGGCCTTTCGGCGGCGGGCGGCGCGCAGCATCTCATAAGTCTTGCCCACCCCCGGCGACATGCCGAGGAAGACCTTCAGGCGGCCCCGACCCGGCTTGGCGGCGGCCGCCAGCAGGGCGTCGGGATCTGGCCTGCGAGGTTCGGTCATTGCGCCGGAGGTTGCGCCGCGGGGAAGGCCGCGTCGAGGGCGAGGTTGGCCTTCAGGACCGTCACCCGGGCCTGACCGAACACACCCAGCCAGGGGCTGGTGGTCGCCCCCTTGAGCACCCGATCGACCTCAGCGGGCGAGACGCCACGGGCGGCGGCTATGCGCGCGGCCTGCCGGGCTGCGTTGGCCGGCGAGACGTCAGGGTCCAGGCCGGAGCCCGACGTCGTCAGAGCATCCGCGGGGATCGGGTTCGCGCCCTCCCCGGCGAGATCGCTTGCGGATTTGCCGATCCGTTCGATCAACGCGGGGTTCAGGGGCCCCAGATTGGACCCCGAGGAGGCTGAGGCGTCATAGCCGTCCGATCCGGCCGCTGAGGGCCGAGGGTGGAGGTATTTCGCGTCCGAGAAGTTCTGGCCGAGCAGGGCTGAGCCGATCACCTGGCCGGCCTGGTCGTGGATCAGGCTGCCGCCCGCCTGGGCGGGGAAGGCAAGTTTGCCGACGCCGGTGACGGCGAGAGGGTAGGCGACCCCCAGCAACAGGGTGAAGACCAGGGTGACCACCAGAGCGGGGCGGATTTGAGCGAGCATGGGAGTCCTCACGCGAGGCCCAGGCCTGAGACGATCAGGTCGATGAGCTTGATGCCGACGAAGGGGGCGATGACGCCGCCGAGGCCATAGATGAGCAGATTGCGCTGCAGGAGCTTGCCGGCCCCGACCGCGCGGTACTTCACGCCCCGAAGGGCGAGCGGGATCAGGGCGATGATTACCAGCGCATTGAAGATCACGGCCGACAGGATGGCGCTTTCCGGACTGGAAAGCCCCATGACGTTCATGGCTCCCAAGGCGGGCAGGGTCGCCACGAACAGAGCCGGGATAATCGCGAAATACTTGGCGACATCGTTGGCGATGGAGAAGGTGGTCAGTGCGCCGCGCGTGATCAGCATCTGTTTGCCGACCTCGACGATCTCGATGACCTTGGTGGGGTCGCTGTCCAGATCGACCATGTTGCCGGCCTCGCGGGCGGCCTGGGCGCCGGTCTGCATGGCCACGCCGACGTCGGACTGAGCGAGGGCCGGGGCGTCGTTGGCGCCGTCTCCGCACATCGCGACCAGGCGGCCCTTGCCCTGTTCTTCGCGGATCAGCCGCAGCTTGTCCTCCGGCGTCGCCTCGGCGAGGAAGTCGTCCACGCCAGCCTCTGAAGCGATGGCGGCGGCGGTGACGGGGTTGTCGCCGGTGATCATCACGGTGCGCAGGCCCATGCGACGGAGGTCGGCGAACCGCGCCTTCACGTTGGGCTTCACCACGTCCTTGAGGTGGATGACGCCGAACAGGACGCCGTTCTCGCTGACCGCCAGCGGCGTGCCGCCGGAACGGGCGATCCGGTCCACCGCGGCGTTGAACTCCGCCGGGGCCTGGCGGGGCTCAAGACCCGATTCTTTCAGCACCGCATCGACGGCGCCCTTGCGCCAGCTATGGCCGCCGGAGTCGAGGCCCGACTGCCGGGTGGTGGCGCTGAACGGAATGACCTTGGCGTCAGCCGGCGTTTCCAGGGTGAGGCCCTGGTTGCGGGCCAGTTCGACGATCGAGCGTCCTTCCGGGGTCTCGTCGCCCAGCGACGCCAGCAGGGTCGCGCGAAGGAGCATGTCGGGCCGAACCCCGCCCACGGGGACGAGTTCGGTGGCCATGCGGTTGCCGAAGGTGATGGTGCCGGTCTTGTCCAGGAGCAGCGTGTCGACGTCGCCGGCCGCCTCGACCGCGCGGCCGGAGGTCGCCAGCACATTGACCTTGAGCAGACGATCCATCCCGGCGATGCCGACGGCTGACAACAGGCCGCCGATCGTGGTGGGGATGAGGCAGATGAACAGCGCGCCCAGGATCATGGGATCAAGCTTCACGCCCGAGTAGGCGCCCAGGCCCAGCAGGGTCACCACCGCGATCAGGAAGATCAGGGTCAGGCCGGCCAGCAGGACGGCGAGCGCGATCTCGTTGGGAGTCTTCCGACGGTCGGCGCCCTCGACCATGGCGATCATCCGGTCGAGGAACGTGGATCCCGCCTCGGAGGTGATGCGAATCTTCAGCCAGTCGGAGACGACCGTGGTGCCGCCGGTCACGGCTGATCGGTCGCCCCCGCTCTCCCGGATGACCGGTGCGCTCTCGCCCGTGATGGCGGCCTCGTTCACGGATGCGACGCCTTCGATGATTTCGCCGTCGGACGGGATGACGTCGCCGGCTTCCACCAGGACGACCTGGCCGACGCCGAGCTCGTGAGCGGGCGTCGGAACGATCGTGCCGGTCCTCTCGTCGATGATGAGCTTCGCCTTGGTCGTAACGCGGGTGGCCCGCAGACTGTCCGCGGCGGCCTTGCCCCGACCTTCAGCGACGCTTTCGGCGAAGTTGGCGAACAGCACGGTGGCCCAAAGCCACATCGAGATCTGCAAGGCGAAGCCCCAGGCGCCATGCTTCTGGAATGCGATCACGGTCGAGATGGTCGCCAGGACGGCGACGATCTCGGTGGCGAAGATCACTGGATTGCCCAGCAGCTTGCGCGGATTGAGCTTTACGAAGGCGTCGCCGGCGGCGCGCCCAAGCATGGCGGCGGAGAAGCCGCCCCCCAGGCCGGCGGTGCGGCCGGGAACGGTTGAGGTCATGGTCATTGCGGTTGCCCGATTCAGGTTCAGTGGGCCGCGATCGTCTGGAGCGCTTGGAAGTGCTCGACGATCGGGCCAAGGGCGAGGGCGGGGAAGAACTGCAGACCGCCCATGATCAGAATCACGCCGATCAACAGGCCGATGAACAACGGTCCGTCCGTGGGGAAGGTGCCGGTGGTGGCGCCCAGCTTCGGCTTCGCCGCCAAGGATCCGGCGATAGCCAGCACCGGCAGGACATAGGCGAAGCGTCCGAGCAGCATCGCGACGCCGAGCGTCGTGTTCCACCAGGGGCTGTTGGCGCTGAGGCCGGCGAAGGCCGACCCATTGTTCCCCGCCGCCGAGGAATAGGCGTAGAGCATCTCGGTCAGGCCGTGGGCGCCGGGGTTGGCCAGGCCCTTGAGCGCCACGGGCAGGACCGCGGCGACGCTGGTGAAGCTGAGGATCGCCAGCGGCAGGACAAGAACCGCCAGCATGGCGTATTTGATCTCGCGGGCCTCGATCTTCTTGCCGAGGTATTCCGGCGTGCGGCCGACCATCAGGCCCGCCACGAAAACCGCGATCAGCGCCATCACCACCATGCCATAGAGGCCTGAACCGACGCCGCCCGGCAGGATCTCGCCGAGTTGGATCAGGAAGAGCGCCATGCCGCCGCCAAGCGGCATGAAGCTGTCATGCATCCCGTTGACCGCGCCATCGGACGCGCCGGTGGTGGCGGCGGCGAACATCGCGGTGGACGCCGCGCCGAAGCGGACTTCCTTGCCTTCCATGTTCACCGAGGTGTCGGCATGGGCGGCGGCCAGGGCCGGCGGAGCTTGGGTCTCCGCGGCGTAGATGACGCCCGCGCCGCAGCTGAGCAGGATGACCATGACGGCGACGATGGCGCGGGCTTCCTTACGGGCCAGGACGGTACGGCCGAAAGCGAAGACGCAGGCGAGGGACAGCGCGTTCATCGCCACGATCTCGATCAGATTGGTGATCGCGTTCGGATTTTCGAAAGGGTGCGCTGAATTGGCGTTGAAGACGCCGCCGCCGTTCGTACCCAATTGCTTGATGGCCTCCTGACTGGCGGCGGGGAAAAGGGCGATGGTCTGCTTTCCGCCCTCGACGGTGTGCGCGACGACATTGGCGTCGAGGCTCTGCGGCAGGCCCAGGGCCATCAGCGCGACGGCGATCAGGAGCGAGAACGGCAGCAAGACGTAGAGGCTGATCCGGGTGAGATCGACCCAGAAGTCGCCCAGCGTCTCCGCACGGTTCGCCACGAAGGCGCGCGCGACGGCGCAGGCGATCGCAATGCCGGCCGCCGCCGACAGGAAGTTATGGGTCGTCAGGCCCGCCATCTGGCTGAAGGTCGAGACCGTGGTTTCCGGCACGTAGGATTGCCAGTTGGTGTTGGAGACGAAGCTGATCGCCGTGTTGAACGCCAGGTCGGGCGACAGCCCTGCGAACCCTTGGGGATTCAGCGGCAACAGATTCTGGAACCGCAGGATCAGGAACAGGGTCACGAAGCTGGCGATGCTGAAGGCCAGGAAGCTGAAGGCGTAGCCCAGCCAAGTTTGCCCCTTGTCAGCCTTCACGCCGGCGGCGCCGTAGAGGAGCCGCTCGACAGGTCTCAAGACCGGGTCAAGCCAGGTCCGTTCGCCAGCCCAAACACGGGCCAGGTAGGCCCCCAGCGGCCACGCGACGGCGATGGTGATAATGATGGTGAGGGCGATCTCCGCCCAGCCCCGGGGATCCATCAGAACTTCTCCGGACGGAGAAGGGCGACCACCATGTAGCCGCCGATGACGAGGGCGCCGAAGCCCCAGATCAGGTTCTCCAGCATCAGATGCGCCTCAGGGCCGCGGCGTAGCCGGCGAAGGCGGTGAGGACGCCGACTCCCAGCGCCAGATAGATTAGATCGAGCATGTCAGCCTCATGATCGCCGTGGGTGAGCCACGGCCAGGCTGCAACGTCCTCCTAATCGTGATCAGGGTTCGAGACGGGCTTCGGGCCGCCGGCATAAGGGAGTCGTAAAGGTCGAGGCTGAGGTCAGCCGGAGACTGGGCTGACCTCGAGGCTTGGCCGCAGCTCATGCGACGACCTTCTGGGCGCAGGTGTCGAACCGGCCGGCGAGGCTGACAACGCCCGGTTCGACCGTGACGCCGGTTTCCGTGGCGTCCAGGCCAGGCTCCCAGTAATTTGGGTGGATTGCTTTGTCGTCCATGGGACGGTCTCCAACGCTCATCCTGCGCCATTCGCGCCCTGCAATGTGGGCTTGGGCGCACCCGTCCACTTGATTGGCGTCAACTCAGCGCACGTAGCGAGGCGGTTGGTTCAGTATTGGCGACGGTCAGATGGCTTGGCGCGCAGATGATCCCCTTGCAGCCCAGGCGCCGGTCGATATCGACCGGCGGGCCCGTCGTCACCCCGGAGGGGCCATCATGGATTTGGACCGATGTTCATCCATGGGCAGCTGAGCGAGGCCTTGAGGCAGGCGGCGCCATTCAGCTTTGAAAGCCTCGGTCTCAGAGGGCCTGCCTGGCCGGTGGGGGGACCGGCGGGCGCGCGGCGGCGAGCCCGAGGCTCACGACCCGCGGGCCCCGGTCACGAAGGTGGCTGTATGATGCGCGATCATGGCTTCTTCGTCGGTCGCCATCACCCACGCCGTGATCCGGCTGGCGTCCGTGCTGATCCGTCCGGCGCCGGCCAGATTGGCGGCTGCATCAAGCTCCAGGCCGGTCCAGCCAAGCCGGGCGGCGATCGCGGCGCGCACCAGCGGCGCGTTCTCGCCTATGCCCGCCGTGAAGATGAATCCGTCAAGGCCGCCTAGGGAGGCCAGCATCGCGCCGACCTCGCGCGCGACCCGAAACGCGAAGAGATCGATCGCCTCTCGGGCGCGGGGGTCAGGGCTGGCCAGCAGATCGCGCATGTCGCTCGAAATCCCGGAGACGCCGAGCAGACCCGACTGTTCGTAGAGCAGGGTTTCGACGGCGTCCGGCGTCATCATGCCCGCGCGCTGCAGATAGAGAAGCACGCCTGGGTCGATGGCGCCGCAGCGCGTGCCCATCATCAAACCGTCCAGGGCGGTGAAGCCCATGGTCGTGTCGATGCTGCGGCCGTCGCGCAGAGCGCAGAGACTCGCGCCGGAGCCGAGATGGGCGACGATGCACCGACCCCCAGCCAGGGCAGGATCGAGGCTGCGAAGCCTTTCGGCGATGAACTCGTAAGACAGCCCGTGGAAGCCGTAGCGGCGCACGCCCCGCTCGTGCCAGATCCGGGGTATGGCGAACCGCGTCACCACGGCCTCATGATCATGATGGAAGGCCGTGTCGAAACAGGCGATCTGAATCGCGCCGGGCCTGAGGGCGCCCACGGCCCGCACCGCCTTGAGGTTGTGCGGCTGGTGCAGCGGCGCGAGCGGAGATAGCTCCTCCAGAGCTGTAAACACCGCAGCGTCGATCAACACCGGCGCTGCGTAGCGCAGGCCGCCATGGACGACCCGATGACCAATGGCCGCGAGCCGGTCCTCTCCCAGATGGACATCAACGAAGGTCAACAGAGGCCCGAGCAGCTCCTCATGGGTCAGAGCTGCGCCGTCGACCCACCTTCGGTCGGCAAGGACGTGGTCGGCCGCATCCCGCGCGATGAGGTGCGGCGCAGTCCCGATACCCTCGATTTTGCCGTGGCAGGTGAGGGAAAGGTCGCATTCGCTCATGCGATAGAGGGCGAATTTCACGCTGGATGATCCGGCGTTCAGGGTGAGGATCGCCTGCGTCATGCCCCAACAACCGGGATCGCCGTCGCCTGGGCGTGAGCCATCAGGACCGCCACCGCGCACGAGCCGATGCGAGCGGTCTCAGAATCGGCGCGGCTGGTCAGGATGATCGGCGCTCGGGCGCCGACCACCACGCCCGCCGCGTCGGCGCCGGCCAGGAACGTCAGCTGCTTCGCCAGCAGGTTACCGGCTACGAGGTCAGGCACGATCAGGATGTCGGCGCAGCCCGCGACCGCAGAGGTGATGTTCTTTTCCGCCGCCGCCTCGGGGCTGATCGCGTTGTCGAAGCCCAGCGGCCCATCGAGCAAGGCGCCAGTGATCTGGCCGCGATCGGCCATCTTGCAGAGGGCCGCCGCATCCAACGTTGACTGCAGTTTGGAGGTTACCGTCTCGACGGCTGACAGGATGGCGACACGCGGCTGAGCGATGCCAAGGATGTGCGCCAGGTCGATCGCGTTCTGGACGATGTCTCGCTTGTCATCGAGCGTAGGTGCGATGTTGATCGCCGCGTCGGTGATCATCAGAGGTCGCGGATACCTGGGCACATCCATGAGATAGACGTGGCTGACCCGCCGCGCCGTGCGCAGGCCGGTATCGGCGGCCAGGACTTCGTGCATCAGCTCATCGGTGTGCAGTGATCCCTTCATCAGGAGGCGAGCCTCGCCGGCGCGGACGAGGCTCACGGCCCGCGCGGCGGCCGCGTGGCTGTGGGGCGTGTTTTCGAGCCTGAATCCCGCGATATCGACGCCCGCGGCGGCGGCCGTGGCGCGAATCTTCGCTTCGGGTCCGATAAGGATGGGTACGATCAAGCCCCTTCGGGCCGCCTGGACCGCGGCCTCCAGGGCTGTGGCGTCACAGGGATGGGCGACGGCCGTCTCGACGGGCGACAGGCCCTTGCAACGCGCGATCAGCGCCTGTCGCCAGCCATGGGTTCGATAGTCCGCGTTGCAGCTATGCATGGGAATTGACCTCAGGTTGCCGGTACAGACGCTAAGGCCAGATACTGGCCGCCGTTCGCGCTCAGCGTCGAGCCCGTGATGAAACCCTGCGCTTCATCGACCAGGAAGGCCACGCCGCGTGCGATCTCCTCGGGACGGCCCAGCCGGCCGACGGGGAATTGCGCCTTGATCGCCTCGAGGATGTCCGGCGCCGCGGGAGCGACCAGCACCGTGATGGCGAGATTCTGCCGGCGGCGCGTCGCGGCTTCATCGTCTCCGCAGTAGGCGCCCGCGACCCGAAGGGCGTCGCTCTTCAAGCGTTCGCAGATCGCTAGGCCTCGGCTCTCACCCGTCACGACGGCTGCGCGGCCCATGTTGTGCTCCCGTTGGCCTCCCGGTCTGACCCGCCTTCATGGGCCCGCCATCGCGACCCCGTCTTGACCTGGCGCAAGTCGGCCGGTTCCGCTGGCCGGGAAAGGTCAACGTTACGCCATCGCCAGCGATGTCTCTGCCGGGGATAACCCGTAGGGTTGACGAGACCTCGACCGAGGCTGTCGGTTTCCAATAGGGCCAACAGCTCCAATGTGGACCAGCGTCGGCTCCGAGATATCCACGACAGCGTCTAGCCCGGCCGCGTCGGCGTCCGCCAGCTGCGCGCCGCGAACCCTCGGCGCTCTCATGATGCGGGGCGTATCGCCCGTGCCGCCGCGGATCAGCCCCTTCGCCAGCACCTTGCCGGTTCGCGCGTCGGAGAGGGTGACCTGAACCCACCCACGTGATCGCCGATGAATTTGGCGTCCTGGGCCTGTGCCCGAACCATCACATGCGTGGGTTCGGCGAGGGCGGGCGGGGCCAGCAGTGCGAGCGAAACGGCGAGAATGAGGGGGAGGGCTTTGATCATCGAACGCATCAAACGGCGTTGAGGGGAATCTTCAAATAGCGAACCCCGTTATCTTCCGGCTCCGGCAGATGGCCGCCGCGCATATTGACCTGGACCGAGGGCAGGATCAGCCGGGGCATGCCCAACGTCCTGTCGCGCGCCTCGCGCAGCGCCACAAAGGCGGCCTCGCTGACCCCGGCATGGACATGGACATTGTCCCGCTTCTCGTCGCCTATCGTTGTCTCCCACGCAAACTCGGCCCGCTCCGGCGCCTTGTAGTCATGGCACAGGAAGACCTGCGTGGCCTCTGGCAAGGCGAGCAGCCGCTGGATTGAGCGATAGAGGGTTGCGGCGTCGCCGCCGGGGAAGTCGCAGCGCGCCGTACCGTAGTCGGGCATGAACAGGGTATCGCCGACAAAGACGGCGGCCCCGATCACATAGGCCATGCAGGCGGGGGTGTGGCCGGGCACGTGGAGGGCCAGCGCACGAAGCCCGCCAATCGCGAAGGCTTCACCGTCGTCAAACAGGTGATCGAACTGGCGACCATCGCGGGCGAAGTCAGAGCCGACGTTGAACAGCGTCCCGAAGGTCTGCTGGACATGGACGATCTCGGCGCCGATCGCCAACTGTCCGCCCAGGGCGGCCTGAAGATAGGGCGCCGCCGAAAGGTGGTCGGCGTGGGCGTGGGTCTCAAGCTGCCACACGACCTCCAGGCCCTCGTCCCGCACATAGGCGATTACGGCATCGGCCGAGCCATGCGACGTCCGGCCCGAAGCGGGGTCATAATCGAGCACGCTATCGATGATCGCGCAGGCCTTGGAGCCCGGGTCTCTCACCACATAGCTGACCGTGAAGGTGGCCTCGTCGAAGAAGGCCTTGACCTGAGGTCGCAAGGTCGGATCGGCGAAGGCCCGCGCGATGACTGCAGATGCGTGGGTCGCGGCGGGATCGGACGAGGCCATTGGGTCGGACATTGTCGAAGTCTCAGGTTGCGCGTAGGGCTAAGAACATATATGCAAATATACGCATATACAAGCCTGATCGGTCTTTGCCGCCATGTCCGCCTTCATGATCGTCTCGGCCCTGATGAGCGGCGCCGTCGTCGGCGCGCTGCTCGGCTTGTTCGGCGGGGGCGGCTCGGTGCTGGCGACGCCGCTCCTGCTCTACGTTGTTGGTATCCGCGATCCGCACGTGGCGATCGGCACCTCGGCCGCCGCCGTGGCGGTCAACGCGGCGATCAACCTCCTGGGCCATGGCCGGGGCGGCCGGGTCAAATGGCCTTGCGCGACAGTGTTCGCCGGCGCGGGCCTGCTCGGCTCGTTCCTGGGCTCTAGCCTGGCCAAGGCGATCGATGGTCAGAGGCTCTTGCTGTTCTTCGCCGCCGCCATGGCGGCCATCGCCCTCTCCATGCTGCGACGGCCCAAGTCCGTGGGCGACCCCGACGTCCACATCAACTTGCCCTTGATGATGAAGCTGGCGCCCTTGGGCGTGCTGACCGGCCTGGCCGCGGGGTTCTTCGGCATCGGCGGCGGCTTTCTGATTGTCCCGGGCCTGATGGCGGCGACCGGAATGACCCTGGCCAATGCAGCGGCCTCGTCGCTGCTGTCGGTGTCCGTGTTCGGCGCGGCGACATCGCTGAACTACGCCGCCTCCGGCCAAGTGAACTGGCCGATCGCCCTCCTCCTCATATTAGGGGGCCTGGGCGGCGGCGCATTGGGTGTCCGCGGGGCGGGACTGCTGGCTGGCCACGTCGTTCTAGGGCGCCGGCTGTTCGCCGGGCTGGTCCTGCTGGTCGCCGCCTATGTGGCGTGGCGCGCGCTTGGCCTATAGGCGGCCCGAGACATCCAGGATGTCGCGACAGAGCGCGAGGGGCGCGGGCCGATGGCTGACAATGATCGCGCCCTGACCCGTGCGCGCTAAACGCCGATCAAGGGCCGCGACAACCTCCGACTCCATGCCTCGGTCGAGACCTTCCGTCGGCTCATCCAGCAACAACCAAGGCGCCTCGCGCAGATAGGCCCGGGCCAGGGAGAGGCGCCGCCGTTCCCCGCCGGAGAGCATTTCACCGCCATCGCCGATCCAGGTCGCCAATCCCTGCGGTAGGCGCCTGACTCGTGCGTCCAGCTGAGCGTCGGCCAGGGCGTCCCATAGGGCAGCGTCATCCGCGCCCGGAGAAGCGAGGCGCAAGTTCTCCGCGACGGTGCCGGTCACAAGGCGCGCATCCTGCGGGGCATAGGCGAACAGCGGTCGCGCCCAGCCCAGCGGCGCGGCCTCGAGAGGCGTCTCCCCGACCCGGAACCGGCCGGCCGGCGCGATGCGGAGGCCGACGAGCGCTTCAAGCGTGCGGGTCTTGCCGGAGCCGGACGGTCCGCTGACGCCAAGCCGACCTCCGGGTCCCAGCAGCCGGCCGTCGATTTCGAACCAAGCCGCTGACGGCGGAGCCCTCGGCGCCCAGCCTTGATTGACCAGCACCGCATCAAGCCGCGCCACCGCCTCGCGATAGGCGCCCTGCTGCTGGGCCGCGCGCAGCAACCCCGCCACACCCTCCATCCCGGCCAGAGCCGCCAGAACAGCGAGCGCTGCGAGTGGAAGGCTGGCCTGGGAGACCAGGCCCGCGACGACCACGAGCGTGACGCCGCTCAACGCAGCCTGCAGCAGCGCCAGCATCGCCTCGGCGTCGCTGCGTTGCTGGCCGGCGATCCCAAGGGCGGCGTCGTGCGCCATCAGGGCGTCGATGGCGCGTGGGGTCAGGGCGAAGCAGTGCAACTCGGGCGCGGCGGCCAGATAGGCCCCCAGACCATCCTTCAGACGGCCGGCGGCCCGCAGTTGGTCGCGTCCGGGCTCGGCCGTGACACGCTGGGCCATCCGTCGACCGATGAAGATCTGCGCCGCCAGGCCAACGAGAAAGGCGAGTGCGGCCCATACCGAGCCAAGGGCGATCACGGCGCAGGCCGACCCAGCCGCCGCGGCGGCGGCCCAGGGCGCCGAGCGCCGCACAAAGACCGTCTCCAGGACGTTGACGTCCTGGACCAAGCGCGCGGACGCCTCGCCGGAGGACAGCGCCAGAGAATTGGCCGGCGGGGCTGCCGCCAGCCCGGCGAAGAGCGCCGGCCGCAAGGCGGCGAGCGCTCGAAAGGCGGCACGATGGCTGAAGAGACGCTCGCCGTAGCGACCCGCCGTTCGCGCAATCGCCAGGCCGCGAAGTGCGGCGCTCGGCAGCAGGTAGTTGAAAGCCCGCACGGCGGTTGCGCCGGCCGACCCCGCAATGGCCGCACCGGCCAGGAACCAGCCGGACAGTCCGAGCAGAAGAGTGGTGGCTGCGGCGGTCGTCACACCGGCGGCAGCGGCGACCACCAGGTCGCCACGGCGCAAACGCACCTGACGGGCCAGGAACTCGCCGATCGGAGAGGGCGCGCTCATGACAGGCGCACGACATGGTCGGCGGCGGCGGCCAGGGTCTCGGAGTGGGTGGCGACGATCACCGTCCGCCCACCTGCCGCTCCCCGGATCATGGCGATGATCTCGGCCTCGGCGACGGCGTCGAGATCGGACGTCGGTTCATCCAGCAGGAGCAGGGGCGCGGGCTTCAGAAGGGCGCGGGCGAGGGCGAGGCGACGACGCTCTCCGCCTGAAAGGCCTGAGCCGCGTTCATCCAAGGGCGTATCTCCCCCCTCGGACCTTCGGGCCAATGCTGGACCAAGGCCGACCGAATTCGCCATGGCCAGCGCCATGTCTTGCGAGACCAAGGGTGAAGCCGCCATCAGGTTGTCGAGCAGCGAGCCGGGGAGGAAGGCGGGCGCCTGGCCGACCCAGGCTGACAGGCCGGTAAACCCTCCAGTGTCAGCTAAACGCGCTCCGCCGACCTCGACGGACCCGGTTTCCAGCGGCGTCAGGCCAAGGATCGCGGCGAGCAACGAAGACTTGCCTGACCCCGTGGGCCCGACGATCGCCGTGATCCGGCCGGCAGGGGCGAGGGCGTCGAGAGGTCCGATGACGAGATCGCCGAAGCGCAGGCTGAGATCGCGCAGTCGGACCTCCGGCGCCGTGTCCGTGATCAGCGCCAGGGTGTTCGGCGTTTCTGGGGGTGGATTGGCGAAGAAGGGGCGAAGGCGTTCAGCAGCGGCCTCGCCCAACTGCTTCTCGTGATAGGCGCCCGCCAGCTTCCGCAAGGGTGCATAGAACTCCGGCGCCAGGGCCAGGGCGAAGAAGGCGCGGCGGAAGTCCAGGGTCTCAGGAACCTTGAACGGCAACAGGCCCAGAAGCGAAAACCCGCAATAGACAGCGACCAGGGCGACGGCCAGGGCGGCGAAGAACTCCAGCGCCGCCGTGGAGATGAAGGCGATCCTCAGTACTCCCAGGGTCCGGGCGCTGACCGCCTCGGCGGCCCGGGCGACCTGGGCGGTCTCCTGCGCTTCGGCCTGGTAGGTCAGGATGACCGGCAGCGCCCGGACCCGATCCACAAAGTGACCCGAGAGCCGCGCCAGGGCCTCGAACTGGCGGGTGGCCTCTGCGCTGGCCGCGCCGCCGGCCAGCGCCATGATCGCCGCGAACGGGACAAGGGTGGCCAGGAGGATGGCGGCGCTGATCGGACTGACCAGCGCCACGGCGACGGCGATCAGCAATGGGCCGACCCGCGCCTCGAGACCGGCGGGCTGGAACTGGGTGAAGTAGCCGTCGACGGCGTCGATCTCATCCACCACGGCTGCTGCCGCTTCTCCTAGCGAGGCGGGGGCGCCACGGCTGCGACCCAGCACCGCACCCAGCGCCTCGCGCCGCATCTGTGTCTTCACCCGCAGGGCGTGTCGCGCGGCCAGACGCGTCGTCGCCCAGGCGGCCAGGGCCCGTAAGGTCAGCGCCGCAGCGAGCCCAAGGATGGCGGGGAGGGCGGCATGGCCGGTCAACGCTCCGGTCAGGCAAAAGGCGAAGGCCGCCGCGCCGACCGCATTGATGAAGGTCAAGGCGAGCAGGGGAGAAGTGGGCGCATGAGCGGCGCGTCCACGTCGCTCCAGGAAGAAACGGCTGGCGGCGGGATCGGCGACGGTCATCGGGCTAAAAATGCATATTTGCGCATCTTAGCATATAGAGATATTGCAACGCGGTCGCATTGGGTGTTGATTGCGGCGAACTGGGAACACGGGTCGAGTCCATGGATGTCGTAGAACTCTCCAGGCTGCAATTCGCCCTGACGGCCATGTACCATTTCCTGTTCGTGCCGCTGACGCTCGGTCTTTCGTTTCTGCTGGTCATCATGGAGAGCATCTATGTCATGACCGGTCGCCCGATCTGGCGGACGATTACCCGGTTCTGGGCGACAATCTTTGGCATCAACTTCGTGCTCGGCGTCGCCACCGGCCTGACCATGGAGTTCGAGTTCGGGACCAACTGGTCCTACTACTCGCACTACGTCGGCGACATCTTCGGCGCGCCGCTGGCCATCGAGGGCCTGATGGCCTTCTTCCTGGAAGCCACCTTTGTCGGCCTGATGTTCTTCGGCTGGGAGAAGCTGTCCAAGCAGGGGCATCTCTTCGTCACCTTCATGGTGGCGCTGGGCTCCAACCTCTCGGCCCTGTGGATCCTGATCGCCAACGGTTGGATGCAGAATCCGGTCGGGGCGGCCTTCAACCCGGACACGATGCGCATGGAGGTGACCAGTTTCCGCGACGTGCTGTTCAATCCCGTCGCCCAGGCCAAGTTCGTCCACACGGTCGCCGCCGGCTACACCATTGCCTCTGTCTTTGTGCTTGGGGTCTCGGCGGTCATGCTGCTGAGCAACAAGTGGCCGCGCGTGGCCAAGCGATCCTTCGCGGTCGCCGCCTCGTTCGGCCTGGCGGCCTCCCTTTCAGTCGTCGTGCTCGGCGACGAGAGCGGTTATGCCCTGACCGACAACCAGAAAATGAAGCTCGCCTCGCTTGAGGCCATGTGGGAGACCGAGCCCGCGCCGGCCGGACTGACGGCCTTCGGCATCCCTGATCTGAAGGGCCGCACCACCCATGCCGAGATCAAGATCCCCTACGTCCTGGGGCTGATCTCCACCCGCAGCCTCGATAAGCCCGTCGCCGGCATCCTGCCCCTGGTGGCGGTGGCGGAGACACGGGTCGAGAGCGGGGTGAAGGCCTATGACGCCCTGGAGCGGCTCAAGGCCAATCCCAGAGATATAGAGGCCCGCGCGGACTTCGAGCTCAATCGCCGCGACCTCGGCTATGGATTACTGCTCAAGCGCTACGTCGCCGACCCGCGCACCGCCGACAAGGCGACCATCCAGAAGGCCGCCTGGGACACCGTGCCCAATGTGCCGGTGATGTTCTGGGCGTTCCGCATCATGGCCGGCATCGGCTTCCTGCAGGTTGCTGTCTTCGCCGCCGCCTTCATCCTCGTCACCCTGCGAAGGTTCGACACTAAGTGGATGCTCTGGACGGCGGTCGCGATAATGCCTCTGCCGTGGATCGCCGCCGAGTCCGGCTGGGTTCTTGCCGAGATCGGCCGCCAACCCTGGGCGGTTGAAGGCGTGCTGCCGACCTTCCTGGGCGTCTCCAGCCTGACGGTCGGCCAGCTCTGGACGACCATCATCGGCTTCACCCTGCTCTACGGGACCTTGGCCGTCGTCGAGGTCGGGCTGATCGTTCGCACCATCAAGCGAGGCCCCTACGCCCACCACGACCAGCCGAACTACGCCGAGGCGGCCCCGATCCGCTTGGCCCCGGCCGAATAAGGATCCTGACCATGCAAATCCCTCTCGACTACGAGACGCTGCGGGTCATCTGGTGGGGCCTGATGGGCGTCCTACTGATCGGGTTCGCCCTGACCGACGGGTTCGACCTTGGCGTGGCCGCGCTGCTGCCCTTTGTCGCCCGCAATGACGGCGAGCGGCGGATGGTGATCAACACCATCAGTGCGACCTGGGAAGGCAACCAGGTGTGGTTCATCCTGGGTGGCGGCGCGATCTTCGCGGCCTGGCCGTTCGTCTACGCCGTCAGTTTCTCGGGCTTTTACTTGGCGATGTTCGCCGTCCTGGCCTCGCTGATCCTGCGCCCTGTTGGCTTCAAATATCGCTCCAAGCGTCCGTCGAAGACCTGGCGCTCGGCCTGGGACTGGGCGCTGTTCGTGGGCGGCTTCGCCCCGACCCTGGTGTTCGGGGTCGCAGTCGGCAACGTGCTGCGGGGCATCCCCTTCCATCTCGATAGCGACCTGCGCGCCACCTACACCGGCACGTTCTTTGGCCTCTTCACCCCCTTCACCCTGGTCTGCGGCCTGCTGTCGGTCGCCATGCTCGTCACCCATGGCGCGGCCTGGCTGACCATCAAGGCCGAGCACGGCGCCGTCCGCGACCGGGCCAGGACCTTCGGCCAGATCGCAGCGCTCGCCGCCATCGTCCTTTTCGCCGTCGGTTACGCCTTCGTCGCCTTTGGCGGACTGGGCTTCCGGATCGATGGCGTCATCGACCCGTCCGGCCCCTCCAATCCGTTGCGCGCGGCGAGTCTCGCCGCACCAGGCGGCTGGCTGACCAACTTCGCCAGCTATCCCTGGATGTGGATCGCGCCGGTGCTGGGCTTCGCTGGCGCCGTGCTGGCCCTGGTCGGCATCCGGGCTGGCAAGGAGGTTCCGGCTTTTGCAGGCTCGTCGCTGTCGGCGCTGGGCATCATCGCCACTGTCGGCCTGTCGATGTTCCCGTTCATCCTGCCGAGCAGCATCGACCCCAAGTCGAGCCTTACGGTGTGGAACGCCTCGTCCAGCCACATGACGCTGTTCATCATGCTCGTAGTCACCGTGATCTTCCTGCCGATCGTGCTCGCCTACACCGCCTGGGCCTACAAGGTGATGTTCGGCCGCTCATCGGTCGGCGCGCTGACCACCAATCCCGACCTCTACTAAGGAGCGACGCGCATGTGGTATTTCACCTGGGTTCTGGGCCTGGGCCTAGCGGTCGCCTTCGGCATCCTCAACGGCATGTGGCACGAGTTTCATCTCGTGGACTTGGGCGACGACGGCCAGGACGACGAGTGAGGGCGGCGGCTAACCGCTGAGAAGCTGGGCTGACCAGACAACTCGGGCTGCGAGGCGATCAGCGAGCCTAGCGCCTGCCCTTCCTGCTCTGATCCGTGAGCTCGCCGCGATAGATGTCGCACAGGGTGTCGAGCACCCGCAGGGCGGCCGGATCGTCCAGCCGATAGAAGATAGTCTGGGCCTCCCGCCGGGTGGCCACCAGGCCCTCGGCCCGCATCTTGGCCAGATGTTGCGACGCGGCCGATTGGGTGAGCTTCGCGTGCTCGGCCAGGACACCGACAGACGCCTCGCCCTCCACCAGACGACAGAGCAGCAGCAATCGTTGTTCGCTAGCCAGGAGTTTCAGCATCCGCGCGGCCGCGTGGGCGCTGTGCTCGAGTTCCGACAAGCCCTCTGAGGGCGACTGGACAAGGGCTTTGGACATCTGCGTATCCTATTATATGCGCACAGAGCATCAAGGGTTCCGGCGACCCGTAAGATTGCCGATGGCCCCCTGGCCTATTTTGCGGCGTCCCTGGCGCTGAACTGGTCGAAGGCTTCAAGCGCCTGGGCGGCGTACATCACGCTAGGGCTGCGCCCATGTAGATCGCCATGCCCATGGTCTCCATCACCTCGTCCCGGGTCGCGCCCTGCTTGACCGCGGCCTCCGCGTGAAAGGCGATACAGCCATCGCAGCGGGTGGCGACCGAAATGCCGAGCGCGATAAGCTCCTTCGTCTTGGCCAAGAACGCCTTGGGCTCCAGCGCGGCGCGCGCCAGTCCGCTGAAGGGCGTCATGGTGTCGGGGCCACCGCCGCGCAGCGGCTTGAGCGCCTGAATTCAGACTTGCAGCCATGTCAGGCCATTCGTGCGTCGCGGTCATCGGCCTTCCTGATGATGTCAGAGGCAGTCGCCGCCTTGATGCGCCCGTCGTCGCGCAGAAGGACGTCGATGCGGGATCACCACGACGCTCGGCCGTCGCATGGTTCCCTCAAATCAAGCTGGATCGAGCAGGCTGCGCAGCATCCAGGCCGTCTTTTCAGACACCTGCATCCGCTGGGTCAACAGATCGCAGGTCGGCTCATCGCTGGCCGACTCGGCGACGGGGAAGATCTGGCGGGCCGTGCGGGTCACCGCCTCGTGGCCCTTGACCAGATTGGCGATCATCTCCCGCGACGGCGGCACGGCCTCTTCCTCGGCGATGCTGGAAAGGCGGGCGAAGGCCGCATAGCTCCCCGGCGCCGGATGGCCGAGGGCTCGAATCCGTTCGGCCACTTCGTCCACCGCCAGGCTCAGCTCTGTGTACTGGGTCATGAACATGGTGTGCAGCGTCTGGAACATCGGACCGGTGACGTTCCAGTGGTAGTTGTGGGTCTTCAAATACAGGGTGTAGGTGTCGGCCAGCAGCCGCGACAGGCCCTCGGCGATGGCCGTCCGCTTTTCGGTCGGAATACCGATGTCGATTTCCATGCTCATGTCAGATTTCCTTAGGGGTTAGCGGACGACCGTCATCGCGCAGGACGATGTAGATGGCGGGTATGACCAGGACGGTCAGCAGGGTCGAAGAAGCCAAGCCAAACAGCAGCGAGATCGCCAGGCCCTGGAAGATCGGGTCGGTCAGAATCACCGCCGCGCCGATCATTGCGGCGGCTGCGGTCAGGACGATGGGCTTGAAGCGGATCGCGCCGGCCTCCAGCAGAACCTCGCGCAGGGCGCGGCCCTCGGTCTGGCTGTGTCGTATGAAGTCCACGAGCAGGATCGAGTTTCGCACGATGATGCCGGCGAGCGCGATGAAGCCGATCATCGAGGTGGCGGTGAACGGCGCGCGGAACAGGATGTGGCCGATGACGATCCCGACCAGGGTTAGAGGAATCGGGGTCAGGATCACCAGCGGCAGGCGGAAGCTTTTGAACTGGGCGACCACCAGCACATAGATGCCCAGGATCGCCACCCCGAAGGCGGCGCCCATGTCGCGGAAGGTCACCCAGGTGATCTCCCATTCGCCATCCCACAGAACCGTAGGCCGGCTCTCGTCGTCCGGTTGGCCATGCATGCGGATGTCGGGTTTCTGACCTGCTGCCCAATCCCCGTCGCGCAGCGCCTTGTCCACCGCCATCATGCCGTAGATGGGCGCTTCATAGACGCCGGCGAGCTCACCCATGATCATGTCCACGTCACGCCCGTCGCGGCGGAAGATGTGGGTCGAGCCGGGTTCGCTGGAGGCCGTGGCGACCTCGCCCAGCGAGACCAGCCGACCGCCGTCCGGGCCTTGCGACACGGCCACCGGCATGGCGGCCAGACCTTCGCCCCAGCTGCGCGCCGATTGCGGCAGGCGAACGGAGATCTCCAGCGGGTCGCGGCCTTCGCCGCGATGAGCGTAACCAACCACCTGGCCGCCCAGGGCGGCGCCGACGGAGTCGTAGACATCGCGGTCGCTGACCTTCAGGGCCTCCAGCCGGTCCCGGTCGGGAACCAGGCGCAGGCCGGGGCGCGGTTGGCCGTAGCTGTCGTCGATGTCGACGATGTAGGGGACCGAATGGAAGGTGGCCTTCACCCGCTCGGCGACGGCGCGGCGGGTCGCCGCATCGGGCCCATAGACCTCGGCCAGAAGGGTCGCCATCACCGGCGGCCCGGGCGGGGCCTCGACCACCTTGATCGCCGCGCCGGCCGGCAAGGCGACCTTGGCCAGCTTCTCGCGCAGATCGAGCGCGATGGCGTGGCTGGAACGATGCCGCTCGCCCTTTTCGGCCAAGGCAACCGACAGGTCGCCCATCTCCGGCTTGTTGCGCAGATAGTAATGGCGGACGAGGCCGTTGAAGTTGAACGGCGAGGCGGTCCCGGCATAGGCGTCGATTGCGACGACTTCTGGCAGGCTGCGAGTGATGATCGCCGCGTCGTCAAGCGCGCGTTGCGTGGCTTCCAGCGAGGTCCCTTCCGGCATGTCGAGTACAACCTGCAGCTCTGACTTGTTGTCGAACGGGAGCAGCTTCACCGTCACGGTCTTGGTGGCGAACATGGCGCAGGCCACCAGCGTGGCGAGGCCTACCCCGATCAGGAAGGTCCAGGCGGACCTTCGCGAGCCGATCACCCGGGTGGCGACCTTGCGGTAGAGCACGCCGAGCGTGCCTTCGTCGTGATGTCCACCGCCGGCCGACAAGGTCTTGCGGGCGAAGCGAACCATCAGCCAGGGCGCGATGACCACGGCGACGAAGAACGAGAAGACCATGGCCGCCGAGGCGTTGACCGGGATCGGGGCCATGTACGGCCCCATCAGGCCGGAGACGAAGAGCATCGGCAGCAGGGCGGTGACCACGGTCAGGGTGGCGACCACGGTCGGGTTGCCGACCTCGGCCACGGCGTCGACCGCCGCATCGATCCGGCTTCGGCCGTCGGCCATCGCCCAGTGCCGGGCGATGTTCTCGATCATGACGATGGCGTCGTCGACCAGGATGCCGATGGAGAAGATCAGGGCGAAGAGACTGACCCGGTTGATCGTGTAGCCCAGAAGGTTCGAGGCGAAGAGGGTCAGCAGTATGGTGGTCGGGATGACCACGGCCGTGACGCCCGCTTCTCGCCAGCCGATGGCGAAGCCGATCAGGACCACAATGGAGAGCGTCGCCAGCCCGAGGTGGAACAAGAGCTCGTTGGCCTTCTCATTGGCGGTCGCGCCATAGTCGCGGGTGGTCGCCACGCTCAGGCTGTCGGGCAAGAGCGAGCCCTTCAGGGCGTCGACCCGGGCCAGGACCGCCTGCGAGACGATGACGGCGTTGGCGCCCTTGCGCTTGGCGATCGCCAGGCTGACGGCCGGCGCCTCGCTCCAGCCCTGGCTGGTGCGGGCATAGCGCCAGGCGCGGGCCTGGTCTTCGCGCGGCCCCTCGATCACCTCGGCGACGTCGCGCACGTAGACGCTTTCGCCCTTAGTGGAAGACAGCGCCAAGAGGCCGATCTGGGTGGCGCTGGCGAGCGTCCGCCCGGCGGTGATATCGACGGCTTGGCCGCCGTTGCGCACCTGCCCAGCCGGGAAGGTGCGGTTGGCCTGGCGGATGGTGTCCATCAGGGCGCCGAGCGATACCCCATGCTGTGCGAGGCGGGCGGGATCGGGCTCGACGCGGATTTCTTGAGGCCGGCCGCCGACGATGAAGGTCAGGCCGACATTGTCGACCTTCGCGACTTCGGTCCGCAGTTTGCCCGCAAGCTCGTAGAGCGCCTGATCGGTCCACTGCCCGGTTGGGCTTGGCTTTGGCGACAGGGTCAAGACCAGGCTGGGAACGTCATTGATTCCGCGCGTCTGGATCAGAGGTTCGGCGATGCCCGCCGGAATGCGGTCGTAGTTGGCGCGGATCTTCTCATGAATGCGCACGGCCGCGGCGTCCGGGTCCGTCCCGACATCGAAGCGGGCGGTGACCATGACCTGGTTATCGTCGGCGAAGGTGTAAACGTGCTCGACGCCGGTCACGCTCTTGACGATCGTCTCCAGCGGCTTGCCGACCAGCTCGACGGCATCCGGCGCCCGTAGGCCCGGCGCCGCGACCATGATGTCGACCATGGGCACGCTGATCTGCGGCTCTTCCTCGCGGGGGATCGAGACCAGGGCTAGCAGTCCCACGGCGATCGCCGCCAGTAGGAACAGCGGTGTCAGGGGCGAGCGGATCGTCGCCTTGGTCAGTCGTCCGGAGAGGCCGAGGTTCATCGAGCTGGTCCGGCGGGGGTAAGAACGTCCCCGACGCGCAGGCCGGACAGAACTTCGACCGTGTCCGCGGCAGGGCCGGCCGTGGTCTGGACGGGGGTCTCGGAGACCGTGTTGTCCGCGCGGACGAGCCGCGCGTAGTCGATGCCGAACCGGGTGACGATATAGCGACGCGGCACGATGAGGGCGGGGCGAGACCCGACCTTGATCTGGGCGCGCACGCGCCGGCCGATCAGGTCCTGCGGCAGGCCGGGCGCGGAGACGTCGGCGGTGACCTGGCCGCCGGTCACGGACGGATAGACCTGGGTGATCGTCCCTTGTGCGGCTAGGCCGCGCAGGTCCTCGGCCGCCAGTTGGACGACATCGCCAGCCTTCAGCGCGCGTGCCTGGCCTTCGGGCAATTCGATACGCACAACCATTGGCCCGGCGGTGATCTGGGCCAGGGCCTGGCCCGGCATCACCACGGAGCCAACCGGCACGTCGGCGGTCAGAACGCGGCCGGCGGCGGGCGCCAGAATCGCCCCCTGGGCGCCAAGCTCGGCGCTGGCGCCGCGCTGGGCGCGGGTCGCCCCGAGATTGGCGTTGGCGGCCTTGGCCTGGGCCTCGACCTGGTCGAGGCGGGCTTGGGCATAGACCCCGTGGGAGAAAAGATCGCGGGTGCGCGACAGGTCGGCGTTGGCGCGAGCAGCTTCAGCCGCCGCGGCCGTGACCTGGGCGTCGAAGGCCCCAGTCTGCAGGGCGAGGCGGTCGTCCTTCACACGGCCGATGACCTGGCCCTGATGGACCATGTCGCCTTCCTTTACGGCGAGGCTGACCAGCACGCCGGAAATCCGCGCGCGGGCCTCGGCCATGTCGCGGGTGGTGAGCGTCGCCGGGACGGGCTTCAGCTCGGCGATCGTCTGGTTTTGGACCGTCAGGCGTCCAGCCGCCGGCGCGGTCTGCTGGGTAGGGGCCGGGGGCTTCGCCTCCCCGCAGGCCCCCAGCAGTAGCGCCGCGCCCAGGGCGCTGATCAGATACGGCCGTGACGCCATGGTTCGCCCTCCCGGTTTGCGCTTGATACTGTCGGTTAGCCGGTGACTGTCGGCAGTCCGGCGGCCTTCCAGGCCGCGAGCCCGCCGGCCAGATGCATCTCAACGGCCTGATTGGCCTTGCGGCACCTGTCGATGGCCATGGCCGATCGCTTGCCGCCGGCGCACTGCAGGACAACCGCTTTACCCGCCGCGGCGGGCAGGGCGGCCGGATCGAAGGTCGACAGGGGAATGTTGAGCGCCCCGGCGATCTTCTCGGCGGCGAATTCGTCCGGTTCGCGCACGTCAATCAGTAGGATTTCACGGGCGTCGAGGGCAGCCTTCACCTGTTGCGGGGTAAGGTCCTTGGTCTTGGGGGCGCCGAACATGGGGGAAGCTCCTTAAGGGTGGGCGCGGTCGGGAATCGCGCAGAACAAGCGGGACAGGGTCTCGATCAGGGCGCGGGCCTGACCGCTTTGCAGGCCGTAGTAGATGGTCTGGCCGTCGCGTCGTGCGGCGACGACGCCGTCGCGGCGCAACAGGCCCAGGTGCTGCGAGGCCAGGGTTTCGCGCACGCCAAGCATCTGGGCGAGCGCGCCCACCGACTGCTCACCGTCGATCAGGGTGCAGACGATCATCAGCCGATGCGGGTTCGCCAGCGCCTTCAGAAGGGCGCAGGCGTCACCGGCGGAAGGCATCATGGCGGCGGCATCTACTTTCATAGTTGCGCATATGCGCGGTTTACAATATTGGGTCAAGCAGGATGAGCTTCACTCTTAAGGCCGCGAACCCGGCCCGGCCGTGATCCGCATCAAAGCGCCTCTGGAAAAAGGGGCGGACATTCGCCGCTGGCGAAAGCCGGCTACTGGAGGAGACGGACTATGGCCAAGCCCCGCATTGTCATCCTGGGAGCCGGACTGGGCGGCGCCATCGCCGCCTTCGAAATCAAGGACGCCGTCGGCGACAAGGCGGAAGTGAGCGTGGTGTCGCAAGGCGACACCTTCCACTTCGTCCCGTCCAACCCTTGGGTCGCGGTTCACTGGCGCAAGCGCGACGCCATCGAGGTCAAGCTGCCGCCGGTGTTCAAGAAGCGAGGGGTCGCCTTCACCGGCGTCGGCGCCAAGACGGTCTCACCCGCCAAGAGCCAGCTGGACCTCAACGACGGCACGACCATCGACTACGATTACCTGGTCATCGCCACCGGCCCTGACCTAGCCTTCGACGAAATCCCGGGCCTCGGGCCGCATGGCGGTTTCACCCAATCGGTCTGCCACGTCGATCACGCCGAGACTGCGGCCGCCGCCTTCGACAAGTTTGTCGAGAACCCCGGTCCGATCGTCGTCGGCGCCGTGCAGGGCGCCTCGTGCTTCGGCCCGGCCTACGAGTTCGCGATGATCCTCGACACGGAACTGCGGCGCCGGAAAATCCGCGACAAGGTCCCGATGACCTTCATCACTTCGGAGCCTTATGTCGGGCACCTCGGGCTCGACGGCGTGGGCGACACCAAGGGTCTGCTCGAGAGCGAGATGCGCGAGCGCCACATCAAGTGGGTGACCAACGCCAAGGTCGCATCTGTCGAAGCGGGTGTTATGCACGTCGAGGAGATCGCCGACGACGGTTCGGTAAAGCAGACCCACGATCTGCCTTTCGCCTATTCGATGATGCTGCCGGCGTTCCGCGGCGTCGCCGCCGTCCGTGGGATCGAAGGCCTGACCAATCCGCGCGGCTTCATCGTCATCGACAAGCACCAGCGCAATCCAACCTTCCCGAACGTCTTTGGCCTCGGCGTCTGCGTCGCCATCGCCCCCACCGGCAAGACGCCCGTCCCGGTCGGCGTACCCAAGACCGGCTTCATGATCGAGAGCATGGTCACGGCCATCGCCCACAACATGGCTGAGATCATCGACGGCAAGGATCCGACCCACGAAGCGACCTGGAACGCCTTCTGCCTGGCCGATTTTGGCGACGGCGGCGTGGCCTTCATCGCCCAGCCGCAGATCCCGCCGCGCAACGTCAACTGGTCGGCCAGCGGCGGCTGGGTCCACCTGGCCAAGGTCGGGTTCGAGAAATACTTCATCGGCAAGATCAAGAGCGGCGTGAGCGAGCCCTTCTACGAGAAGCTGGCCTTGGAAGTGATGGGCCTGCGGAAGATCAAGGGCTGAGCCATGCGCCAGTTCGTCTGCCCGGCCTGCGGCGCCGTCAATCGAGCGCCGGACGCCAAGGACCCGCTCTCGGCCAAGTGTGGCCGCTGCGGCGAGCCCCTGTTCAACGGCCATCCGGCGGCAGTCGACGCCAAGTCTTTGGCCGTGCATCGCGCATCCACCAAGGGTGCGGCGGTGCTGGTCGATGTCTGGGCGGCGTGGTGCGGCCCTTGCCGCGCCATGGCGCCGAATTTCGCCGCCGCAGCCCAGATGCTCGAGCCCGATGTCCGGCTTCTGAAGCTCGACTCCGAAGCCGATCCCCAAGCGTCGGCCGAGCTGAGGATCTCTGGCATCCCGGCCCTCCTGCTCTTCCGTGACGGCCAGGAGATCGCGCGGACGGCCGGCTTAATGAGCACCCAACAAATCGTCGCCTGGACGCGCCAGGCACTCACCCAGGCTCATGCCAGGGCGTCACAAGGAAGTTGATCATGACTGTCGATCGTATGGTTCTGGTCTTTGCCGGCTGCGTCGTGCTGCTGGGCGTTGCGCTCGCCCACTACGTCAATCCCTTGTGGATCGCTCTGACCGTCTTCGCCGGGCTCAACATGATCCAGGCCGCCTTCACCGGCTTCTGCCCGGCGGCCAAGATCTTCAAGAAGCTCGGGATCAAGCCGGGAGTCGCATTCCGTTGAGCTCAATCCGCGCGCTGCTGGCCCTCGGTCTGGCGGCGGCCTTGGCCGCGCCGCAGAGCGCCTTCGCCCTGACGCTGGAGGAAGCGATCGCGCTGGCTCAACGCTCCAATCCCGCGCTCGCCCAATCCGCGGCGCAGACGGACGCAGCCGAGGCGCGCCTGGCCCAGGCCCAGGCCGGGAGACTGCCGGCCCTGACCCTCTCGGGTCAGGCCGGGCAGGGGACGACGGATCTCGGCGGCTTCTTCGGCTTCGGCCGCGCCGACGTTTCGCCGCGTGTCGCCGCCCTGGAACTGCGCCAGCCGCTGTTCACCGGCGGGGCGGTCAGCGCCGCCATCGATCGCGCCCGCCAGGGACGGGACGCCGCCATCGCCCAGGCTGGCGGCGCCAAGGCGCTGCTCGCGGCCCAGGCGGCGGAAGCCTATGTCGCCGTCCTCGCCGCGCGGGAGATCCTGGCCTTGAACGAAGCCCAGGTCCGACAGATGCGCGAGATCGCAGACCAGGCCCAATTACGCTTCAAGGGCGGCGAGACCCCTCGCACCGATCTGGCTCAAGCGCAGGCCCGACTGGCCGAGGCCCGCGCCGGTCTTGCCCGGGCCAGCGGCGATGTCGCCCGCACCCGCGCGCACTTTGTCACCGTCTTCGGGGTGGAGCCGGACAATCTGGAATCCCTCCCTGCGCCGCCACCCATTCCGAGGTCCCTCGACGCCGCCATGGCCACGGCCCTGCGGACCAGCCCGGCGCTTGTCGCCGCCCAGGCCCAGGCGCGCGCCGCCGACGCGGGCGTGCGCTACGCCCAAGCCGATCGGCTTCCGAGCCTCGCCTTGACCGCAACGGCCAGCAGCGCGCGCGATCAGTTCTTCCCTGGCTATCGTGCCGACGGCGTGACGGTCGGCGTCCAGGGTCACTGGACCCTCTTCGCCGGCGGCCTGATCAACGGCAAGATCAACGAGGCCCGCGCCGGCGCGCGTGGCGCTCAGTCAGGGGTCGATAGCGCCCGCGCCCGGGTCCGCGAGGCCGTCACGGGCGCCTGGGAAGATGTGCAAACCTCCCGTGCGCTTGTGGCCGCCGCCGACGACCAGGGCGCTGCGGCGGCCAGCGCGCTCGACAGCGTGCGCCACGAAGTCCGGGTCGGACAAAAGCCGACCCTCGACTTGCTCGACGCCGAACGCGAGGCGCTGGCCGCGCAGAGCGCGGGCGTCGTCGCGCGGGGGGGAGCCGTCGCCGCAGCCTACCGCCTGAACGCACTTTTGCGCGGCGAGTGAGCCGACCCTTCAGGACGGGACGGCGGCTGCCTGGCCGGCGAGGGCGGCCTCACGAGAGGTGACCAAACCTAGCCGAATTGCGATCGATCAAGGCGAAGGTCTGCGATTAGGTCGAACATACCCGAATGAGCTTCAGCAACACCCGTCAGGCATACGGCTGGGGCGCCATTACGCTGCACTGGATCAGTGCGGTCGGGGTGATCGCACTCTATTTCCTCGGCGAACGCATGGAGGAGGCGCCTGATCGCGCCGCCAAGATCGCGGCCCAAAATCTTCACGTCTCGGTCGGCGTTCTGCTTTTCACCTTTCTGGCCGCCCGCTTGTTGTGGAGCGCTTCGCAGCCCAAGCCTTCGCCTCTGGAAGCCAGGCGGCTGTTTCGGATAGCGGCTGCCGCGGTGCAGGTGTTGTTCCTGATCATGATCGCGGTGCTCCTGGTCACCGGGCCACTCTCGGTCTGGTCAACGGGGCGGCCGATCGAGGTGTTCGACCTGTTCGCCATGCCGTCACCGTTTCCGGTCCCTGCACCGGCGCTGCACGAGATCGCCGAGAAGGTCCATGGCGCGGTCTCCAAGCTCTTCTGGCCGCTCATCGCCTTGCACGTCGCGGGGGCGCTGAAGCACTTGGTTGTCGATCGGGACGGGACCCTTCAGCGGATGCTGTGGGTTCGAACTCGCAAGGCTTAGCTCTCGCCTTCCGCCTCACCGTCGTGGAAAGGGCGGCGAGCGTGGCGATGCCTCCAAAGACCGGCTGAAGCGGTCACGCGCGTCGTATCAACCGACGCGCCGCGCGCAGTCGAACGCCATCAGCGTGGCGCGCCTGATCGCTGACGCCTTGCCAGGACAGGGCGCAATTAGACGCTGAAGCTGAACCCCCGACTTGTCGGAACAGCGCCCGGCGCGCAGAGTCGCGCCATCATGACCTGACTTGCGTCAAAGCAGACCTCGCCGGGAGCTATGATGGTCCATGTTCGAAGAGGACCGAAGTCATGCCCATCCGCGACGTAGTGCTGCAGATCGACAGCTATCCCGAGGCGACCTCAACCGAGGCGACCTCAACCGAGGCGATCGAACAAGCGGCCAGGTTTACCGCGGCTATCGCCTCCGGCCGCCGGATCGGCGAGGTGCTTGACGACTATGTGACCGAATGCGGTTCCGATCTGCTGGTGATGGGGGCCTACGGTCGATCACGCGTCCGGGAGTTCATTCTCGGGGGGGGCGACGGAACACGTGCCGCACGATCCCAAGACGCCGCTGTTCCTGTCTCATTAAATCGAGGTCTTCTGGCATGCAGATCCAGCGCATCGCCGGATTGACAACGGCCGAGGCGGCGCAGCGCTTCGAGGCCGTCGGGCCCAACGAGATGCCCGCCGGCGGCGCTCGCACGCTCGGCCAAATCATCATGGAGACCCTGCGCGAGCCGATGTTTCTGCTCCTGATAGGGGCCGCGGTGCTCTATCTATTCATTGGCGATCTCGCCGAGGGCCTGTTTCTGGTGGCCGGGGCCGCGGCCTCGATCGGCTTGGTGATCTTCCAGGAGGCTCGGAGCGAGCGGGCGCTCGCCGCGTTGCGCGAGCTGGCGCAGCCGCATGCGCGGGTGCTGCGAAACGGCGTCGAAACGCGGATTGCGGCCCGCGATCTGGTGCCCGACGACATCCTGTTGATTGGTGAGGGGGAGAGGCTTCCCGCCGATGGCGTCCTTATGGCCGGCGACGTGCTCAGCGTCGACGAATCCGCTCTCACCGGCGAGTCGGCGCCCGTCACCAAGCAACCTGCGGTCGGCGTTCCGGACCTCACCGTCGAGCCGGCTCCAGGCGCGGAGGCCGGGCCGTTCTTGTTCGGTGGCACGCTGGTGGTCCGCGGCCAAGGCGTCGTGGCCGTGAGCCGCACCGGAGCGGCCTCGGCCCTGGGACGCATTGGCAGTTCGCTGGCGGCGATCAGCCATGAGCCCACGCCGTTGCAGAAGACTGCGGGACGTCTGGTGGCGCTGCTGGGTCTGCTGGCGCTCGTCTTCTGCGGACTTGTCGCCATGGCCTATGGATTCTTGCGCGACGATTGGATCGGCGGAGCGCTGGCGGGCGTCACCGTGGCGATATCGCTCATTCCAGAAGAATTTCCGATGGTGTTGGCGGTGTTCCTGGCGCTGGGCGCCTGGCGGCTCGCCAATCATCAGGTCCTCGCCCGCCGCAGCGCGGTCATCGAGACCCTCGGCGGCGCAACGGTCCTGTGCGTCGACAAGACCGGAACCCTCACCGAAAACCGGATGCAGGTCGCTCGGGTCTGGACGGCCGCCGGGGAATTCGCGCTCGCCAGCGGCGCGCCCAGCGGCGCAGCGGCCGACCTTCTTCGCTATGCGTCTCTTGCCTCTGCGGTCCGCCCGGTCGACCCAATGGATAAGGCCGTCCGGGCCTTGGACCTCTCCGGCGCGGGAGAGCAGCAGGGTGAACAGGAGCCCGAGCGGACTTGGCCCCTGCGTCCGGAACTGCTGGCCGTCGTCCAGCTCTGGCGATTACCCGGTGAGGTTTGCCTCGCCGCCGCGAAGGGCGCGCCGGAAGCCATTTTCCGGCTGTGCAGACTGCCCGACGCCGAGGTGGCGCGCCTTCAAGGGATCATCGAGTCCTATGCGCGTGACGGCCTGCGGGTCCTAGGCGTTGCGTTTACGCGACCGACGCAGGCGTTCGCCGACCCTCAGGACGTCGCCTTCGAGTTCGCTGGGCTGGTGGGATTTCTCGATCCGCTGCGGCCAGAGGTCCCAGCGGCGCTGAACGAGGCGCGGGGCGCCGGCATCAAGGTGATGATGATCACCGGCGACCATCCGGCGACGGCCCTGGCCATCGCCCGCGCAGCCGGAATCGATACCGAGGCCGGCGTGCTGACGGGCACGGAAGTCGCGTCTCTTTCCTTCGAGGTGCTCTGCGAGAGGCTCAAGCGCGTTCGGGTCTTTGCGCGCATCACCCCTGAGCAGAAACTCCGCATCGTCGAGGCCCTGAAGGCCGACGGCGAAGTGGTGGCGATGACGGGCGATGGCGTCAACGACGCGCCTGCGCTTGAGGCTGCGCATATCGGCGTGGCCATGGGCAGGAAGGGGACCGACGTGGCCCGGGAAGCCGCCGACCTGGTCCTGCTGGATGACAGCTTCGCCTCGATCGTCGGCGGCGTGCGGCTTGGCCGCCGCATCTTCTCCAATCTGCGACGCGCCCTGACCTACATCACAGCGATCCACGTCCCGATCGCCGGGCTCGCGCTCAGTCCCATCCTACTGGGATTGCCGCCCCTGCTGTTCCCCATGCATGTGGTGCTGCTCGAACTCGTCATCGATCCGACCTGCTCGCTGGTGTTCGAGGCGGAGCCGAGCGAAGCGGACGCCATGAAGCGCCCTCCACGGCGTCCCGAGGAGGCGCTGTTCGGGCCCACGCAGATTCTTGTGGCGCTCGTGCAGGGCGCTGGTGTGCTGGTGGGTGTCCTTGGTCTGTACTGGTGGGCGCTAAGCGCCTTCCCGGGTGCAGAGGACGCGGCCCGGGGCGCCGCTTTCCTCGCCCTGGTGGTCGGCAACCTCGTCCTCGCCCTGACCGACTCGGCGTCATCGGGCCGGCTATTCGCCCCACATCGCCGCACCTATTGGATCATCGTGGCCGCCGTGGCGGTCGTGATGACCTTGGTTCTCACCGTCCCTGCCATCGCGACCCTCTTCGATGTCGCCCTGCCGCAGCGTGACCTGCTCCTGGCAGCGCTAGCGACCGGCGCCCTCAGCGGCGGCTGGACCAGCGTGGGCGTCATCGCCGGAAGCCGATTTAGCCGAAGCGACCGACGTGGCCGCCGAGGGAATTCACACGCCCTGAAATGACGCCGCGCCGCGGCGGCCGCTCAACTTGCATCAGAGGAAAAGAACCGTGGTTCAGATGATGAAAGCCGCCGTGTTCGTCGAGCCGAACCGGATCGTGCTCGAGGATAAGCCCGTCCCGGAGCCCGGGCCGCTCGACGCCGTGATCCGCGTGACCACCACCACCATCTGCGGAACGGATGTCCACATCCTGAAGGGCGAATACCCGGTGGCGCGGGGGCTGACGATCGGCCATGAGCCGGTCGGTGTCATCGAGAAGCTTGGGTCCGCGGTGCAGGCTACACAGAGGGGCAGCGGGTGATCGCGGGCGCCATTACCCCGAGCGGTCATAGCGCCGCCTGCCTGTGCGGCTATCACTCCCAGGACGGCGCCGGCACCAAGCATGGTTTCAAGCCGATGGGCGGCTGGCGCTTCGGCAACACGATAGACGGCGCCCAGGCCGAGTACCTCCTGGTCCCGGACGCCATGACCAATCTGGCGCTGATCCCGGACGGACTGAGCGACGAGCAGGTGCTCATGTGCCCCGACATCATGTCGACGGGGTTTTCCGGGGCCGAAAGCGGACAGGTGCGCATCGGCGATACGGTCGCCGTCTTCGCCCAGGGTCCGATCGGGCTGTGCGCCACGGCCGGCGCGCGCTTGATGGGGGCCACCACCATCATCGGCGTGGAATCCGTGCCCGAGCGGATGGCCATCTCCCGCCGGATGGGCGCCGACCACATCGTGGACTTCACGAAAGGGGACGTTGTCGGCGAGATCATGCGGCTGACGGACGGCCGCGGGGTCGATGTGGCGATTGAGGCCCTGGGACGCCAGGAGACCTTTGAGGCCGCCCTGCGGGTGCTTCGCCCGGGCGGGACCCTGTCTTCGCTCGGCGTCTATTCCAGCGACCTCAGGATCCCGCTTGACGCCTTCATGGCCGGACTCGGGGACCACAAGATCGTGACGACGCTGTGTCCCGGAGGCAAAGAGCGCATGCGGCGGCTGATGGACACGATCGCTTCGGGGAGGTTGGACACCCGTCCGCTGGTCACGCACCGCTTCAGCCTCGACCAGATCGTCGAGGCCTACGACCTCTTCTCACACCAGCGCGACGGGGTGCTGAAAGTGGCCATCACACCCTAGGCGGTGGGCGAGCCTCTCGCGGGAGAAGCCTACGAGCTCCAACCGGCAACTCTTGATCCAAGTCAGGGTCTCCGATTCCCCCTCCGCTAGGGTGCGGGCTGGCTGACACGGATCACCGCTGCCTATGCCCCTGCTGAGCAAGCATACCCGGGCGCCTAGGCGTCAAACCCGCCCACCGGACCCAGCGCCGAGCGACGGGGGCCCGACAGCGCCGGGTCTGTGCTTCCGCGCCCGAGGGGTCACCAAGGTCTATGGCTCAGGGCCGGCGGCGGCGCCCGCCTTGCGCGGGGTGGACCTGGACCTGCCTGAAGGCGAAATGGTGGTGGTGCTCGGCGCCTCCGGCAGCGGCAAGTCGACGTTTCTCAACATCCTCGGCGGCCTGGACACGCCGACGGCGGGCCAGATCCAGTTCCGGGGCGACGACATCAGTCACGCGAATGAGCGGCGCCTCACGGAGTATCGCCGTCGCCATGTCGGCTTCGTCTTCCAATTCTACAACCTGATGCCCAGCCTGACCGCGCGCGAGAACGTGGCGTTGGTGACCGAGATCGCCGAGGCGCCGCTGACTCCCGAGACGGCGCTCGCCATGGTCGGTCTCGAGAACCGCCTAGACCATTTTCCGGCCCAGTTGTCCGGCGGCGAGCAGCAGCGCGTCGCCATCGCGCGCGCCGTCGCCAAGCAGCCGTCCGTATTGCTTTGCGACGAGCCGACAGGCGCCCTGGATTCCGCGACGGGCGTGCGGGTGCTGGAGGCGCTGAAGACCGTCAACGACACCCTGCGCGCCACGACCCTGCTGATCACCCACAATGCCGCGATCGCGGCGATCGCCGACCGCGTCGTGCTGTTCGCCGACGGTCAGGTGCGCGAGGTCCGCGAGAATCGGGACAGGCGCCAGCCCCGGGACATTTCCTGGTGAGCGCCATGCCGAACTGGATGGGCTCGCTCGACCGCAAGCTGGTCCGTGATCTGTGGCGCATGAAGGCCCAGGCCCTCGCGATCGCCTTCGTCATCGCAGGCGGCGTCGCGGTCCATCTTCTGTCGGCGGGGATGCTGAGTTCCCTGCAGGGAACCCGCCAAGCCTACTACGAGCGCTATCAGTTCGCCGACATCTGGGCCCCGACAGTGCGCGCTCCAGAGCGCCTGATCGCCGACATCATGGCCATCGACGGCGTCCAGGCCGCGGAGACTCGCATTCGGATGCCGGCGCTTTTCGCAATGGAAGGCATGAGCGCCCCGGCGACCGGTGAGGTTCTGTCGCTGCCGGACGTGGGCGAGCCCGCGGTCAATCGCCTTCATTTGCTGCGCGGTCGCCTTCCCGACCTGGGCCGGCGCGACGAGGCCGTGGTCCTGCAGGCCTTTGCCGACGCCCACGGGCTGCAGATCGGCGACGCTGTCCCGGCGACCTTGCGAGGCGGTCGAAGAAAGCTCCAGGTCGTGGGCGTCGTCCTGTCGCCGGAACATGTCTACGCCATCGGGCCCGGCCAGTTCGTGCCCGACGACCGCATGTTCGGGGTGCTGTGGATGCGGCGCAGCGCGCTGGCGCAGGCGGTCAATCAGGATGAGGCCTTCAACGAGGCGGTCGTGCGGCTGTCCCGCGGCGCGTCGTCGCCGGCGGTGATCGCCCGCCTGGATAGGCTTCTGGAGCCCTATGGAGCGCCCGGCGCCTACGCTCGCGCCGACCAGATTTCGGACGCGTTCCTGTCCAGCGAGATCGACCAGTTGGCGACGATGGGCCGGGTCCTGCCCCCGGTCTTCCTGCTCGTGGCGGCGTTCCTGGTCAATGTCGTGGTTTCGCGGCTGATCGCGGTCCAGCGGGGCAGCATTGGTCTGTTGAAGGCGTTCGGCTATCGCGACTCCCAGATCATCGGCCACTACCTCAAGCTCGTCGCCGCGATCGTGGCGGCGGGCGTTTTGATCGGCGGCGCGGCGGGGATCTGGCTCGGTCAGGCGACGGCCGAGCTCTACATTCGATACTACCGCTTTCCCTTCCTGCTGTTCGAGGCGAATCCGGCCGACTACGCGATCG
The DNA here is from genome assembly GCF_001375595.1 of Phenylobacterium immobile (ATCC 35973). Lineage (NCBI taxonomy): Bacteria > Pseudomonadati > Pseudomonadota > Alphaproteobacteria > Caulobacterales > Caulobacteraceae > Phenylobacterium > Phenylobacterium immobile. Next base: position 2,377,285 of record NZ_CVJQ01000001.1, on the reverse strand, counting down.
TCATCGGGGTCGCAGTGGTGACGGTGATGGGCGGCGCCGCCCTCGCGGTTCGGCGAGCCGCGGCGCTGAATCCGGCAGAAGCCATGACGCCTTCGGCGCCCCCAGACTACTCGAAGGCCGTGGGCTCCTGGATCACCCGGCTCAGGTTCCTCGATCAACAGTCGCGCATGATCCTGCGCCAGATCATCCGCTGGCCGGGGCGCGCGGCGCTGACGGTGGCCGGGATCGTAGCCTCCGGCGCCCTCCTGATTGGCACCCTGTCGATGATGGACGGCGTCAAGGTCATGATCGACTCGAGTTTCGACGCCTCAAACCCGTACGACGTGGCGGTGAGTTTCGTCGAGCCTCGACCGCGCGCCGCCCTGTTCGCGCTCGCTGGCGAGGCCGGCGTGTTGACGGCGGAGCCCTTCCGCGTGGTCCCCGTCCGCCTCCGCAATGGCGCGCGCGAGGAACGCGCGGTGATTACGGGCGCGCCGCTCGACGGCGCCCTGTCGAGGATGGTCGATGCCGATGACCGGCCGGTGTCGCCCCACCCTGGCGGCCTGGTCCTGTCGGCAGACTTGGCCGCCAAGCTCGACGTCGAGCCGGGCGACACCGTCGAGGCGCAGGTCACTTCGGGCCGGCGCCCCTTGCTAGTTCTCCCCGTCTCGGCGGTCACCACGAGTTATGTCGGTTCCGGCGCGCGCATGCGTATCGAGGAGTTGAACCGGGCGCTGGGCGAAGGCGGCCAGGTCTCGGGGGCATGGCTCACGGTCGATGCAGCGGAGACCGAGGAGCTCTATGCCCGCCTGAAGGAGGCTCCCGCCATCTCCGGCGTGGGGCTGCAGGCGGAGGCGGTCAGGCGCCTGGCCGCCATGGTCGACGAAAACCTCGGCCGATCCATCCTCATCCTATTCGGCTTTGCGAGCCTGATCGCCATCGGGGTCGTCTACAACAGCCTGCGCATCTCGTTCGCCGAACGACAGCGGGAACTGGCCTCTCTACGGGTGCTCGGGTTCTCTCGCGCGGACGTCTCCTACATCCTGCTCGGCGAAGTCGCCTTCCTGACGCTGCTGGCCCTGCCCCTGGGCGCAGGGGCGGGCGCGCTGCTCGCCTGGTACCTGTCGCGTGCGATGAGTTCGGACCTGTTTCGGCTCCCTTTCGCAGTTTCCCCGGCGACCTTTGGGGTCACGGCCGCCCTGGTGCTCGCCATCACCGCGGTTTCGAGCCTGATGGTGCGCGGCCAGATTGACCGGTTGGACTTGGCTGCAGCCCTCAAGACCGGAGAATAGGCCTGTGACGACGAGCTGGTTGCACCTCAACTTCCGGACCGTGTTCTGGGCGACCGCCGCCTTGGCGCTCGCGATATTGCTGCTCTTCGCCTTTCGACCGCAGCCGGTCTCGGTGGACGTGGGCGAAGTCAGCCGTGGTCCTCTCACCGTCGCTGTTCGCGACGAGGCGCGCACGCGGGCCCGCGAGGTCTATGTGGTCTCCGCGCCGGTGTCCGGCCGGCTGCTGCGGATCGGCGACCGGGCGGGCGAGCGCGTGCAGGCGGGGGCGGTGATTGCAACCATCCAACCCGCTCCACCGACTTTTGTCGACGAGCGTTCCCGTCAGGAGGTCGAGGCTGGGGTCCGCTCGGCCGAAGCGGCCCTTGCCCTGGCCCGGGCGGAGTTGGAGGGCGCGGAGGCTCGCCTGGCCCATGCGCAGCTGGAGGGCGCCCGTATCGAGACCTTGGCTGCGGCGTCCGTCGCGTCGCAGAGCGCCTTGGACCGCGCCCGCCTGGATGTTCGCACCGCGGGCGCGGCAACTGCGAACGCCCGCGCTGGCGTCGCCTTGCAAGAGGCGGCGCTTGAAGCCGCCCGCGCCCGTCTGATCGAGCCGCGCGCGGCGAGCGTCACCGCCCGGGCCGTGACGATCCGCGCGCCGGTCGAAGGCCGCGTCCTGCGGGTATTGCAGCAGAGCGAAAGCGTCATCGCCCAGGGCGCGCCGATCATGGAAATCGGCGATCCCGGCCATCTCGAGGTCGTGGCCGAACTGCTCTCTGGCGACGCGGCGCGGATACCGGCTGGTGCGGCGGCCAGGATCGAGGCCTGGGGGGAGGGGCCGGCGCTTCGCGGCAGGGTTCGACGGGTCGAGCCCTACGGGTTTCTCAAGGTCTCGGCGCTCGGAGTCGAGGAGCAGCGGGTTAATGTCATCATCGATCCGATCGATCCTCCCGCCGCCTGGAGCACGGTCGGTCATGGCTACAGGGTCGAGGTCGCGGTCACGGTTTGGCAGGCGGATACGGTTGTTCGCACACCGGTAGCCGCCCTTTTTCGCAGTCAGGGGCGGTGGGCGGTGTTCAAGGTCGAAGGCGGTCGCGCCCGGCTGCGGTTCGTCGAGATAGGGCAGAACAACGGCGACCAGGCTGAGGTCCGGTCGGGTCTGAACCCGGGCGATCAGGTCGTGCTGCATCCGAACCAGTCGCTCGCGGACGGTGCGCGCGTTCGACCCCGGCCGACTCCCTAGCTGATGCGGGCCCCATTCGGTCGGGGCCGCTCGCGCTAGCTGTCATCCTTCAGAGGAGGTTGGACGGCTTTGCTCCGGCCTTTAGCTCCGCTGCTTTCGCCGCGACGACCCTCTCGAGTTGACCTCGTTCGTTCCGGAGCAAGCCTTTGAGCAGAGCGCACCTCGCCGGATCGGTCTCGAGCAACAAGTCATGCTCGAACCGTTCAATGTTCTTACGATGCGCGTGTTCCTCCATGCCAAGCTCCAGCCGAGTCAGCGATGCGGAAGGGGTGCGAAGCTTGGAGATTGCGCGCCATAGTTGTATCGGAGTCAACGGCAATGCCGCCCGCCTTGCTCAGCAGCACTGGCAGGCCGTGTCCCTTGTGGGCAGAGAGTATTCGAGGGACCTAGCACTGGTCGGCCGGATACCGGGATGCGGTTGTCACCCTGCGCCATCCGGAAGCGCTCTCGCGGCCCGAGTTCGGCGCTACGGAAGGGGTCGAAACCTTTGACGTCGCTATCGATGGCCGGGTGTGACGAGATAGCGATCGTCTGCGCCCGAGCCTGCCTGCGCGTCTGGAGCGCGGAAGTCGCCACCCGAGTCGACCTGCAGCGCTCGCAGCATTGAGGTATGAGGGGAGCGCCGCCATTTGGCGGCGCCCCGCCGCTAGTAGCCGATGGAGACGCGGTCTTCGACCGCGCTTACCCCGGGGGCGGCCCAGGCGGCCCGCTCGATGATGTCACGCTCGAACCAGGCGCGCACCTTGCCGTCCAGACGCACCTTGCCGCCATCGACCGAAATGCTGATCTTGTCGGCTTCGACTTCAGCCTGACGCTCTAACGCGGCTTCGATGCGGCGCTTGACGTCGCTGGCCTGGACATGGGGCTTGAGCTGCACCTGGTTGCTGAACCCACGGACGCCCTGCAGCCGCCGGACGCCCTGTTCGGCGGCGGAGCGCTGATATTGCCAGTCGACCTGCCCGGTCAGCGTCACGAAGCCGTTTTCGACCTTCACCTTCACGGTGTCTTTCGGAACCGTGACGTCCCAATCGAGCATATTCGCGACACGGGCGGCGATGGCCTCGTCGGTATAGGTTTCGACGAAGGCGCGAATCTCCAGGTCCTCGACGAGGCCGCGGACGCCCTTGACCCGCTTCACGGCGTTTTCCGCGGCGATCTTCTGGGCGTAATTGGCGACGTGGCCGGTAAGGCGCACGATGCCGTTTTCGACGGTGACGCCGATGTCAGCAGCGTCGATGCTTGGTGTCCATTCCAGTTCGGCGGTCACACTCTTCTTGAGGGCCTTGTCATCCATGGTTCTGGCTCCAGGTTGCGGCCTCGACTGTCGCGGCCGAGCCCTCATCTGATTCGCGCGGCTCCAGCACGTGTTGACGTCGGTCAACAGCCCAGGAACTTTGCTCCGTCGAAAGAAAACGTGGGCAAGTTGACCAACGTCAACTTCCAACTTCGGGGCTTACTATTTTGATGAGGCTTCAAGCGGCCGAAAGACAGCTTGAAGTCGGCTCAGTCCCTCGGGATTGAATCGCCGCCTCAAGCCAGGACACGAGGATCTGGCCGAGTGAGAAATCAGACCGGATCTGTAGCCCGTGCAGCAGGTCCGGTCGCGCATTCCTTCCCGTCTACAGCCTTCGAACACCCACCACCGCTTAACCGGGCGGCGCGACCGTCACGCCGCGGCCACCACCAGATGTCGCCGGCGAGCCCAGGCGAAGTGGCCAAGCAGAACGATGCTCCCGGCCGCGGCGAAGAAACACCACACCGACTGTTCGGCGACGGCCAAGCTGCGCCAGCCGGCGGTCGCTGTCGAGACGGAGGCCAAAAGGCGATGAGCTGACTTGATCGACATCAACGCGGTCAGGCGCGCCGAGCGCAGAATTCACTTTGAAGGAGCGCCCCCATGAGCACTGGTCTAGAGGTCTTCGACACCACGGTTCAGGAAGCCAACCAATGGCTGAGCCGGCTGGAGGCGGAGCTTCCTCCCTGTGACCGGCGGCAGGCCTATGGGGCGCTTAGAGCTGTGCTGCATGTTCTGCGCGACCGTCTGCCCCTGGAGGCGGTGCTCGGACTGTCCTCTCAACTGCCGTTGTTGCTTCGCGGCGTTTTCCTGGAGGGATGGCAGGCTCTTCCCCCCACGAACCTGCGCGATCCAAAGGCTTTCGCCGAGGCTGTCGCAAATCAATTGCCGCCGCATTTTCCGCGAGAAGCCCTGGGCGCGGTCGAGGCGGTCTTCAGCGTCATGGCGAACCGGCTCGATCCCGGCGAGATCACCAAGATCATTCAACACCTGCCTGCCCCGTTGCGGGCGACCTGGCCGGCGGCCTATCGCGCGGCCTGAGCTTCACGAGGCCATCATGTCCAGATTGCGCAAGCTTCTCTTCGTCCTGACCGATGGCGGTCGCGCACGCTTCGTTGAGCGTCGCGCAGCCAAGAGAGACTTCGTCACGGTGGACACCCTCGACCACTCGCACGCCCTCCTAAAGGTGCGCGCCAAACAACGCGGCGCTCAGGCAGGGCGTAGCTTCGAGCGGCTGTCGCCTGATCGCCACAAGCTCGGCAGGGAAGATGATCTCCGGGCCGCCAAGGAGGCTTTCATGGTCGAGGTGGCCGAGCGAGCCACGCACCTGTGCGCGAGAGGTGACTTCGAAGGGGTGTTCCTAGTGTCGCCGCGCCGCCTGGCCGGCCCGCTCCGTAGCCAGATCGCCAATCGGGCGCCGGTCGCCGGCGCCTTGGGCAAGGATTTGACGAAGATACCGGATCACGAACTTCGGGAATGGCTGACCGAACCATCCTTCGGGCTCCGGTCGATGCATTGAGAGCCCCGCCCGCATGTTAGCTATGACCACGACGGGAACCGACGGTCGGCTCCAGGCCGTGACCCTCGCGGTTCCGGAACCAGGCGTGGGCGAGGTTCTGCTGCGCGTGCGCGCCTGCGGCGTCTGCCGAACAGACCTTCACGTTGTTGATGGCGACCTGCGGCCGGCGAAGGCCGTGATCATCCCGGGACATGAAATCGTCGGGATCGTCGAAGCGCTCGGGCCAGGGGTCGCCGGCATGGCCGTCGGCGACCGGGTGGGCGTGCCTTGGCTTGGCCGGACCTGCGGCCGGTGCCGCTACTGCCTCGAAGGCGCTGAGAACCTCTGTGATAGTCCCGAGTTCACCGGCTGGACCCGTGATGGCGGCTACGCCGAACTGGCGGTCGCCGACTCCAGGTTCTGCATTCCCCTGCCGGCGGGTCTGAGCGACGTGGAGGCCGCACCGTTACTCTGCGCGGGGCTCATCGGATACCGCGCCTGGCGCAAGGCCTGCGAGGTCCGGCCGGTGCAGCGTCTGGGGCTCTATGGCTTTGGCGCGGCGGCGCACCTCCTGGCCCAGCTGGCGATCGCGGAAGGCCAAGATGTCTATGCCTTCACGCAAAGTGGAGACGGCTTGGCGCAGGATCTCGCGCGCGAGTTGGGTTGCATTTGGGCTGGCGCATCGCAGGAAACTCCGCCCGAACCGCTGGACGCCGCCATCCTGTTCGCCCCGGTCGGCGATCTTGTGCCGCTGGCTCTGCGCGCGGTGCGCAAGGGCGGGACGGTGGTGTGCGGCGGAATCCACATGAGTGACATTCCGAGCTTTCCCTACGCGGATCTTTGGGAGGAGCGGCGGCTCGTCTCAGTCGCCAACCTGACCCGCGCCGACGCCACTGAATACTTGCCACGCGCCGCCAGGGCCGGAGTCCGACCACACGTCACGATCTACCCGCTGCTGGAGGCCAACCGAGCGCTTGATGATCTTCGCCGTGGGGCCTTTGCCGGCGCGGCAGTGTTGGCGATGAACGGCCCTTCTTCAGGGCCTCCAGGTTAAGCCAAAGGTCTCACGCTTCAGGAGCGCGAGACGGGGGCGTTCATCCGGTGAAAAGAGGTCGCCATCTTGAGCGTGGTCAAGGATCGGCGGCGATTTCTGGGCTCGAAAGGAGCTGTCAGTTTTCCCCAAGAGCCCCCGGAGCACCCCCATGACCACCCACCCCGCCACCAAGCAATTCCTTCCGGCCCTGCAGCGCTCGGCCACCTCGGCGTTCCTGCCGGTGCAGCGCGAGTTCAATCGCCTGTTCGATGAGCTTTCCAGCGGCTGGAACGCCTTCACCGAAATCGAGATGCTGCCGCGCATCGAGGTGCGTGACACCAAGAAGGCCATCGAGGTGACGGTCGAACTGCCCGGCATCGCTCAGGAAGACATCAAGATCGATGTCGATGATGATGTTCTGACGATCAGCGGCGAGAAGAAGTCGGAAAAGGAAACCGAGGACGGCGATCTTCGCGTGTCCGAGCGCTCCTACGGCGCCTTCTCGCGTTCCATCCCGCTGCCGCGCAGCGTCGACGCCGACAAGATTCAGGCGACGATGTTGAATGGCGTGCTGAAGGTCGTTGCGCCGAAAGACGGCAGCGCCACCGCCAAGTCCATCAAGATCCAGTCGGCGAAGTAGGCCTCTCCCCCGAGGTTGGACTGGAGGGAGTGCTCCGGGCTCGCGGCGCGGAGCGCCCCGCTTTCTCACTGCCGATCAGAGGCGGCCGCCATGGATGTTTTGGAAGCGATCCATCACCGTCGCGCTGTCCGCGACTACCTCGACGCGCCGCTCGACCGGCAGCTGATCGAGGCCGTGATCGGTGATGCGATCTGGGCCCCCAGCGGCATGAACCGACAGCCTTGGCGCTTCTTCGTGATCGAGGGGCGCAACACGCTCGCGCGTTGCTCGGCCGAGGCCAAAGCGCTGATGTTGGCTGAGGCAGAGCATCGTCCAGAAATCGCTGCAGTTCGCGGCATGCTCGAACAACAGGAGTTCAACATCTTCTACAACGCTCCCGCGCTGATCATCATCTGCGCGAGCGAGGCCGACGAGATGGCGGCCAAGGACTGCTGTCTTGCGGCCCAGACCTTGATGCTGGCGGCCTGGGCGCGGGGGCTTGGGACATGCTGGATCGGTTTCGCCGAAGCCTGGTTGAATTCGCCTGCCGGCAAAGCCGAATTGGGTGTTCCCGAGGCCTTTCGCCCCGTGGCCCCCATCCTGATCGGTCGCCCGAAAGTGGCAGGAGACCCGCCTCCGCGCAAAGCTCCGGAAATCGGCTTCGTGAGTCTGAGAGCGGCGTCGTGACGCCCCACAAGCCCTCGGGCGTCCCCGGGCGGCCTTCTCCCCTGGTGCGCGTGATCGCCGCCGCTTTGCTGGCGAGCATTCCGCTGGCGGGGTGCAAGAGGCCAATTCCACCGCGACAGCCGTTCCAAGAGCAGAGCCTCTCCGCTGCAGCGGGCGCGCAGGGATCGGGACCCGCTGGCCGCATGGGGCTCGGCCAGGACCCTAACGCACCTAGCCAACCGCGCGCCCCAGGAGGCGGACAATGACCCCAGAAATCAGAGCTCAGATCCTGTCGTTGATCCAAGAGCATAGGATCATGTCCATCGCGACGCTTCGCGGCGATGGATGGCCGCAGGTAACCACCGTCGGCTACGCGAACGACGACCTCGCCCTCTATTTTCTATGCGGCCTCGACAGTCAGAAGGCGTCGAACCTGGCGCGGGACAACAGGGTCTCACTCACGATCGACCACGACACGCCGCAGGTGATGGAGATCAAGGGGCTCTCCATGGCCGGGCGGGCCGAGGTGGTCACTGAGCGCGCCGAGGGCGAGAAAGCCCTCGCGCTGCTGCTGGCGCGCTATCCGCAACAGGCAGGCCCGGAGCTCCCTCTTCCCAAGCCCGACGACGTCCGGATTTTCCGCGTGGAGCCGATCGTCATCTCAGTGCTCGACTACTCGAAGGGCTTTGGCCACACCGAGTTGGTGACCTGTTAGAGTTCTGCAGCGCTAAATCTCGCGGCGTCTGCACCAGCGGCATGGATGCTCAAGGCGTCGGGAGAGGAGGCGGGAGCGAGCCGGTTTCGCGCTGCCAGGGTGGCGGTTCTGTCAATCCGAGCGCGCCATAAACGTCCGCCTCCGTCTTGCCAGCAATGCGCTGCTCGGCCTTGAAGAGTCCCCATTCGTTCAGTTTCAGGCCCTGCCGCCGCGCCAGGCGACGCAAGGCGATATTGTGCGCTTTAGAGCCGGTGAAGTGGAGCAGGGCGGCGCCGTAGCTTTCCGGCGGCGCGACGAGCAGGTCGGCCTGCAGACCGCCGATGAGGCGCACCGTGGCGCGAGATGGACCGCGGGACAGGACTTCCTCGACTTGAGGTAAGGCCGAGAACGCCACCGTCACGTTCGCCCCCGACGCCGCGGCGACCAGATCGATGTCGCCCACATCGGACCGACCTCGGCGCAGGCTACCCGCAACGTCCGCGCGCTCAACGCCGGGGACGGCGAGGAGAGATTGGCGGAGGGCCTCGGCGACCGGTTGGGCCTCAAGCCGTGGCGTCCGTTGAAGCGGGGCGCGAGATAAAGCCCTGGCTAGCCTTCGCTCCAGCGCGGCCCCAAAGCCCGGAAGACTGCGCAGCCGGCCAGCCTCGACGGCGCCTCGTAGATCCTCGCAGGATTGAACGCCCAGTTCCCGGTGCAGTCGCCGAATGCGGTCTGGGCCCAGGCCGGGCAGCGCGGAAAGGGCCACGAGGGAAGACGGGAGGCGCGCCTGGACGGCGTCCAGCAATCCAAGCCGGCCAGTTTGGCAAACTTCGGCGATCTTCGCCGCCAAGTCCTCGCCTACGCCCGGCAGGGCGTCGAGGCGCTCCAGACCGTCGGGTTGCGAGACGATCTGCAGCACGTCTTCCGAAAGGCCTGCGACCGCGGTTGCGGCCCGCCGGTAGGCTTGTACCCGGAAAGGGTTGTCGCCTTCGAGCTCCAGAAGTTCGGCCAAGCGGCGGAAACGCGACGCCACGGCGGCATTCGCCGGCGCGATGGCTGCAACCCCTGGAACCGGCGTGTCCGGCATCGAATTAGGCGTCGTTCAGAAGTGGGCTCGCCAAACCCGCATCCTGAAGACTCTTCGCCGTTGCGCGTCCGCTGATCTGGAGACTGTCATTCATCAGCTGCGCACCAGCCGCGAACAGCGCAAGCGGACTGCCGGCCGTCGACAGGCGCCCAAGATAGTCAGACCACGCTTCATAGGCGCAGGTCCAAACGCTGGTTGCTTCGCCTACAAAGCCTTCGCCACCGTTGGGGCGGGACGGTGCGGGGGCGGGATCCATAGACATGCAAACCTCCAATGAGAGGTCCATATTGCCAGCCCGCCGGCGTTCGCCCTTGACCCTGGTCAAGAGGCTCAACCGTGGATCTCGGGCGAGCGCTCCATTCTGAGCGGGCCGAAGTTGATAGGCATCAAGGCGCAGCCCGCCACGGCAGGCGATGAAGACCTCTCACATCCGAGGAGAAGTCGATGTCCAAGTCGCTTACACGCGAAGTCAAAGACGACGTACAGGACGCGATCGAAGAGATCGCCAAGACCCTCCGCGCCGCGGCGGACAATCTGAGCGATGACGCCGAACACGCGGTCGCTGACGCGGCCCTGGCTCTGCGAAAAGCCGCGCACGACCTCGTCGAAAGGACGCCCGTCCAAGCCAGGCTCGTCGCGCAGCAGGCGGCAGACGAAGCCAAAGCGCACCCGATCGCCACAGCGGCGGCGGCTCTGTCAGCGGCGGCCGCGCTCATCACGGTGCTTGGCGTCGCCCGCAAAAAGCTCGCTTAGGATTTCGTCGAGCTTTGACGGCCAGTCAGTGGGAAGGATTTGGGGCGAGCGAGGGCGGCGTGATCACATCGTCCCTCGCTTTCGTCTCGGGCGCCCACTGCCCCGCCAGGCCCGGCGCCCCGCGCGCGATCAGCCATTGTTCGTTGGTTGGGATCACCAGGGCTTTAACGGCGCTGTCGGGGTGGCTGATTTGACGTGCCCCGGATCCGTTGGCGCCGAGGTCTAATCGCACTCCCAGCCAGGCGCATCGCTCCGCAATCCTGACGTGGATCGCCGCGGCGTTCTCTCCGACGCGGCCCGATCAGAATGGGTTCGATAAGCCCGCGCCGGGCCGCCTCGAGCGCGCCCGTGAGGGGCAGCGCGTCAACAGGGTGAACGACCGCGGTCGGCAGCGGCAAGTGCGCTTCCGCCATTGGCATGAGGCGCAGAAGTTGCGTCCCCGTGGCGGCAGGCGGCTCTATTCTGACGGAGGATTCACTGGGCGAAGACATGCTCGTGCTGACCATCTGGCGGCGCGTGGGCGGGGCTCGTCCGGGGCGTATTGATCCCCGCCTGGAAGCGATGGTGATCGACAGGTCAGCGAACGACGAGCACTGGAACGGGACTGCGCGCGAGAACTTCGGAGGTGACGCTGCCGAGAAGCAAACGCCCGAGCCCGCGCCGGCCGTGCGAGGCCATGGCGATCAGGCTGCAGTTGCGCGCCTTGGCGGTATCGATGATCGCTTCAGCGGGAACGGCATCCTCAAGGAGGACCGTTTCGACCGGAACTCCGAGGCGATCCGCGGCCTCCTTTGCGCTGGCGAGCACTTTTTCAGCCGCTTCCTTCTGGTCGGCGCCGTAGTCGGCATAGGTCATGGCGTCGAAACCGGCATCGAAGCCGTAAGCCGGAAGCGACTCAGTCGCGGTGACAATGGTCACCTGTGCGCCGAGCGCCTTGGCGATTGTGAGCCCGTGATCGACGCCTTTCTGGGCGACCTCCGAACCATCGGTGGAGATAAGAATATGCTGATACATGGGTTCTTCCTCTCTGGCCGTTCGTCAGGCGCGACATTGCGTGAAGGGATCGCGCACCCTGTCCATGCGTATCGCAATGGCCCCGGCCAGCGTTGATAGAGATCAACGACCGAGCGCCTCCACGTGGCAAATTGTGGTCTCGTTGTACTGCTCTCCGCAAAGCGGGGCGCCAGCTCGTGGAATTCTTCCAGTAGCTCCAAGTGTCTATTTAGCATCGCGACGAGAGGCCTGATGATGACAACAACTATAGGGCTGGCCGCTGTCCTTTCGGCGCTAGGCGCCCTGGCGATGAGCGGGATGGCGATGGCCCAGGACGTCTCTGCCGGCCGCGCCGTCGCCCAACGCTATTGCGCGACCTGTCACCACATCGCCGACGGCGAAAGTCCCCTGGGGGACGCGCCGCCCTTTGCGAGCCTCAAAGATCGTTATGGCGCAGGAGGGCTCGCCGAGCTCCTGGAGAAGGGGATGATCAAGGATCGACCCCATCCGCTGCAGGCGGGCAAGCGCCTGGTTCACCCGCGCATGCCCGCCTTCCCCCTCAGGGAGGATGAGGTGGTGGCGCTCGCTAACTACCTTCGGACCTTCGAGACGGTCCCTTAGCCTCACCGAGCTTTGGCGGCGCTCAGCTCGTTGGCCAAAGGCTCTCGGCGAGAAATCGACGCACGAGCCGCCAATCTTTCATTCCCTGACAGCTTGAGGTCCCTGATGCTTGAGTACCGAATTTCCGCGCACAGGCAGGACCGGCATGGAAGCCTCGCCGCGTGCAAGGCGGCCGAGATCACCCTGGATACGGACGTGAATGGCCGAGCCGACGCCTTCAATCCCGCCGAGCTGTTCTTGGCCTCTATCGCGGCCTGCATGATCAAGGGCATCGAGCGGGTGACGCCGATGCTGCAGTTCGACTTGCGCGGAGTTGACGTCCGGCTGCACGGCGTGCGCCAGGACGCGCCCCCGATGATGATCTCGATCGATTACGAGATCACGGTCGACACCGATGAAAGCGATCAGCGCCTGGAGTTGCTGCACACCAACGTCCGCAAGTACGGCACGATCTCCAACACCGTAGCCCGGGCGACGAAGCTCGAGGGTGTCATCAAACGAAAGGGCTGACCTCGGTTCAAGATGGCCAACCTGGCTGAGGAAGCGAAGGCCGACATGATCTCCATCAATGCGGCGACCGCCGGCCCTCAGCATGGCGGCGCGGCGTCCTTTGAGCGCCCGGGCGGCTTGCCAACTTCCCTCATGTCGTCGATGTGCAGATCGATCAGATCGCCGAACGTCTGTAGCTTGCCGACCTTGGAAAGAGTCGGGGTCTCGCCGCGGTCGATTTGTCGCTCGGCGTCGACGCCCCATTTCTTGGCGTCGTCGTAGCGAACGAACGTCTCGCTGACGGTTCGTCCCTTGCGGCGGACCTACACGCGCCAGGCGCCGGATTTCTGTTTTCGGATCGATGCCATTCTGGGTGCAGATCCGGCGCAGTGGGATGTCGCAACGTGGCGAAAAGGGTCGAGAAATAGCGTAGGATGAATGGCTTGGCTCAGCTCGCTTGGTCGCCCTTTGTCGGTCATTCATTCTGCTCTGCGGGTAACTTCACGCTGGGCCGGATGACCGTCCGGCACAGGGCGTCAAACTCACGCATGGTCGCCTTATCGATGACGCCGGCGCTGTGCAGGCCGGCGGCCGTCTTGTTGATCGCGCCGAGGATGCCGCGCTTGCTTCCCGGTTTCGCCATGACCTCAAGTCCAAGATAGCTGGTTCTTTGGGAGCTTCCCGGTCGGATCATACACCATGACCTTGTGTGGAAGATCAGGTCCCCACCGCCACAGCACAAGGTTCTGGTCATCCACCGTCGCGCCGCTGGCGAAGCTCGGGACCAGAGCCCCGGCGTGGCCGTCTGCAATCAATCGCTTGACCACGGCCCACGATTCCGGTTCCCGCCCGCCGATGAGCGCGTCGCCCCACGCACAAGCCAGATCGCTCAGCTCGACGCCCAGCGCCGCTCGATCCGCGTCGGTCCGCAGATCGGCGACATCCTCGCAGTCCACGCCGTAGCTGCATAGCACATAGGGTGTCAGGCGATGCGCGAAGCCGCCCGATACTTCGCGGAACACGGTGTTGAAGCTCAGTGAGAGATAGAGCGTCTCCAGGCCCGGCCAGTTGAACCGCCAACCCTTTAGCGCAGCCCCCGCGCCCGACAGCGCGCTCCAAGCCCAGTTGGGATCATGGGCCCGGAAGCACTCGCCGTTGAACCTCAAGCGTATCCGCCGGTCGCCAGGTGATCGACATAGTCCCGAACAGCCGTGGCATTCCCCGACTTGACCAGGGCCTCGGCCGTGCGGCCCCCGAACGCCGGGATGGGTTCGGCTCGATACCAGGCCATCGCCTGCGCCGCGCCGCCCGCCCAGCCCTGGACGAGGTTGATGATCTCCAGCATCTCGCGGATTCGGCTTTGCGCCTTGGGTCCGTCACGGCGGCTGGACTTTTGGAAGACTTGTCGGGCCAGGCCGGCTGTCTCTGCGAGCTGCACCTTAGACATGCTGAACGCCTCGGCTACATCATCGACGTTGAGCGAGCCATTCTCGTCCATAAGACTCGTGATCGAAAGGCGGCCGACCGGCCTGCTGCGCACGCGCCGATGGCCGGAAGGCGTTTCCTTTTTGACCGCGTGGACCATTTGCGTCGCCCTGTTGACCGCATTCTAGGTCAAAATATAGTCGAAATGGTTTGGCCCGCAAGGGGAAGTCGGTAGGCCGCAGGCAACCGAGCGACAAATCCGCCTCGTCGCACTAGCGTAGGAGTTGGGTGGAATCGAGGGGTGCGACGTGGCGGGAGAAATTGGTCAGCGAATCCGTCGTTCCCGGCAACGCGAGGGTCTCTCGCAGACTGCGTTGGCTGAAAAGGTTGGTGTTTCCCAAGGGGCGATAGCCGCCTGGGAAGGCGGCCGAACCGTTCCGACCGAAGAGAATAAGAGGAAGCTCAAGGTGATCCTTGGGTGGTCTCGAGTTCGCGCGCCTTCCAAACCATCGGAAGAAGAAACTGACGAGGTTTCCAGCTTCGGAGTTTGGCTTCGTGAGCAGCGCGTCCAAAATGGCCTGTCGGTTCCGGAGCTTGCAAAGCGTGCAAGCGTTTCCGCGCCGGCCATCTACAACATCGAGAGCGGGAAAATCCAGAATCCGCAACCGGCAACCCGCGACAGGATCGCTGCGGCGCTCGAGACGGCTGTGCCGGAACAGGTGGTTGCGGAAACAGTCGAAAGCCAAGAGGTCGCCGGTCTCGGCCCGCTCACAGACTTTCAGCCGCACGACAAGAAGGATTGGCCAACCTGTGCCGGCGTCTACGTGCTTTACGATATCAGCCAGCGACCGATCTACGTGGGCAAGGGCGAGAAAATATCGACACGCCTGAAGGTCCACGAGGAAAAGTTTTGGTTCAAGTCTCCAGTGGTCGAATACGCCTCATATATTGAGGTTTCCAATAAGGAGCTTCGGCATCAACTTGAGCAATCGTTGATCCGCTTTCTCAAATCAAATGCCGTTATCAACAAGAAATCGACGGACGATTTCGGCAGCGACTAAGACTCCATCGATCACGCAGCCCTCGACGCTGCCAGCGCGTGCAGCGACTCAGGCTTCAGGCGCGTGTAGCGCCGCAGCATCTTCCAGTCCTTGTGGCCGGCGACGAGCGCAACCTGTTCGATGGCGAAGCCTGCCTCGAACATGGCGGTCGCCACCGCGAACCGGCCCAAGGGGATGATCTGGCGCGGGTTGCCGTCGAAGTGGGCGACCAGCCTGGCCAGCTCGTCGTCGGTCGGGCCCCGGTTGCGCGCGTTGCCCTTGCCGACGAGGCCGAGGCGCTTGAGCGCGATGCGCGCCAGGTCCACCGGCTCGACGGGGACGGCCACGCCATGCACGGCGGCGGCGTGGGACAGCACCAGCTTGATCGTGCCGATGTTGCGTCCGCCCAGTTCGCGCTTAAGCATTGAGAGCGCGGCGTCCTTGGACCGGCCCGGCGCCCGGCCGACTTCCTTCGTGTCCTCGATATGCAGGTCGATCAGGTCGCCGAGGGTCCGCAGCTTGGCGGTGCGCGAGGCCTGGGCGCCTCGCCGCGATCGATCTGGCGCTCGGCGTCCAAGGCCCACGCGCGGGCGTCATCCTTGCGCCGGAAGGTCTCGCTGATATAGCCGCACGACGGCCCGCCAGGACCCAGATGGAAGCTTCACGAAGGCGGCCAAATTCGTGTCCCCTATGTGTACAGTCAAGCGGAGAACCCTGGCGTGGAATGGCGTATTGGATCGTAAAATCGGTGTACACAAAGCCGATCTACCGAATTGAAGTTGCAGGAAAAGTGACTAAATCTCAAGCACATAGATTGTCTATTGCACCTATGATGGACTGGACAGATTGATTAATTAAATCAATATGTTAGTGAGGGTTGGGTGCAAAAATAGTGCACCGGCGTTCGCGTTTTCGTTCACTTTCGTTCGCCCTGCGCCGCCCGCCGGCGCTGCCTTTGAGCGCCTATTGAGGCCAGGGGTTCGCTAGCCTTGCCGATCTCGCGATCCCGCCGTTTTCTTTTCGCATGATCGTGGCCAGACCGAATTTGGGAGAAGCGGGCTAGTGCGCGATCTCCCCCGCGGGGAGGTGCTGTTTGTCGTGCCGGCCGACACGGTCGATCAGGGTGCGGCTCGCTTCGTTGATGCCGACTAGGTCAACCTCCGCGCCTTGCCGACGATAACGGAAGACCACCTTGTCTACCGCGGCTGAACCCGTGAGGTCCCAAAGGTGCGCGCCGGTCATATCGATTTCGACGCGCTTAGGATGGCCGTGGTGCTCAAAGCTGGCGGCGAACAGGTCGGCGGAAGCGAAGAACAGCTGCCCCGTCACGCGATAACGCAGATGGCCGTCTTCCGGTGTCTCCAACTCCACCACGGTCAGCGTCTTGCCCACCCGACGCATGAAGAAGATCGCCGACAGCACTACACCCAGCATGACGCCCTTGGAGAGATCGTGGGTCGCGACCACGGTGGCGGTCGTCGCCAGCATCACAATTGACGACTGTGCCGGCGTCG
Organism: Phenylobacterium immobile (ATCC 35973); assembly: GCF_001375595.1. NCBI lineage: Bacteria > Pseudomonadati > Pseudomonadota > Alphaproteobacteria > Caulobacterales > Caulobacteraceae > Phenylobacterium > Phenylobacterium immobile. The sequence continues at coordinate 2,361,069 of NZ_CVJQ01000001.1, read as the reverse complement.
CGCGGAGCTTGAGTATCGAAGACCAATCGAAGGTGCCGACCGAGACCATGATCATCACCGCCACCAGCGCGGCCATCGGGATCTGGGCCACCCAGGTCTGCAACACCAGAATCAGAAAGAGCAGGAACAGGCCCGCCCAGAGCGTTGATAGACGGCCCCGCGCGCCGGAACTCACATTGATGATCGACTGGCCGATCATGGCGCAGCCGGCCATACCGCCAAACAGCGGCGACAGGACGTTGGCGATACCCTGGCCGCGGGTCTCGCGATCCTTGTCCGACGGTGTGTCGGTGAGGTCGTCGAGCAGGTTGGCGGTCAGCAGGGATTCCAGAAGGCCCACGAATGCCAACGTCGCCGATATGGGGCCGATGATCCGTAGCGTCTCCCAGGTCAGGGGCACTGCCGGCAGGTGGAAGATGGGTAGCGTCGATGGCATCTGGCCCATGTCGCCGACCGTTCGCACATCGAGTTTGGTTAGGACGGCGAAAGCGCTGAGCGTGACGATGGCCACGAGAGGCGAGGGGATCGCCCTGGTGATCAGGGGGAAGCCGTAGATGATCGCCAAGCCGGTGCCCACCATGGCGAAGGTCTGCCAATTGGCTCCGATTAACTCAGGCATCTGAGCCAGGAAAATCAGGATCGCCAGCGAATTCACGAAACCGGTCATCACGCTTCGCGAAACGAACTTTATGTAGCGGCCAAGCTTCAGAAGGCCGATGGCGATCTGGAAGAGGCCGCACAGGATCGAGGCGGCAAACAGATATTCTAGCCCGTGATCCTTCACGAGGGTAACCATCAAAAGCGCCATTGCTCCGGTGGCTGCCGAAATCATGGCAGGCCGGCCTCCGACAAAGGCGATGGTCACGGCGATGACGAAGCTGGCGTAGAGGCCCACCGCTGGATTAACCCCAGCGATGATCGAGAAGGCGATGGCCTCAGGGATGAGCGCCAAGGCGACGACGGTCCCCGCCAGCAAGTCCCGGCGGGGATTGGCGAACCACTGCTGGCGCGCGGAAGCAAAGACAGACATTGCGGAAAACAGACATCAAAACAGCCGCTTGCCGATGCTCGGCGGCGATCGATAAGCGAACTGAGGTTTCCCGAGGGATAGGCGCTCAGGATAGCCACCCGCGCACGGCAGGTCCAAACGTGCTCCCTCATCTGGCAATACGAGATGCAAAGCAAGCGGTTGGGGCATCTAACGTCCCTCAGGTGCGCGCTGGCCAGCGTCTGGATCAATTGGCCGCGCGGCACTCGCGCCTCTGCTCGCCTTCGCCGGCACGTCATGGCAGGCCGACGAGCCGGCGACATTCCTCATGGAATGAGGGCATGCTTGACGCCAGCATGAAGGTGTTTGGTCTGTAGGCGTCAGGAGCATACTTCTGGAGCCGCTCACGGGGCCACGAAATACCAACCTACGCGTCAGTCCTCGGCGGCGTCCGTCGCAGGGGGCGCGGGTTCCAAGGAATGCAAGTTTTCCTGTCTGATCCGGGCTCCCTCGTCGTCATAGAGAAACGGCAGGAAGGCGTAGCGCGTCCCCCGCGTGACGGGCGTAGCCTCGTGCAGCAGGGAACACGAGAACACAACCGCGCCTCCTGTTGGCGGGCGGTATGTTCGGCGACCGAACTCCGGAAACCGAAGATCGCCTCCCAAGGACAGCACATGAAGAACATTGCACTCCCCTGCGGGGCAGCTCTCCTGGCTGCGCTCAGCCTCGCGTCGTGCGCCAGCAAACCAAAATATGCAGCACCCCAACCGAGCGCGCCCGCAGACGCCCCTTCAGAGAGTTCTCAAGATCGCCCGCCGATTGATCAGACCGGCGGCATCAGACCGGGCTCTCAGGAAGATTTGGCCGTCGCCGCCGGTGGCTCTCGGATATCCACGGGGCTTTGCAGCCAATGCTGCCGGCTTTCCTATCCTTCGCGCAGGCAAAGTGGCGTCTTTTCCGCTATCGCCCGCCGACAAATACCCGACCTACATGCTGGACTTCTCCGTTTTTGCGGGGAATTCAGGCGGTCCGGTCTACATCTCGATCCCGCGTGCCCGAGCGAATAGCCCGCAAAGGGTCGTGATAACCGGGCTGCTCACTCAGCAGATCAAGATCAAAGGTGATCGGTTGGCCATCGGAAACGTCACCCAGGCCGACTTCATCACGGAGACAGTTTCCCTCATGACCAGCGGTGAGCCCACCGACATCAGCGAGGCGGCGGGAGCACTGCCGGCGCACGACGCGCCTCCTGCGTCCATTTCGCCAGTTCCCTCCCCGATGGACCGGCTTCGGGAATCCTGGAGAGCGTTTATTGACGACACTGGGATACTTTTTCGACGCTGTTGGATCGTATTGCGTGATCGCGTTTTAGGCTGGCTCACACCTGACGCAGGACGCGCCTAGACAGCCTTGAGACGCCCCGGAGAACCCCTGTGGAGGGACGTCTTGCCCGCGCGGTGCTCGACGACCTAAGCTAGGGCGCTATGCGGTTTGGCGCGCGCAGGAGAACAGTCGGTGTATTAGGCGGCGGCAGAATTCGCGCACGCCGCGGTCAGCAAGGCCTTACGCAGGGCTATGATCGTGCCGGGTCTCGCACACACCTCATGGCCCTCGAACTTTACGACCGTCCTTTCGGCGAGCCCCGCCAGCGATGCGAGTCGCGCAGTGCTCATCCGCAGTGCGCAGCGCATTTCAAAGCACTGCTCAGGAGTGAGCGTTACCAGCCCCGGCCCACGGCGTCTACAAGCACGGTGTGAGCGTTGCGGTTCTGCGCCCAGGCCTCCTCATCGGAACCGGAGGCTATCGGACGCTCCTTGAGGCCTCCGGCAGCGTGGTTTCGTCAGACCCATTTTCCGGCGCTTCAGCAGACCAAGACGGGCGTTCCAGCGCTTCAGCAGACCAAGACGGGCGTCCGCCAGCCCCAGACCGCTCCTTCCTCGATGCGCCCGAGGCGCGCCTCTGGATCCGGCGCCAGGACGGCCCGTGAGATGATGATCAGGTCCGCTCCTTTCTCCCCGATGTAGCGCGCCGCAGCATCATCGGGGCCGTTCGCCTGCATGGCGAAGACGTCGGCATCGCGCGCGGCCAATGCACGCCGGGCCCACGCCATCTTTGGAGCTGGATCCTCGCCATCTCGCGCCGTCACGATGAGGTCGATCGCAAGCCTGTGCAGGCCCCTGTGGGTCGCCACCAGTTCGACAGCCGCTCGATGTTTCATGTCTGCGTCAAGCAGCACCACGGCGCGGCCGATTGGCAGGAAGAACCTCGAAGTCAGGCAAACCGGAACCGTGGTCGCACGGATCATACGATCGACGTGGGAGCCAAGGCGACCGCGGTCCTGTTCGCTCGTGATGCCTCGCTTGCCCATTACAATCAGATCGGGCCCGCCCTCGGTGGCGGTTAGCGGGAACGCGCCGGCGGCGACCCTACCCGTCGCGTCGGGCGAGCCTTCCTCGTGAAGACGACTGACGGCCTCGCGAACCAGGCTTGCGCGGGCGGGCTCCTGCGGATCCTCAACGTGCAGAACTTCGATGTCGCCTTCTATGCGACTGGCCATCCAGGCCGCGTGGTCACACACGCTGTTGGCGTAACCTGATCCGTCTATACAGGCGACGACCCGCGGCTTCAGCCGATCTGCGCCCGGCGGAGGCATGAGGGTTGGTTCCCGCGCCATCACTCCTCAGCCGGCGCCATGGCGGGACCGGATACTTGCAAGGTGGAGGGGAGTGTGCGGTTGAGCGAAGCTTGGGGAAGGCGAATGCACATGCAGTAGCGCCCCTCTCCGGGGCAGAGCCGCAAGTCAAGGCCACCAGCCGTCCGGAAAGGCGTGACAGGTATGGCGGCGCCCCCTAAGCGCCGCGACGCAGATTTGCGTCGGGCGATGCATGATCAACCAGATTTCAGCCAACCACGAATGGGTGGGACGGCGACAGCTGTAATCTTCGCAGCATGGCAAGCGCGCGCTTGCCGTCAGCATGGCATCCGACGCCAGATCAACTCAACGGCTAACAATGAGGCGCGGGGCGCCCAACACGGGCGTCAGGTCCTCGGGCGCCGGCCTTAAGCTGTGACCTACGGCGGAGCCCAGTGCCATTGCCGCGCAGGCGCCCGCCACGGCCCATATGACATGCGCGAGGGTCAGGTTGCGCCCATCAGGCTCCAGGTCATCGCAGCCATGCAGGCCAGCACGGTGGCGATCAGGAGGCAGACTTCGATCTGCGCGCCACCTTCATTGCGACGGCGACTCGGCGAGAAGCGACGCGCTTCCTGGGCGCGCCGCGTGATGTTGGGCGAGGTGATCTCCAAACGATGGGTTTCCATAAATAACATCGTATAACGATATAATATGAAAAGGCTTGGCATCACGGGGTTTTGTTTGAGATGACACCTGGGAGTCTGGGACGCACGGTCGCCAGACAGGGCTTGCTTGAGCAGGGTTTCAATGGCGACAGGGAAGGGGCAGAGCCGCTCGAATGGTGACATCCTTGAAGACGCGGACTACAGGGCGCTAGGTGCCTTTCGGCGCGCGATACGCGAATTTCTGGCCTTCAGCGCCGAGGGCGCCTTGGCCCACGACCTGACCTCGCAGCAACACCAGGCGATGCTCGCGATCCGCGCGCACGATGGCGAAGAGGCCATATCGGTGGGAGAACTGGCCGATTGTTTGCTCATCAAGAACCATAGCGCGATCGGCTTGGTCACCAGACTTGTCGATCGTGGATTCGCACACCGCCTGGAATCAGCGATCGATCGGCGTCGCGCCCTGGTGGCGCTGACGCCCGCCGGCTCCCAGGTTCTTCACGACATTTCCGTCCGCAATCTCGCTCAGTTGAAAAGCGCGACGCGTATCCTGGAAGGGGTGCTGCGTACGACGCGCAAGCTCAGCGCGCGCGGTTCCGGCGATCAGGACAGTTGAGTGGTCGGGGAACCGGCCGTCGCGCATCCACGCGCCAGCCGGCCCGCCCCATCGCGCTCGGACGTGCGCCGCCTGCTTCTGGTTCGCCTTAAGGCGCTTGGCAGGTTGGTCGCGTGATCCGCCGGCGAACCGCGCCCGCGCCTTATATCTTTAGACGATGTATTGTCGCGGCGTAAGCGCTGGCTTCTCTTGGTCAGTAAAAGCCGTAGGGTGCCGGAACTCCGGGCCCCACGGGACGCGGGGTCAGGGGCCAGTTCGCCATGCCCTCGACCTGCAGAGGCTCGGACTGATCTCGCCACTCATCAGGGATGACGTAGGTCTGCCGGCTCGCATCGTAGGCGATCAGTTCCCAGGGCAGGGTGTTCAGCGCTTGGCCAAAGCCCAGGAAGCCGCCATGAGACATGACCACGTAGGCCACGCGGCCGCTCAGCTGGTCGAAGGCGACGTCCTCGATCGTGCCGACCTTCTCGCGCTGGCGGTTGTAGAGGCCGGCGCCGGTCATTCCGTTCGCCGAGAGCATGCGGCGAGACGTTCCTTGCTTCGTGCGAGTCCGGTCGTCATTGGAGTTTGGTTTCAGTCGTTTCATGCGTTGCGATCTCCTTTGCGGTTGGATGTGCAGATTCCACCAATGGGTCCGGAGGTGGTCCGGTCTTCGTGGACCCGAAGCTGGCGTAGTAGCGATGGATCTCCTCGCGCACTCCCTCATCGGTCCAGTGCTTGAGATCGGGCCGTTCCAGCGGAGGACCGATCTTCAGCTCATCACGTGACATGGGAAGGTAGAGCTCCCCGACTTCGTCGCTTTCGAGGAGGGCCCAGGGGACCGCGCGATACTCACGGGGGATACCCCACCAGCCGCCAAAGGTGACGATGAGGTACGCTGGCGTCAGGCTCGGCTCGTTGATCGCGATGTCGACCAAATTTCCAAGCCGGCGACGCTCAAGTCCATAAACTGGTGCTCCCCCTAGGCGGCTCGCGATCGGCTTGGCGTTTATGACGTTGTCGTGGATGGCGTTCTCCTTCGTTTTTGCGGCGAGGCCTAATCGGGCAGGGCGAACCTGATCGGGATGCGGATCCGGCCTCCGGCGACGGGCTCACCGTCGCTGGTCATTGGCCGCATCTTGAAGTGGCGGCTCATCTTGAGCGCGGCAGCCCCAAAGCCTTCGCCAGCTGGCGCTTCTGCGTCGACCGTGCATCCGTCCAATCCGCCCTCGCGGGTCACGCGGCATGCGATGACCGCGCGCCCGGAAATGTCTCGGCGCGCTGCGCGATCAGGGTAGTAGCGGGCGATCTCGGCGCCTGTGGGACGTCGCAACCAGTCGGGACTGGCGATCACCGGCGGCGGTCGCGGAATGGGCAGCGTGGCGGGCTTCGGAACAGGCGGCAGCGCCAGGACCGGCGGAGCCTTCACTTCGATCCGCCTTGGTGCGGGCGGGATGGGCAGCGGCGGAATGGTCGCGGGCACGAGCGCCTTCGGCGGGCGAGGCTGAACCTGCGGGAGTCTTTTCGGAGGCGGCGGCTCAGGCGGCTCGACCGCTGGCGGCGGGGGCGGCGGCGCGGGCTTAATCAGCACGACGTCCGTAACCTCATCAATGTAGTCGCGGTATTGCGGCTCGAAGCGCGCCTTCCAGAGGTAGGCGCCTATGCCAAGGTGAAAGGCCGCAGCGACGGCCAAGGCCGTAACGATCGCTGAGCGAGGGCGCACCACCGGCTTCGGCGCGTCGAATGGCGAATGTACGAGTGTGGTGTTCGCAGAGAAGAGCGCATTCACACTGACCTCCGCAAGGGGGTGCCGAAGGTGGCACGCCCGTGGATCTCAAATCTCACGCATCGCATCAGATGCGGCGGAGAGTTAATACGGGTCCACAACGCCTCCATGATCTTTCCCTTTCCTGAAATCGTTCTCCTGGATTGTGAATTGAAGGAATTATAACTGAAATTTCCGAAATGTATCGCGCCACGATGTAACATTTTTGAGAGCGTAGCTTTAGGCAGTTCAGGCCCCCTCGGCAGCCTTCTTCAGGCGCGCCGCTTCTTCAGCATCGGCGATGAGGGCGTCAGCGGCGTCATTCGGGCTCGGGTGACCCGGAGCCGGCGTCGCGGGAACGTGCGGTTCGCCGCGCTGTAGGCCCAGCGCCCGCAATCCAGCATCCTCCTCACGCCCAAAGAGACTCCGGACCCGGAGATCGAGTTGCGGGAACGGGATTTCGATGGCTGCGCCGCGCAGCGCATCCTCTATGGCCCAGGTGTAAGCCGCGTGCATCGCCGACGGCCGCCGCACAGCGTCCACTGTGGGCCACACCACCAGTTCGAAGTTCAGCGACGAGTCCCCAAAGCCGGTCAGCCAGACCTGCGTCTTGCGGGAGTCAGTGTCTGGCAGTGTGAAGGCGACGGCCCTGGCGGCGTCCAGAACGACGTCGCGCACCCGGACCTTGTCCACGCCGTAGGCCACCGAGAACGGCACATGGATCCGGCGCGTCCCATCCTTCAGGGTCCAGTTCACGACCTGAGTCTCGATAAGCTTCGAGTTGGGAAGGATTACGTTCAAACCGTCGTTTGTCTTGATGCGGGTCGCACGGGGGCCGACCTCGGTGACCTCGCCGCGGATTCCGTTTTCAAGCTCGATGAAGTCGCCGACGTTGACGAAGGGATCGAAGATGGCGACCAGGCCGGACACGAACTCGCGGACAACCCCTTGGAGTCCCAGGCCGACGCCAACGCCAACGGCGCCCGCGAACACGGCCAGCGAGGTAAGATTGATGCCGAGCGTGGAAAGGCCGATGAAGACGCCGATGATCACCAGCGCGTAACCCGCCAGCTTCTCGACGATGTAGATCAGCGGCCGGCCAATGCGGGAACGGTCGCGCAGGCGGCGGAGCAGTCTGACGACCAGCCGCGCCACGATGGCGGCGGCGACCACAATGCCCACCGCAAGGAGAAGCCGGGTCGCGCCTTCAATCCATGCGCCAGTCCGGAGCCACGTCCAAAGGGCGTCGTAGGTATGGGTCATGGCTAGCCTTGGAGGTTTGTGGAGACGCTAGTCGCGCCACTCCGACAATAGTTGCCCCGAAGCGTCTTCGAACGCGACGCGATCGAATTCGACACCGAAGAGACACGTCGGGCGATGCTCGGCGGTTTCGCTCCAGCAGCGGATCGCTTGGCCATCACTGAAGCCGACGACGCGTCCTTCCAGCACCAAGCGATAGGTGGTGGTCGCCATCGGCGCTTTGTCTGCCGGCGCCTTGCGGACAAATTCATAAGCGCGACCGTCGCGCCGCAGTAGACGCGAGCCGCCTTTCTCGAAGACCCTCGCCAGGCCGACCGATTGCGCCGCGACCGGCGTTGGCGCCGCCGGCGCCGGGGCGTCGTGTCGTGGCGGGCAGACCTCGGCAAAGCTCCAGGGGCGCGGAAGCCAGAACCCCTCGACATCTTCAACCATCTTCTCGCCCGTCGCTTGCGGAATGGCCGGAAGGGCCGTCCAGTCACTCGGACGCGCCACCAGCTTGCTGGTGCCTTTCAGCGGATCGAATTCGAAATAGGCCTGTGAGGAGCCTGCGCTAACCTGCGGCCCGTCGCAGCCGAACGGGATGCGCAGTGCAAAGCGTTGACCGATCAGATCCGTGTTCGCCTTCGGATCACTGGGTGCGCGGGCGGCATAAGCTGCAGCGGCTAGGCGAGCGGCATCCACGATGTCGCGCCGGCCAAGCGGCGGGGGAGGCAGCGGAATGGCCGTCGGCGCGACCTTTGCCGCCGGCGCGGCCGCAGGAGGCTCAGGCGCTGCTACGGGGGTCGGCGTACGACTCTTCCAAAGCAGGGCCGCAGCGAGAAGGATGAGGACCAGACCGCCCAGAACGACGGGCGCGATCAGTGTTCGCTTGCGGTCGATGAACCTCGGCTTGTTGTTCGGCATGCCCCAACCCTAACAGATGGATGGCATGGGTTTCGACCCGCGCGGACCATTTTTTGCGGCGCTCGGTCCAGCAATCGCCGCTAAAGAAGGACCGATGACGTCTCCTCAACTCGTGACTTTGGCGGTTCTGCTGTCGGTCGTGGCGGCCTTGATCTGGGGCAAGGTGCGGTCTGATGTCGTGGCATTGGCCGGTGCTGCGGTTCTGTTGGGCACGCGCACGATCCGGCCGGTGGAAGTCCAGGGCGCGTTCGCCAGCCCAGCGATCATCGCCTTGGCCTCTCTTTTCGTCATCGCCTACGCCATGGAACTGTCGGGCCTCCTTGGGTTGATCATCCGTGGGGCCACACGCCTTTGTGCAAGGCTCGGCGCTCTGGGCCTTTGGATTGTTATCGCTGTGTCGGGGGCGGCGTCGGCCTTCCTCAACAACACACCGATCGTGGTGCTGGCCGCCCCAGTCGTGAAGGACGTCGCCGAGTCACTAAACCTGTCGCCGAAGCGATTCCTGATCCCGCTCTCCTATGTGACCATCCTGGGCGGCGCGTGCACCTTGATCGGCACCTCGACCAATCTGCTGGTCAACGACATGGCGCGCAACGCCGGCCAGCCGGTGTTCTCGATGTTCGAGATCACACCTGTCGGACTGGTTGTCGGGCTAGCCGGCGGCCTCTACCTTTTTCTGTTCGGCGGCCGACTGCTGGGACATAGCCCAAGCCGGAGTGGCGAGGTGGCGTTGCCAGAGAAGGCTGAAAGCGCCGCAGGCGACGATCCGAGCGTCTTTCCTCTCGACCGTCCTTTCCGCCCGTTCGAGGCGGTGGCCTCATTGGTGGTGTTCGTAGGCGTCGTGACGGTTGCGGCCCTGGGCGTCGCCCCCATCGCGGCGTCAGCGTTTTCAGGGGCTGTCCTCCTGGTGGTGCTCCGCGTGATCAGCGCCGAGGATGCCTACAAGGGCCTTCGCCCCGAAATCCTTCTCCTCATCGCGGGGATGGTGGTGGTGGGCCTCTCCCTGGAGGTGACCGGCCTTGCGGCGCTTGCGACCAATGCTCTGGTCGGCTGGGTCACGGCGCTTGGTCCCTGGATGGCCTTGGCGCTGCTTTATGGGGCGACCCTATTTCTGACCGAGATCCTGTCGAATGCGGCGGTCGCCGTCCTTCTCACGCCGGTCGCGGTTGCTTTGGCGGAGAGCCTCGGCGTCAATCCCCGGCCGTTTCTCGTGGGCATCATGATGGCCGCGAGCGCTGCCTTCGCCACGCCGTTTGGCTATCAGACCAACGTCCTCGTCTACCAGATGGGACGCTACAGCTACCTGGATTTCGTCCGGATCGGGGTTCCCTTGAATCTCCTCACTTGGCTGGTCGGCGTGGCGATCATTCCCTTCTTCTTCCCCTTCTGAGCACACCGGCCGCGCGTCCGCTCACGGAATTGTCAAGCCTGACAGGTCGCAAATTATATCGTCTTGTGATATAATGAGGGCATCCAGAAACAAAGCAAGGAGACCGGATGACGGAACCGAGAAACGACACCATTCTACTTGTCTGTGATTGTGAAAACAGCACCGCGGACATTCTCGATAAACTCTACCACGGGGGATTCAGTGTTGTCGGGCCAGCGCCCAATGCACGGATGGCGCTTCTGATGGCCGCTCAGACCGCGCCGACCATTGCCGTGGTCGCAAGCCCACCGAACGGCCGGCGCAACGCAGCCGAACTGGCGAACGACCTGATGCGGACTTGGGGTATCCGGTCCTGGGTTCTTGAACGCGTGGAAGTCATGGGCGCATCGCCCGATGCGGTTTGGGCGGCCGACGATGATCGGCTCAGCCATATCCGCCGCGCCTTGCAGCCGGATGCTGAAAACGGGAGGGCCACCTGATGAAGACTCACCAAACCAACCCTGTGGGCCTGCACGTCGCCACGCGCTGCGACCTGCCGGTGCATACCGACATTGAGCGGGATGCGTTGCGCCATGCGAGCCTCGTCGTGCGCAAGCTGATGAGCCCGAACGACAGCTTCCCGACAGCCGATGAACTCGAGCGGGCGTGGGACGCGATCCAGCGCCTTGAGCGCTATCCTAGGGGGCGCCGCCTCCTGGCTGCCTAGATGGCCCGGGGATGGACCTTCTGTACGACCTGATCGGCCGCCACGGCGAGACGATCACCTGGTCGCAGATGTCAGCGCGAGCCCTGTTGATCTTCCTGATCGGCCTGGCGTTCGTGCGTCTGGCCGGCGAGCGCGTGTTCGGCAAGTGGGGCGCTCTCGACATCCTTCTGGCGATCATCATCGGTTCGAACCTGAGCCGCACCATCACGGGTGGAGCCCCGTTTTTCCCAACTCTTTGCGCCACGGCCGTGCTCATTGGCGTCCACGCGCTCCTCGCTTATGCCGCGACATGGTGGCCTCTGGGCGACCTCCTCAAGGGGCGGCCGACCCAGCTGGTGGCCGACGGCCAAATCGACTGGCGGGCCATGCGCCGCCACGGCGTGGGGCAGGGCGATCTCGACCAGGCTCTGCGACAGGCGGGCCAGATGGACCTGAGCGCGGTGAAGGCCGTGTTCCTAGAGCGCAATGGAGACCTCAGCGTCATCCTGCGCGCGTAAATGAAATGAAAGGATAGCCGTGACCGCAAGCGAACGCCTGCTATCGGGTTGGCAAGACACGACGACGCATTTTGCGCAATTGGGCTGGCCTCAAGTCTTCCTGAACCTCGCGCTCAGCGTTTTGGTCGCCCTCCTGGGGCTCGCCCTCGTGTGGATCGCACGGCGCGCGATGCGCGTGGCGGTACGGCGTTTGCCAGGGCCGCACACAGCTGATCGCGCCGTCCGCACGACGCGCGTCGCGCGGCTCGCCGCCTGGGCGGTCCGCTTCTTGGCCGCGGTCGGCGCGATCTTGGTGATCGGCCAGATCTGGGGGGCGGATCCCATAGCCTGGCTTTCGCGCGGGGCAGGGCAGCTGCTCGCCGCAGCTGCCCTGCGTTTGGTGGTCCTGCTGGTCGTCGCCACGGCCGCCTTCGAGATTGCGGGCTTTCTTATCGGCCGACTCTTCGCCGGGGTGGCGGCCGGCGCCTCTGAGGCCCGGCGCCAGGCTCAGCTGAAGACGCTGGGTCCACTGCTCGAAGGCATCGTGCAGACTGCTATCGTCATTGTCGCCGTGCTGATGGCGCTATCCGAACTGGGCGTGAAGATCGGGCCGCTGCTGGCCGGGGCTGGGGTCGTCGGCATCGCGCTGGGCTTTGGCGCCCAGACGCTGGTGAAGGACTTTCTCACCGGTCTCTTCCTGATCATCGAGGACATCGTCTCGGTGGGCGATATCGTACGCGTCGGTGAGTCCGGTGGGCTTGTCGAGGCGATGACCCTGCGCACGATCCGGCTGCGCGATTTCGACGGCACCTTGCACGTCTTCCCCTACAGCGAGGCGCAGGTGGTGCATAACCTCACCAAGACCTTCTCCTATTACGTCTTCAATCTGCAGGTCTCGTACGGCTCGGACATCGATGACGCGCTTCGGATCATGAAGCGGGTCGGCGAGGAGATGCAGGCCGAGCCGGCCTTTGCCGCCAAGATCCTCGAGCCGATCGAAGTGGTCGGCGTCGATAATCTCGCCGACAGCGGCGTGGTGCTGAAAGCCCGGATCAAGACCCAGCCCATCCAGCAATGGAGTGTCGGGCGCGAATACAATCGCCGTATCAAGCTGGCCTTCGACCGGGCGGGTGTCGAAATCCCATTCCCGCACATGAAGGTTGTGCTGCCGGATCAACAACTTTCGGAGCTTGCTGGCCATGCTGCATAGTCAGATCACCCACGCCCTTCCGGTCGCAGAGACAGCGCTGTTCCTGGACCTCGACGGCGCCATCGTCCCGATCGCCGCGGAACCCGACCAGGTTCGCGCGAGCCCCTCCTGTCGGATCGTCCTGCATCGCGCCCGCGATCACCTATGCGGGCGCCTGGCGATCCTCAGCGGCCGAACTATCGAGGATGTGGACGAGGTATTGGGCGGCGCCATCCCTTGCGTCGCCGGCGTACACGGACTGCAACGCCGCACCCCCGTGGGAGGGCTTGTCCTGGAGCCGCCCCATGCGCGCGTGGCCGACGCCGCGTCTGTGCTTGAGGCCTTGGCCCGCGCGCGGCCGGGACTCCTGGTCGAGGCCAAGGGGCCTAGTGTCGCGATTCATTACCGCGCGGCGCCGGAAGCGGAGGCCGCCATCGTCGAGACAGTCGAGCGGCTGGCTCAAGCGAGCGGCCTGGAGATCCAGCGCGGAAAAATGGTCATTGAGTTGCGGACTCCCGGTCCGGACAAGGGCGCAGCGCTCAACCGCTTCATGCTTGAGGCGCCGTTCGCCGGCGCGACGCCGGTGTTTGTCGGCGACGACCTGACCGATGAGGCCGGCTTCGCTGCGGCGCGCGCCCACGGCGGCGTAGGGGTGCTCGTGGGGGAATCCAGGAAAACCTTGGCGCAGGGCCGTCTCGCCAGCCCGGCCGCCACCTTGTCGTGGATCATGCGCAGCCTCGACCGCGGAAAGTTCGATTTCTGGGAGGCGGGATGGGACGCCTGATTGTCGTTTCTAACCGAGTAAATCCGCCGACCGATCCCGGTGTCGGATCGGTCGGTGGTCTGGCGATGGCGCTCGCCGCTGCCCTGCGCGAGAGCTCGGGACTGTGGTTCGGTTGGAGCGGTGAGACCTGCGAAACCTTCACAGGCAACCTTTCCATCCAACAGGTTGGCGGCGTGACTGTGGCGCTGGTCGATCTCGAGGAGCAGGATCGACAGGAGTACTACAACGGTTACGCCAACCGCACGCTGTGGCCGCTGTTCCACTATCGGACCGACCTAGTGGCTTATGAGCGGTCATTCGACGAAGGCTATGAACGGGTGAACACCCGCTTTGCCGAAACGCTGCGTCCGTTGATCCAGGACGACGACCTGATCTGGGTGCAGGATTACCATTTGCTGCCCCTCGCTCGGGAGCTGCGCCAGCGCGGCGTGCGCAATAAGATCGGGTTTTTCCTCCACATCCCTTGGCCAGCGCGCCGATTGTTGACGACGCTACCCCGGCATGCCGAGCTGGTCGAGGCGCTGTTCGACTACGACCTGATTGGCTTTCAAACGCAGGATTCACGAGAAGCCTTCGCGGAGTACGTCGTCCAGAATGCCGAAGGCTCCGTGGACGCGAGCGGGGAGGCGAGCGCCTTCGGCAAGCGTGCTCGGATCGGCGCGTTTCCCATCGGGATCGATGCAGTGGACTTTGCGAAGGCGGTGGCGTCCGCACCCGCCAAGGCCGCCTTCGATCGCACGCGCGCGAGCCTGCTAGGCCGCAAGATGATCGTCGGGGTCGATCGGCTAGATTACTCCAAGGGTCTCGAAGAAAGGTTCTGCGCCTACGAGCAGCTGCTGGCCGATCATCCCGATCAGTTGGAGAAGGTGTTCTTCTTGCAAATCGCGACGCCAAGCCGTGATGAAGTGGAGGCCTACCAGGATATTCGGGGCCGCCTTGAAGCTCTGTCAGGCCGTATCAACGGCGCCTACGCCGATATCGATTGGGTGCCGATCCGCTACGTCAACAAGGCCTACCGGCGCGATGCCCTGGCGGGCATCTACCGCGCTGCCCACGTTGGGCTGGTGACCCCGTTACGCGACGGTATGAACCTCGTGGCGAAGGAGTATGTGGCGGCGCAGGATCCGGTCGATCCTGGCGTGTTGATCCTGTCGGAATTGGCCGGGGCCGCGGAACAGATGGCCGAGGCCCTGATCGTCAATCCGTTCAGCCGCGAGGACATGGCCGAAGCCATGCGGCGCGCCTTGATCATGCCTACCGAGGAGCGTCGTGCAAGATGGTCGGCCCTGAATGACGGCGTGCAACGCGACCATGTCGGCGCGTGGCGAGATGGGTTCGTCGGCGCGCTGGAGAAGTCTTCGCGCCGCCCGCCCCCGCTGAAGGTCGCATGCGGCGCCTGATAGGTGTTGTCCTGCGGCCCAATGGCGCCAAGTCGGTCGGACGTATCTGGGCGACGGGCATGACGCTCCTGATCAGGGGTCAGCTGATCGTGACGATCATCGTGCCGAATCGTAGATAGTTCATGATGCTAGGCCCCACCTGCACCTTGGTGCAGACGCCTCGGTCACCGAGGGGATGCGCTCGAAGCACGTCCCGATGACACAGCGCTAGGATCGCGATGAGCTCTTCGACCGCCAAGCGGCCCCTGTCGGCCTTGCGCCACTTTCTTCACCACGAGGCTTCTGGAGGTTACGTCCTCATGGCCGCCGCCGCCCTGGCGCTCATCGTCGCCAACTCGCCGTTTGCGGAGAGCTATTTCGCCGCGCTGAAGGCCGAGTTCGGCTTCGCCCTCGGCGTCTTTCACCTGACCGAGAGCGTGCTGCATTGGATCAACGACGGCCTGATGGCGCTCTTCTTCCTGCTGGTCGGACTGGAGATCAAACGCGAGGTGCTCGACGGGCAGCTCTCGCGACCGTCGAAGATCATCCTGCCTGGCGTGGCGGCGCTCGGCGGCGTGGTCCTGCCGGCCCTGATTTATCTGGCGTTCAATGGCGCCCACCCCGATAGCCGAGCCGGTTGGGCCATTCCCTCTGCGACCGACATCGCTTTTGCGCTAGGGGTGCTGGCCCTCCTGGGGTCGCGCGTACCGGGGTCCCTCAAGATCTTCCTGACCGCCATCGCAATCATGGACGACCTGGCCGCGATCGTTATCATCGCGATCTTCTACACAGCCCAACTCCACCTGATCGCCCTGGCCGCCGCCGGTGGGATCCTCGTGGTGCTCTTCGCGCTCAACCGCCTGAAAGTCACCGCGCTCTGGCCCTACATTCTCGGCGGCTTGGCGCTTTGGTACTTCGTGCTGGAGTCCGGTGTCCATGCGACCCTGGCCGGGGTCGCTCTGGCGATGCTGATCCCGCTGCGCAGGAGCCCGGGCGCGCCGGACGATGCGACGTCTTCGCTCCATCGGCTAGAGCACGCGCTACACAAGCCGGTAGCCTTCCTGATCGTGCCGCTCTTCGGGTTCGCAAACGCCGGGCTGTCCTTCGCCGGTGTCAGTCCCGCAGCCGCGCTCGATCCCGTACCGCTCGGCGTCGCGCTCGGCCTATTCATCGGCAAGCAACTCGGGGTCTTCGGCACGGCGTGGGCCATCATTCGCATGGGGTGGGCCGACATGCCCCGGGACGCATCCATGGGACAGCTATACGGTGTGGCGGTCCTGTGCGGCATCGGCTTCACCATGAGCCTCTTCATTGGCAACCTCGCCTTCGGTGATCCGAAGCTGATCGACGAGACCAAGATCGGCGTGCTTGTGGGCTCGCTCGCGTCTGCGCTCGTTGGCATGGCGATCCTGCGGGCCTGCAAGCCGTGCAGGCCCGGCGCTTCAGAAGTTGAGGAAGAAAGCTGATGTCCGCGCGACGTACGCCAGTCCGTCGTGGCGTTCGTCGCCTTCGCGCACGCTTGCGGTACCTCTATCACGGGCAGTCTGCCGCGGCGGTCCGCTTCCGTCTTGCGGTGATCATGATCGACATCGCGCTGATCGGCTTTTTCATCGCCGCGCCCTTGTTGAGGGAGACACCGTTCTTCCTGGCCATCGACTATTTCGTCGCTTTCATCCTGGCGCTCGACCTCTGCGCCCGCGCTCTGGCCTCCCGTTCGCTGCGGACGTGGGCTAAGCGCCCGATCGTTTGGGTTGACGCGTTCGTCCTGCTGACGCTGCTGGCGCCAGGATGGCTGTTCAACCTGGCCTTCCTGCGTGTGCTTCGCCTCTGGACGCTGCTGCATAGCGACTTCTTCTGGAGCACCATTGGGCGACGTTACGACGAAACGCGCTACGAGGAGGTGACCCGGGCTGCTTCCACACTCGTCACCTTCGTCTTCATCGTGACGGGCTTCGTCTATACGAGCTTTGCCGGCCGCCATGTTGGCGTGGATGGGTATATCGAAGCGCTTTACTTTACCGTCGCGACCCTGACGACGACGGGTTTTGGCGACATCGTCTTGCCGGGCGCCTGGGGCAAGCTGATCTCGATCGTCACCATGATCGCGGGCATTACGCTTTTCGTTCGCTTGGCGCAGACGTTGTTCCGTCCACACAAGGTCCGCTTCCTGTGTGGGAGGTGTGGTCTCATGCGGCATGAGCCTGATGCGGTGCATTGCAAGGCCTGCGGCCTGCTCCTCAACATCCCGAACGACGAAGTCTAACAGCCACTGCTTGGGTGGAATGGTGCGCCACTGATGAAGAAGACAGATGTCGACGAGGGGGGCCGTTCGACCGAGCCCCCCACGGGAAGGGTTGCCTCAAGCTGTTCCGCCAAGCCAAGCCCCGCTGTCGCGCAGCCGGCGCTTGTAATCGGGCTCGGCCATGGCGCGTCGCAATTGATCGGCGCGTTCGATCACCCGGTCCCGGTTGAATCCTTTAAGGTTCTCACGCACCAGCACGACCAGCTTTTGAGCGTGATCATCAAGGTTCTTCAGTCGTTCCGGGTCATCACAGCCGACGGAAACCTCCCCGAGCGCGCGGATGAAACGCAGGGACGCGACCATATCGGTGGCGCAGTACTGGGACAGAGCCCCGAAGCCCCGCTCCATGAAGCCTGCAAAGGTCACGGGATGAGTGATGACCCTAAGCGCGCCATCCCCATCGAGCCGCAGATGCGATGGCAGTTCGCGGCCCGCCAGGTCCGAAATCGCGGCGCCTAGCCAATCCAGACAGGTGACGGCCGTGAACGGGTCGTTGACGCCGGGCGATAGCGCGCGCGCGGCGATCTCCACCAGCTCGTCAACGAGGAAGCGCAGGTCCTGCAGGGCGGTGCGTCTGGACCCAACCGAGAACACCGCGCCGATCGCCGCCGCCGTGTCGTCGTCGCAGCGTTCGGGCGGCCAAGCTTCGACCAGGGTTCTGCCCGCGTGGATAAAATCCCCCGGCTGGTATTGGAGGCGCAGAACGAGGTCGTGCTCGCGCGCGACGACCATCACCGCGTCGTCGTCGATCAGTTGGAGGTAACCCGTGTCCTTGGCCGCAACGAGCGCGCGACGCGCGCCGTCGGCCTGGCTCGCGTCCAGCTGAAAGGTCGCCGGCACACGGGCCGCGTCATCCTGGCCATTGTCGTCGGGCTGGGGCGCGCCGATGAACCGGGGGAAACGGTTGTCGATCTCCTTCAACAGCTTGTCACCGATGTCTTCTATGACGACGTTGATGTGAAGTTGGCTGGGCACGTGGTGGATGAAGAAGATCAGCACCGCGATCGAGCATAGTGCCAGCGCCACGCCCACCAGCAGCGCGAGGTTCGGTACGAAGCCCGCACCAGCGCCCGCTTCCCCGGCCGAGCGGATCGTGCGCAGCACCAGAAGGCAATAGACAAAGGTGGCAATGAAAGTGCCGAGGGTCACTTGGTTGCCCCGGTCGCTCATGAAGTTGCTGAGCAGGCGCGGTCCGTATTGGCCGGAGGCATACACGACCGCCGCAATCGTCACGGAGAAGACGGTGCCGGCGACCGTGATCATCGAGCCGCTGATGGCTGAGAGCACCTGGCGCGCGCCGTCTGGCCGAGCCGCGTAGAGCCACGGCAGGCCGTCCATCCAATCCGAACCCTTGTAGGTGTCGAGCAAGATCATGCCGCCTGCGAGCAGCACGGCGCCCAGCGCCATCACCGTGGGCAGAAACCAATAGCTGCCCCGTAAGCCGTCAGCGAACTTTAGAATAGTCGTTTTCACGAACGCAGATCCCCTGCATGGCCCGGGAAATCCAGCTGAAACTGCCCGATTCTACATTCCGAGTTGTGCCCAGAGGGAACGCGTCGGAGCATCGAATGCTCCAGATGAAGATAGTTGTGGCTTGTTGCCGGGTCAGGCGAGGTCTCAGCTTCACTGAAGCGCTAACTTTGGAACGCGGGGAACCTCAATCTCGAATCACAGTGGGGCTTATATCGGCGTCATAAAACGCGCACCGTGAGGGATGGCCGTGTTCGCTCGCATCATCATCACCTTGGCTCTTCTAAGTGTCGGATTGAACGCCAGCGCGCAAATCGCTCCGCCAGAGAAGGTCGTGACCCAGGTAGAACCCGTCACTGCGATCGCGACCAAGACGGAGGCCAATGCCGACTCAGAGATCGCCGGTCGGATCCAGAGCATTTTTTCCGAGATCGCGCCACTCAAGGACGTACGGGTCCGTGTGTCGGCCGGCGTGGTCACGCTGATGGGCGTAGTGCCTGGCGCGGGCGACATCCTGCGCGCTGAGGCCATCGCTGGGCGAGTCTCGGGTGTGGTGACAGTCCAGAACGATCTGACGCGCGACCTGAAGGTCAACACCAACCTCACGCCTGCGATCGGACAGTTTGGAAACGACCTTCGTGGCCTGGTTCAGGCGTTGCCGCTCTTAGGCGTGGCTCTGGCGATCGCGATCACAATCGGGCTTATCGGCCATTTGCTCGCATCGATCGACCGCCTGTGGCGGTGGATCACCCCAAATACATTTCTGGCCGAACTCGTCGCGACCTTTGTACGGTTCGCCTTTATAATTTTCGGACTGATCGCAGCACTCGAGGTGCTCGGGGCCACCGCACTGCTCGGTGGGGTTCTCGGCGGTGCGGGCGTCATTGGCGTGGCGCTCGGTTTTGCCGTTCGCGATACGGTCGACAATTATGTCTCGAGCCTGATGCTCAGCCTGCGTCAGCCCTTCAGGGCCAACGACCATGTCGTGATCGACGGAAATGAAGGCCGGGTCGTGCGCCTCACCTCTCGCGCCACGGTGCTGATGACGCTCGATGGCAATCACCTGCGCATACCGAACGCGATCGTCTTTAAGTCGGTTATCCTCAACTATACGCGAAACTCCGAGCGGCGCTTCGCCTTCGATCTTGGCGTCGATGCTGATGACAATCCCGTAGATGGCATGGCGGTCGGCCTCGCCGCCATAAACGCTCTGAAGTTCGTCCTCGATACGCCAAAGGCCAGCGCAATCATCCAAGACGTGGGCGACTCTAATATCGTCTTGCGGTTCTTCGGCTGGCTGGATCAGAACGAGACCGATTTTTTCAAGGGGCGCAGTCTTGCGATCTATGCAGCGGCGCAGGCGCTCATAGGAGCCGGCTTCGCGCTGCCGGAGCCCATCTATCGCCTACGCTTTGACGAGGGTGCATCCATACCGTTGACGAGCATGAATGACGCCGACGGCGTGCCCGCCAAGCCTCGCCTCAGAGCAAAGGCGCCGCCGCCGCCGCCATCGGATGCCGACACGCGTCCAGATGACCACATTGAGCAGCTCGTCAATGAAGAGCGAGCGGAGGGCGGACCTCGCGACTTGTTGGACAGCGCTCGCCCCATCGAGTGAGCGACGTATCGAAGGCAAGAAATCGGTGATGGGCTGGCTCAGAAATTGAAGGCAGGCGCGATGACCTCGGAACGGCCGAGCGCTCGCTGCGCATCCTGCTCGTTGGCCCGCTCGCCTACCTTCTGCTGATCGCCATCGTTCGGGGAGCCGACGGTTTCCTATCAACGGCCGCGAAATGGCCAAGGGCTCTCGCGCCACCCTCTGTAGGGAATTTAATTCAGATGTCATAAGGTTAGTCAGGCATCCGTCCCATGTAAATCTATAGTAAATCTGGCATCATCTCCCCCGGCTGTTCTAACGGCGGGCCGCCAGATTGCTATAAATCAGAAGGCGTTGACGGTATCGTCATTTGATGAGGCGCAACCGAGCGGCGCGATGGCCGCTTTCTATCCATAGAGCGCGAGGCGCCACGACCGTTCGAGGCCTCTAGGCTCACGCGCGAACACTCACAAAGGATAGAACATGACGGACCAAACGATGGCTAAGCCCGTGGATGCTGGCGAGATGGCGCATCCACTCATCCCCGCCCAGCGCGTGAACGGCACCGACGTCTTCAATCAGGCCAATGAAAAGATCGGAAAGATCGAGGATGTCGCGATCGACAAGCGCAGCGGAAAGGTCGCCTACGCGATCCTGAGCTTTGGTGGATTTGTCGGCATGGGCGAGAAGCATCAGCCCCTGCCTTGGTCCGTTCTGAACTACGATACCGACCAACGCGGCTATGTCGTCGACATCACCCAGGAATTTCTGTCCCTGGCGCCGAAGCTCGATGTTTCAGAGCTCAGTGGATGGGATGACAGTGCAAGCCGCGAGGCCTTCCACGCCTATTACGGCCCCCTGGGCGCCCGGCCTTACTGGTAGGCGAGGCCAGTTCGACAGGGCGGAGCGTGAGTTCCTCGACACGCAGAGGCGTTATTCTTGGGTCGGGATTTGTCCTCACGGGTATCGGTGCGCGCGCGCTTGCTCAATCACGCAGGCGCTTAGCGGCTGGTGACGTCAGCGCCAGCCAAGTTGATCTTGGGTCGGCCAGCGACGCGGTGAAACGTCTATATGCCGGCCAAAATGCGCCGCTCTGGACGGATCGGAATGCCGCCGCGCTTGCGGAGGGTCTCGAGAGGGCGAGTGCTCACGGGCTTGATCCACAGCCCTATCTAGCGCTGATCGAGGGCTCCACGTCCGTCGGCGACAGGGACCTGAACCTCAGCCGGACCGCCTTGGCATACTCCAAGGCCCTCGCCATCGGACTGGTCGATCCCAGCAAAATCTTCAGCAACTATACGATCGCGAGGGATGCGCCCGATCTGGTCGTAGGCCTGAGAAGCGCCCTGGCGGACCAACGTGTGACCGCTTGGTTGGCGGGATTGACGCCGCAAGACTCCCTGTACGCTGCGCTTTCCGCCGCGTACCTCGAAATGGCCGGACGTTCCTCAGCCTCTGACTTGCCGCCGGTCCCCCCGGGCCCTTCGATCAGGGTTGGCGACAGGGATGGTCGGCGCGCCGCCGTCCTCGCGGCCCTGGCCGGCGCGTCGGCGCCGAATGCAGTCGTTCAGCCGCAGAGTAATATCTGGACGCAGGCCGATGCAGATCTGCTCAAGACCTACCAGCGCAGCCGGGGATTGGCTGAAGATGGCGTGGTTGGTCCAAACACACTAGCGCTGCTCAATGCATCTTCGCGCGACAAGGCGCGCCGCTTGGCCGTGAATCTTGAACGGCTCCGTTGGCTGCAGCGCGAGCCGCCGCCAACCCGGATCGACGTCAATACCGCCGCTTCCATGCTCAGCTATATCGTGAACGGCGAGGTCGCATGGACGAGTATCGTCGTTCCCGGTCGACCGGGACACGAAACGCCGCAGCTTCAAGCCAGCTTTGAGCGGCTCGTCGTGAACCCGCCCTGGTATGTGCCCGCGTCCATCGCTCGGCGCGAAATCACGCCGAAGGGTCCGGGCTATTTGGCGCGCAACCATATGCGGCGGGTATCGGGCCGGATCATTCAATCACCCGGTCCCTGGGCGGCGCTCGGCCAGGTGAAATTCGACATGCAGAACCGCTACGCGATTTATCTGCACGACACCCCGTCAAAGAGCGTGTTTTCACGCAGTCAGCGCCATCTCAGTCACGGCTGTATCCGCGTCCAGCACGCCGTCGAATTCGGCCGCCGGCTGGCGACGAGCAGCGGCAATGGCGACCGCTTTGACAGCATTCTCAAGTCGGGACGCACCGGCGTCGTGCCGCTTCGCGCGCCGATCCCTGTGCGGCTGATCTACCTGACCGCTCTGTTCGGCGATGATGGCGCGGTGACCTTCAGGCCCGACATCTACGGCTGGGATGTTCGTACCGCGTCGGCGATGGGCCTGACCGCGCCAGCCCGCGAGGGCGTCGAAGCCGTCACCGCTGCCCCACTCGGTCCGTAGGTGCTGCACCAAGTTTGAAGGGATTTCGATATGAAAGCTTCCGATCCGGCCTCGCACGGGCCCGTGGAACGCAAACCCGACCCTGAGACCGTCTTTCTGATCGCGCCAACTGCCGGCGTCTGGACAGTCACCAAGGACGGCGCGTTCTTCGGCGATTATCTGAAAGAAGAACACGCCCAGGCGTCAGCGCAATGCGCCGTCGCGGCCATTTTGGCGAATGGAGGCGCGGCGAAAGCCTATCTTATGCCCGAGCCGGCGGCTGGCCCGGAAACTCCACAGGTCCCAACCGCGCTGGAGGCCGTCGTTTGCGACAGGCCCTCTCGCTATCCGGTTTCGTAGGCCTGAGCGCACAGACGCCAAAGCTGACAAGGAGACAATGATGCCGCGTAAGGCCCCAGATGCGCCAGTCCAGGCCCCAAGGCCTACCGTCGCAACCGATCCGAAGCCGCAAGCGATCAATCGTTGGGTGAACGAGGGGGGCGCAATGGTCGATGAGCCCCACGTGCCGCCCGCCCGTGACATCCCAAAGCCCGAAAAGCCTCGGAAGTCTGAATGAAAGTTCTGCCCGCCCTGGCGTCATACGGCGGCTCTGCGGCGGCCGATGTATCGTTTGGCGTCGCGAAAGTTGATTGATGGCCAAGCAAAGTTTCAAATTCACGAACGCGGCCGGACGGCGCTTGAGCGGGGTTCTGGAAGCCGGAAAGCAGCCGATGAGCTGGGCCGTGTTCGCCCACTGTTTCACCTGCGACAAGTCCTCCCTGGCCGCTACGCATGTAAGCCGCGCGCTAGCTGCGACGGGGATCGGCGTCCTGCGCTTCGATTTTACCGGTTTGGGCGAAAGCGGCGGCCAATTCGGCGACGGCCTCTCAAGTGACATCCAGGACGTGGTGTCCGCAGCGGAAGCGATGCACGAGCGAGGCATGACTCCTCAGCTTCTCGTTGGCCATAGTTTTGGCGGGGCGGCAGTCCTCGCCGCCGTCTCCAAACTGCCCACGATCAAAGCCGTGGCTGTGATTGGCGCACCCTTTTCCGCCGATCACATTCTGGTCCACCTCAAGCCCGGCCTCGGCGAAGTGCCTTCGGGCGAACGCCTGCCCGTGACAATCGGCGGACGTGTCTTCGAACTCGGCGCCGACTTTGTTCAGGATGTCTGCGGGCAGGATCAGGCGGCCCGCATCGCGGGTCTCGATCGGGCGCTCCTGGTACTGCATTCTCCTGTCGACGACGTGGTCTCGATCAATAACGCCGCGGGCATCTTCGAAGCGGCCCAGCACCCGAAAAGCTTCATCTCCCTAGACAACGCCGACCACCTGCTGACGGATAGGGCGGATTCCGTTTACGCGGCGAAGGTCATATCGGCTTGGGTAGGCCGCTATATCGATCGGCCTTAGAGCCTTCAGCTGGGGCGCGACGCTCAAGCGTCTGAGCGGCCGACAGCCCGCGGCCATCGTCACATTGGTCATCGGGTCATGTGAGTTGTAGCGGAATCCACAGTCGCCGAAGCCAGTTGACCCACTGAGCGGCATTAAATCGTCGAGGCGAGATTTGACGGCGCAGCCAGACCGATAGGCTATTGAACGTGATCGATCTGGGCGTCTGGAGCCGCGGTAGTCACCGGGAGGCGGGCCCGGCCAATTCCACATCGGGGGTCATCGGGTGGCGTTGCCGCCTCGTCAGGCGGTAAAGCAGCAGGATCGCCGCAATCATGCCAAGGGCGATAGCCGGGCTTCGCCAATCGCCTTCGACGAGCCGTCCTGCAATCATGACCATGCAGACCACAGCTCCGAGAGCCGGCACGAACACCGGCGCATTGAAGGCGCCGGGCATGTCACCCTCACGCATTGTAAGAACGATCAGCGCGCCGTTGACGAGTGTGAAGACGAACAAGAGCAGCAGCACCGTCGCGCCCGCCAACTGCGTGATGTCGCCAGCGAACTGAAGACCGACGACAGCGACCAGCAAGACGCCAATCGCAATATGCGGCGTCTGCCGGCGCGAATGCACGCGGCCAAGCTGTTCGGGCAAGAGGCCTTGCCTAGACATGCCGTAAAGTAGCCGAGAGGCCATGACGTAGTTTACGAGGGCGGTGTTGGCGACAGCAGCGATGGTAATGAAGGTGAAGCCAACGGCCGGAAACCAGGGGGCCGCGCGCGCGACAACGAGACTGAGCGGCCCTGGCGCAGCCGCCAGCTCCGACCAGGGGACGACTGAGACGGCGGTGACCGACACGGCGATATAGATCACCGATGCAATGAGCATCGCCCCGATGATCGCCACCGGGATGGTCCGCTCGGGCCGCTCGACCTCCTCGGCGACATTGATCATGTCCTCGAAGCCGAGGAACGAAAAGAAGGTCAGGATAGAGCCTTGCAGTACCAAGCCCATCGTGATCGCCCCGGTTGGATTGCTTGGCGCAATCGGCCCTGACAAGAGGTCGGCCTGTCCCCAGAACCTCATGCCCACTGCGACGATCATCAGCAGACCCGCAGTCTCTATCACCGTGCAAACGGCGTTTGCCCACAAGGACTCGGTGATCCCGCGATAAACGATGGCGCTCATCAGCAGCAGGAAGCCGATCGAGAGGAAGAGAATTTCCGCCGGCGCCCCCGCGACGTTAAAGCCGAAGTTTAGGCTAAGGAGCACATTGACGTTTTCGGACACGACCTTGGCCTGGGTTGCGATCGAACCGAGACCTGAACAGACAATCCCAAGCCCCACCAAGTAGCTGAGCCATGGAGCCCGGTAGGCGCGTTGAGCCGCATAGGCCGCCCCGCTGGCTCTGGGATAGCGAGAGGCGATCGAGGCGTAGCTGATGCCGGTTAGCAGGGCGGCGATCATGGCCACAAGGAACGCCATCCACACCGCGCCGCCCATGACACCAGCTGCCTTACCGACCAAGCCATAGATACCCGCGCCCAACATGGAGCCGACGCCAAGCAGCATCATCTGGACCGGACCGATCGCGCGCTTAAGCGAAGTTGCAGCCCGGACTGTCATGGGCCGAAGCGTCCTCGCAAATACCGCCTCACCGGTCGCTGAGCCCGCCTCCCAGCGAAGGCGGCCAATGATCGGGAGTTCCGGGAGGAGGGCGCTTGGGCCACCGTCGCTCGAAGGCCTTCAGCCGCTCGTCCAAATGGATGAAGCGGTCCCTGTCGGCTGGCGTCGGTTCGATTTTGCGGACCTCGTGGTAGTCGGCGATCTGTTCAAGTCTGACCGTGAGGCGCCGGTCCTCAGGGGTTCCCGCCTGTGGCGGTCGAGCGAGGTGGACCGTCACCTCCTCAAGGGCCTGCTCGAAATCCTCGCGCGTGACGACGGGCGTCGGGCGGGATCCCTCGTCATAGCTCCAGGGTTCGCGGTCAGAGATGGCTGCGCGATATTGCGCCTCCGCGAACTCCCAGTTCACCAAGCGGTCCCACCAGGATCCGAGAAATCCAGCGCGATCATTCTTATGGTCGAGATAGTAGGCGTGCTCCCACAGGTCGCAGACCAGCAAGGGGAGGTCGGGTCCAAGGGCCAGAGTGTCGCCATCGTGGGTCGTCACCACGGCCAGCGCCTCACCGCTGGCGACCAACCAGACCCACCCTGAACCGAAATGGCTGCTTCCGGCCTCTATGAAAGCCTTCCGCAACTCACCCAAATCCCCGAACGCAGTACTGACGGCGTCAGACAGCGGCCCGGCCAGCGACGTCTGGACGGGCGCCATGCAGTTCCAGAAGAAGGCGTGGTTCCAGGCCTGGCCTGCATTCTGCTGCAGCTTGACGCTGCCGTTCTGGTTGGCCTCCCGTAGAATGCTCTCGAGGTCCCCGTCGCCATTCTCACCGACAAGAGCATTCACGGTCTCCACGTACTTGGCATGATGCTTATCGTGGTGAAGCGTCATCGTCGCCGCGGAGATGACCGGCTCAAGCGCGCTATGGGCATAAGGCAGTTTGGGTAGCGCGATCATGGTGGTCCTTTGACGTTGCGGGAGCGGCGCATAGGAGCGCAGCTTGTTCGTCACAGTAAAATCTGCTGGAACGGCGGCGCTTAGCCGCTCGGATACCTAAGCGGTTGAGCGCAAGCGCAGTTCCAAATTCGCTGGGGTTGCGCGACGTGCAGCATCCTCCAGGCAACGGGCCCAATGGTGTGCCCGGTCCGGTGATATATGTCATCGACCGTCAGGGCATTATCCGCGCGTCTCTGGCAGAGGAGACGTTCCAAAAGCGACCGCCCGTTACCGAAATTATCAAAGCGAGCGACGGCTTGGGATGGACGCGACGATCCGCCCGTCCGACCTTCCGCCCAGGCAATTTGTCCGCAGGTCGCTTGGCAAGTGGCTGAATGACGGCCTGCCGCCCGGGCAGGGCGGCGGCTCGTCCCTGGGGGTGAGTGGAGTTCAGAGCCTTGCGATCGCCGCCTTGAGCTTGTCCGCCACCGCGCCGGCCTTGATCTTCAGTTCAGGATTGTTGATCGCCTGCATGGAGGCGACCGGGTCGATGGCCGATATTTCCGTTCGGCCGTCGCCGGCGTCCTGTACGACGACGTTGCACGGCAGCATGGCGCCGACGTTGGGTTCTAACTGTAAGGCCTCGTGCGCTAGCGCCGGATTGCAGGCACCCAGGATCAGGTAGGGGCGAAATTCGACGCCCAGTTTCTCCTTTAGCGTCTTCTGGAGATCGATTTCCGCGATTACGCCGAAGCCTTCGGCGGCGAGCGCTTCGCGAGTCCGAGTGATCGCGTCAGCAAAGGGCAACGCGAGAGTCTTTGAAAAGACATAGGTCATCGGCGTCTCATCGGTAGGGGCGGGAATACATCAGGCCTGCGGCCCCGGAATCTCCGGCGCGAGCCGGCGGCGCTGACGGAGCATAAGGTGTCCGCCTTACGGGCGACCAGGTCAATAACCTGAAAGTTATCGCCTGACCGGCATTCTATAACTTTCAGATTATCATCAGCGGAGAGGTGTTCACACATGGGCATGTGCATCGGTGCACACGCTCGCATATCCGCTCGACTTTTTGACGGCCGGATTGCACACGGATATCTCTAATACGATGAAATTACAGGTGAATCCGTCCAGTCCGACATGGGGACCAATTGGACCGAAATTTGTGAATAAAAACAATAGGTTAGCCGTTGCGCCCATGATGGACTGGACGGATCGGCACTGCCGGTCTTTCCATCGTGCGTTCAGCGCGCGGGCGCTGCTTTATACTGAGATGGTCACGACGGGCGCGGTGCTGAACGGCGACCGGGACTATCTGCTGGGCTTCGACGCTGGCGAGCATCCGGTGGCCTTGCAACTGGGCGGGTCTGAGCCGGCGGATCTCGCGGCGGCGGCGCGGATTGGCGCGGACTATGGCTATGACGAGATCAACCTGAATGTCGGCTGCCCGTCCGACCGTGTGCAG
Organism: Phenylobacterium immobile (ATCC 35973); assembly: GCF_001375595.1. Classification (NCBI taxonomy): domain Bacteria; kingdom Pseudomonadati; phylum Pseudomonadota; class Alphaproteobacteria; order Caulobacterales; family Caulobacteraceae; genus Phenylobacterium; species Phenylobacterium immobile. The sequence goes on along the minus strand of NZ_CVJQ01000001.1, from coordinate 2,333,146 downwards.
AGCGGGCGGTTCGGGGCGTGTCTGATGCGCGAGCCGGAGCTGGTCGCCGAGGGCATGGCGGCGATCAAGGCGGCGGTCAATCTGCCGGCGACGGTGAAATGCCGGATCGGCGTGGACGATCAGGACCCCGAGGAGAGCCTGTTTGGGCTCGTCGATCTGTGCGCCCAGGCCGGCGTCACCCGCTTCATCGTCCATGCGCGCAAGGCCTGGCTGCAGGGCTTGTCGCCCAAGGAGAACCGGGACGTGCCGCCGCTGGACTACGCGCTCGTCGCGCGGGTGAAGCGCGAGCGGCCGGGGCTGACGATCGATATCAACGGCGGGATCAACTCGCTGGACGCGGCGATCGCCCAGTTGGCGGTTGTGGACGGGGTGATGCTGGGCAGGGCTGCCTATCACACGCCGGAAATCCTTGGGCAGGTTGACCGTCGGGTGTTCGGCGTGACGACGGAAGACGTCGACGGCTTCACGGCGATCGAACGCTACCGGCCCTATATGGCGCGGCAGCTGGCGGCGGGCGTAAACCTGGCGGCGATGACGCGGCACATGCTGGGGCTATTCCACGGCCGGCCGGGCGCACGGGCGTGGCGGCGCATTCTGACGGTCGAAGGCGTGAGGGCCGGGGCGGGTCTCGAAGTCGTGGATGCGGCGCTTGCGGCCTTGCGCGACGCCGGCGAGCGGCGGGCGGCCTAGGGCTTGATCATCCTAGGCGCGAGGCCGGCGATGACGCGCAGGGGGATTTGTTGGATTGTCTCGCCAGGGAACAGGTCTTCAAGCCGCGCCCAGACATCCGCCGCCTTCAGGCTGTGGGCGAACTCTGCGCCATAGGGCGTGAGAGAGCGAACCCTGTAGACCTTCTGACCGTCGACGGCGCGGGGGCCGGGCGAGGCGTCAATAAGACCGGCCTGGACCATCAGCTCGACATGGCGCGAAACCTTCCAGGGAGGCTGGCCTTCTATGGAAATGGCGTCGGCGTCCATCTCGGCGTGCGATCCTCCGATCGCCTGGCAGATCGTCTTGGCCAGCTCGACATCGCGCAGCATCAGGCGTCTCCAGGATTTGGCGGATGGATCGCGGGGCGACGCGCCGACAAGGCGGCCATGACGGTCTCGCGCGCCGCATCGTCGAGCAAGGCCCAGCCCGCGATCTCATCGAGGGTGCGCATGCAGCCCAGGCAGAGATTCGCCGTGTCGTCGAGCGTGCAGACAAGGACGCAAGGGCTGAGGGCGGACGACATGCGCTCACTCTTGCCGACTCGGATGGAACATTACAATGCGGTAAGGTTGATCACAGTAACGATAGGATGTGTCCAAAGTTTAATCTTGGATGCCGTACATTGCGGCTAATTCATTTGAGTAAATGCCACTTCGAGATCAGGTTCGCGCCAGGTTTTCGAGAGGGACATCGACCATGCGTTTCACCACCGCCGCCATCTGCGCCGCCATCGCCGCCACCAGCCTGGCTGGGACCGCCTCAGCCGCCGTGAGCGATTCCGACTATATCCGCGCCAGCCGCTGCAAGGGCATCGCCGCGGGCCTGGGCGTCGACGCCGCCGAGTTGACCGGCTTCGTCCGCGCCGAGGGCCGCACGCGCCTGCCCGTCATCAGCGAACAGGCCGCCGCCGCGGAGATGAAGGGCCGCAAGTCCGCCGCCAAGGCCGAGAGCAAGGCGAAGTTCGAAACGGAACTTTCGGGCGTCTGCGCCGCCTATGCGGGCGCGCCGAAGGCCGTCGCACAGCGCTGATCCAGCGCCCCACCCGCCAAGCGCGTTGCGACGGCGAAGCGCGCGTCGAAGCCCCAAGCCGGCTTCGGCGCGCGCTTTTCGCATGTGTTAATCTGCGCGGAACCGCAGTCATGGCAAAGCTTTATGGCTGACAGCAGCGGCCGGGGCGGACAGGGTGATGACGGGTCTGACGAGCGACCTTTTCTGGCGGACGGCCCGGGCTGATCGCGCGGCCTTCCTCGTCGATACAGAGGCCTATTTCAGGGCGCTGTTCGACGCCTTTGACAAGGCGCGGCGCTCCATCTTCATCCTGGGCTGGGGGTTCGATCCCCGCACCCGGCTGTTCCCCGATGGCTTTGACGGCCCCGATGATTCCGACGAGGTGGGCCGGTTGCTTGTCAATCTCGCCTGCGCGCGGCCGCAACTGGATGTTCGGCTGCTGATCTGGAAATCGGCCTTGCCGATCAGCGCCAGCCAGGAGTTCTTTCCCCACAAGGCGCGCAAGTTCTTCCGCGACACCCCGATCAAATTCATCCTCGACGATCAGGTGCCCTTCGGGGCCTGTCACCATCAGAAGGTGGTGGTGGTCGACGACCGCGTGGCCTTCTGCGGCGGCGGCGATATCGCCGTCGACCGTTGGGACACGCCAGGCCACCTCGATGTGGATTTGCGGCGGATCATGCCTGACCACGACTACCATGCGCCGCGGCACGAGGTGATGATGGCCGTCGACGGCGAGGCCGCCAAGGCCCTGGGGGACCTGTGCCGCGAGCGCTGGGCGCTGGCGACGGGCGAGACCATGGCGCCGCCGCCGGACGCGGGCGGCGATCCCTGGCCGGAGCACGTGCCGCCGCACATGATCGGCCCGCAGATCGGCATCGCCCGCACCGTACCTGCCTGGAAGGGACGCGCGCAGGCCCGCGAGATCATGGACCTGGCGCTGGCGTCCATCGCCAAGGCCAAGGACCTGATCTACCTGGAGAACCAGTATTTCACCTCGCCGATCATCGCCGAGGCGCTAGCCGCGCGACTTGGCGAGCCGGATGGACCCGAAGTGGTGATGATCTCGACCGGCAAGGCCCCCAGCTGGTTCGATCAGCTGACCATGGACCGGGCCCGCGGCGCGATGATCTGGCGGCTCCGCGCGGCGGATGTCTTTGGCCGTTTCCGCGCCTATTGGCCCGCCACGGCGGGAGGCAGCACCATCATCGTCCATTCCAAGGTCAGCATTTTCGACGACGCCATCGCACGCGTGGGATCGGCCAACCTCAACAATCGCTCCGGCGGTTTCGACACAGAAGTCGAGCTCAGCATCGTCCGCGACACGGCGCAGGACCCGGAGACGACAGGCCGGCAGATCGCCGCTTTCCGCGACCGGCTCGTCGGTCATTTCATGGGCTGCACGGGCGATGCGGTGGCCAAGGCCCGCGCCGAGCGCGGCGGTCTGGTCGGCGCCATCGAGGTGTTGAACGGAAAGGGCCGTCTCAAGCTCATCGAGCCCGCGCCGATCACGCGCTTTGGCCGGCTGGTCGAGGCCTTCCACCTCGGCGATCCCAGCGACGTCGCCGACGCATGGAGGCCTGGACGCCGCCGCGAGAAGCTCTACGCCCAGGCCAGGGCGTTGGCCCAGGGCCTCAAGCCGTCCTCACCGTGAAGTCCATCACCAGCGGCAGGTGATCGGAGGCGGTTCGCGTCATGGGATCGAAGGGGGCGAAGACGTCCAGCACCTCGATCTGCGGACTGACAAACAGGTGGTCGATGCGCAGCACCGGCAGCGGCGAAGGGAACGTCGCGGTCGGCGAGGGCTTGGGCGAAAGGCCGCGAGCCGGCGCAAGGCGCTGGGTCATGGTGCGATAGACCGATGAACCGCCGGTGGCGTTGAAGTCGCCGAGCACGATGCGCGGCCCCGTGCACGCCGGATCCTCCAGCCAGTCGGGGCCCGCCAGGTAACGGGCCTGGACCCGCTGCTCGCGGGGCACCAGGCCCAGGTGAGTGTTGATGATCTGCACGGGCGCGCCTTCGATGATCACCTCGACCCAGAGCGCGCCGCGCGGTTCGAGCTGGGGAATGCGCGGGTGGCCGGGCAGGGGGCCGACCTTCACCAGCCGCTCAGGGTAGGCGGTGAGAATCGCGTCGCCGTAGAGTTCTTCCTCGACCTGCAGGGCGGCGTGGAAGTGGCAGACCATGTCGAGGTGGCGGGCGATCTCGTGGGCCTGGTCGACGCCGCCGGTGCGGGCGCGGCCGACGTCCAGCTCCTGCAGAGCGACGATGTCCGGATCAAGCCGGGCGATGGCGTCGGCCACCCGCGCCACGTCGAGGCGGCGGTCGGTGCCGACACAGCGATGGACGTTATAGGTCAGAATGCGCGGCATGGGCGGGCACAGGTGCCGTCCTTCTTTGGCGAAGGCAAGACGACTGCAGATAAGCCGCCGCCGACAGGAGCGGTTCCTTCACCGTTGGCAAGCGCGACCTCGCGGCCTATCCGGAGGCCATGCCCGTTCGTGACTTCGTGCTCCTCGTTGGCGTCTGCATCCTGTGGGCCAGCAACAACGTCGTCTCGAAGTACGCGATCAGCGTGCTTGGCGTGGCGCCGATGGCCTACGCCGCCTTGCGGTTTGTCCTGGTGGCGGTCCTGACCTTCCGTTGGCTGCTGCCGGCGCCGCGCCCCTACTGGCGGCTGGCGCTGGTGGGCGTGCTGATGGGCGCAGGCAACTTCGGCTTGTTCTTCCTCGGCATGAAGGACGCGACCGTCGCCTCGGCGGCGATCGTCGCCCAGGCGGGCGTGCCCGTCAGCGCGATCTTCTCCATGCTGCTGCTGCAGGAGCGGATCAGCCGGTGGCGCGCCTTCGGCATTGTCCTGACTTTGGCGGGGACCTTGGCGATCGTCTGGGACGGCGGCCAGCTGGCCCTCTCGCCGGGCCTGCTGTTCATCGCCGGCGGCGCCAGCATGGGCGCGCTGGCGGGCGTGCTGATCAAGACCATCGAGGGTGTCAGTCCGTTGCAACTGCAGGCGTGGGTGTCGTTTTGTTCGCTTTGGCCGCTGCTGAGCATCTCGGCGGTGATGGAGCCGGGCGCCTGGCATGAAGGGGTGTGGACCCACTGGCAGGTCTGGGCCTGCGTCGCCTATTCCGGCGTCTTCGCCTCGTTGATCGCCCACACCGTGTTCTACGGATTGATCCAGCGCCACGAAGCGACGGTGATCATGCCTCTGACGCTGATGATGCCGATGTTCGCCGTTGTGATGGGTGTGATCTTTTTCGGCGAAGCGCTATCGCCGAGATTGCTGATCGGGGCGACGGTGGTCTTGCTTGGCGTGCTGTTCATCGTCCTGCGCCGCAACCAGATGGCGGCCCTGATGGCGGCGATGCGAAACCCCGGAACCGCACCATGATCGAAGCGCCGTCGCCCAATTTCGGACCCCGCAAGCGGCCGCCGGACATGGTCGTTCTGCACTACACCGGCATGCGCACAGGCGATCTGGCGCTGGCGCGGCTGCGCGATCCGACGGCCGAGGTTTCGGCCCACTATCTGGTGGAGGAGGATGGCCGCGTCTTCCGCCTGGTCGCCGAGGAACGCAGGGCCTGGCATGCCGGTCGCTCCTTCTGGCGGGGCGAGAGCGACATCAACACTGCTTCAATCGGGGTGGAGATCGTCAATCCCGGCCACGACCACGGCTACCGGCCGTTCCCGGACATCCAGATCGACGCGGTGATCGGCCTGCTGGACGGGATCCGCGCACGCTGGAGCATCGACGACCGCATGATCGTCGGCCACGCCGATGTGGCGCCGGATCGCAAGACCGATCCCGGCGAGCTCTTTCCCTGGAAGCGCCTGGCCGAAGCCAGCCATGGGCTGTGGGTGGAGCCCGCGCCCGCGCCCGGCGATCCGCTGACGCTTGGCGCGGAGGGCCCTGGAGTCTTCGCCCTGCAGGCGGGGTTCACCAGGCTGGGTTACGACTGTTCGCCGTCGGGGCAATTTGATGCGCGTACGGCCCTCGTCGTCACCGCCTTTCAACGGCATTGGCGGCCGGATCTGGTCGATGGCGTCGCCGACGGCGAGACCCGGGCCCGGTTGATCGCCCTGCTGCGCTTGACCTGACCGCGACACGCGCCCAGATGGGCGCAGGATCAGACGGCCGGGCGGTCGCGGCATTTTCGGATGTCGAGGAAAGTCCGGGCTCCACGACGACATGGCGGCGGGTAACGCCCGCCGGGGGCGACCCCAGGGATAGCGCCACAGAAAGCAAACCTCCTGCCCCCCGTCTTTTGGCTTGGGGGCCGGGAAGGGTGAAAGGGTGCGGTAAGAGCGCACCGCGGACCCAGCAATGGGGACGGCATGGCAAGCCCCGCCAGGAGCAAGACCGAATAGGGATCGTGCGCTTCTTCGGAAGTAGGGCTGTCGTAGGCCCGAGCGATCCGGGTAGGTCGCGAGAACCGTCCCGCAAGGGCCGGTCCAGAGGAATGACCGCCGCGTTCGGGAAACCGGGCGGCACAGAACCCGGCTTACAGGCCGTCTGATCCCATTACGTCCCAGTCTGGTCTCCTTCGAACGCCACCCCTGGGCTTGCGCCGAGGCGACGTGAGCGTGGCGTCCTTGGGCCGCGGTGCGATGGCGGGAATGTCCGGATCGGGCGGTTTCAGGCCGCTCGTGTCATTGCATCCCAATTCATCCCATGTTAACCCAAACACCAGTCGCTAACCACGTTGTGGAGCTTGGGCTGGGGCCGAATGGGCGGCCCATTGGATGGGGCTGGGCTTAGTGTTTCTCTCGACATTCGAGAAACAGCTGGACGCCAAACGGCGCATCGTCGTGCCGCAGGATTATCGCGCCCTGGTCTTAGGCCCGTTCGACGGGATCTTCTGCTTTCCCTCCTTTGAAGCCGACTGCATCGAGGCCGGCGGCCAGGCGTTGTTCGAGCGCTACCAGGCGTTGATCGGCGAGCTGGAGTTCGGCGACCCGGTCCGCACGGCGATGGAATATTCCGTGCTGGGCGGGCTGAACCGCCTGGCTTTCGATACGGCCGGCCGGATCACCCTGCCCGAGACCCTGTGTGAGCAGTTCGGCCTCAGTGATTGGGTCGCGGTGGTGGGTCTGGGCGACCGGTTCCAGATCTGGGAGCGTTCAGCCTTCCAGGCCCATCGCGCCGCGCAACGCGATATCGCCCGCGCGGGTCTCGCCGATCTGCGCGCTCAGCAGCGGCTGGCGAAGACCGTGACATGAGCGCGCCGCATGTTCCTGTTCTGATGGCCGAAGTGCTGGACGCGCTGCAGCCTGGGCCGGGCCAGACCATCGTCGACGGCACCTTCGGCGCAGGCGGCTACAGCCGCGCAATCCTGGCGACAGGGGCGAGCGTCGTCGCCTTTGATCGCGACCCGACGGCCGCGCGCTTCGCGGAGGGCCTGCCGGCGGAGACCTTCAAGCTCATCGAGGCGCGATTCTCGCAGATGGACGAGGCGCTGGGCCAGGCAAGCATCGACGGCGTCGCCCTGGATCTCGGGGTCTCGTCGATGCAGCTGGATGAGGCCGATCGCGGCTTCTCCTTCATGCGCGACGGCCCGCTTGATATGCGCATGGGCGCCGATGGGCCGACGGCGGCCGACATCGTCAACAGCGAGACCGCCGAAGCGCTGGCGCGCATCTTCTACGTCTACGGCGAAGAGCGGCAGAGCCGTCGTGTGGCCGGCGCCATCGTCCGCCGCCGGGCTGAACAGCCCTTCACCCGCACCCTGGACCTGGCCGACGTGATGGAGCGCGCGCTCGGCGGCCGTCGCGGCGCCAAGGTCCATCCGGCGACGCGCTCATTCCAGGGCCTGCGGATCGCCGTCAACGAGGAACTGTCCGAGCTCGAGGAAGGCCTGGCGGCGGCCGAACGCGGATTGAAGGTCGGCGGACGCCTCTGCGTCGTTACTTTCCATTCGCTCGAAGACAGAATCGTGAAGTCATTCTTAACGTTACGGAGCGGCAGGACGCCGGCGGGATCGCGACATGCACCGCCGACGGAAGCTGGGGCGGAGCCGAGTTTCGAGCTTCTTTTTAACGGCGCCCGGGCGCCGGGCGAGGACGAGACGCAGGCCAATCCCCGGTCGCGCTCGGCGAAGCTTCGGGCGGCGGTGAGAACCGCGGCGCCTGTCTGGGGGGAAGCGGAATGAGCCTGTTTGATCGCAGGGTTCGCGGTTTCAGGCTGGTCGACCTGGCGGCGATGGGCGTGCTCGCCGCCATGATCCTGGGCGTCTACCTGGCCAAGACCTTCGCCGGGCGCGAACGCGCCGAGATCGCATCTGTCACCCGTCAGATCGATGGCGAGCGGGCCCGAATCCGTCTGCTGAAGGCCGAGGTCAGCCACCTGGAGCAACCCGGCCGCATCGAGCGGCTGTCGGAATCCTACCTCGGCCTGAAGCCTGTCGCCATCACCCATGACGCGACGGTCGATGAGTTGACGCTGGCCCTGCGCAAGCAGGCGGAGCTGGACGCGGCCAAGCGCGCCAAGGCGCTCGCCGAGGCGCAGGCTCGCATCCAGCCGGCCGCGCCGGTGGCGATCCAGTTCGCCGAACCGCGGATGCAGGTGGCCCAGGCGCCCCGGCCGGCCCTGATCCTCCCGGTCGCTTCGGTCGGCGTCGCGCCCGGCGGGCTGCAATGAGCCTGGGGCTCCAGTCGCTGGGGCCATCCCTGCTGTCGCGTTGGCTGGCGGGCCGCGTCTGGGGCCTGGAACACGCCTTTGAGCGCGCCCGCGCCTCTGGCCGGCCGGAAGAGGACACCCGCGTCCGCATCTTCGTGGTGCTGGCGATGTTCCTGATGGGCTTTGTCATCCTGGCGGTGGGCGCGACGCGCGCGGCGCTGTTCTCCGGCCTGGAGGCGCCGGGCCGCAGCGCCCTGGCCGCGGGCGCTGCGCGCGCCGATCTGGTCGACCGCAATGGCATGATGCTGGCCGCTGACCTCCTGCATTGGGGCCTCTATCTCGACCCCAGGGAAGTCTGGGACGAGCCGGCGACCCGGCGCGCCTTGAAGGCGACGATCCCCAGCCTGGAGGATGCGCGCATCACCCGGGCGCTGCGGGCTGGCCGGCGCACCTTCCTGTCCGGCGGGCTTACGCCGCAGGTGAAGAAGTCGATCCACGATCTTGGCCTGCCGGGCCTCAGCTTCGAGCCGGAGCAGCGGCGGGTCTATCCGCTGGGCTCGACCGGCGCGCACATCATCGGCTTTGTCGATTCGGGCGGGGTCGGCCTTTCGGGCGCCGAGCGGGCCCTGAACGACGAACTGCGCGAAGCCGCGACCCATGGGGCGAGCGCGCCGGCGACGCCTCTGTCCATCGACCTGCGCATCCAGGCCGCCCTCGAAGAAGAGCTAGCGACCGCCGCCGCCGAGTTCCTGCCCAGGGGCGCGGTCGGCGTGGTCACCGACGTCCATACGGGCGAGATCCTTGGTATGGCCAGCTGGCCGACCTTCGATCCCAACGCGCCGGGCAGGGCCAGCGACGACGCCAAGCTCGATCGCGCGGCGGGCCAGGTCTACGAGATGGGCTCGACCTTCAAGGGCTTCACCGTGGCCATCGGCCTCGACACCGGCGTCGCGACCCCGTCCACGACCTTCGACGCCAGCCAGCCGCTGAAGATCGGCTACCGGACCATCCACGACTATCACGCGACTCGCCGCGTCCTGAATCTGGTGGAAGTCTTCCAGCACTCTTCCAACATCGGTACGGCGAAGTTGGGCCTGGGCATCGGCCCGCAGCGCCTGGAGCAGTATTTCCGCGGACTCGGGCTCACCGAGGCGACACCGGTGGAGTTGCGCGAATCCGCCCGCCCCCTCACGCCCAAGGTGTGGAACGAGGATGCGGTGGCCTCGACCTCCTTCGGCCACGGCATCGACGTGACGCCGCTGGCGCTGGCGCGGGCCTATGGCGGCCTGGTCAACGGCGGGATCGTCGTGCCGCTGACGATCCGCAAGATGGCCCCGGGCGTGCGCCCGCCGGGCCGCCGGGTCGTCTCCGAGCAGACCTCGCAGCAGTTCCTGCAGATCATGCGCGCCAATGTCAGCTGCACGTGCGGCTCGGGCGGCAACGCCAACGTCCAGGGGCTGAACGTCGGCGGCAAGACGGGCACCGGCGAGAAGTTCGATCCCGCCATCCGCGCCTATTCCAAGACCAAGCAGGTCTCGTCGTTCGCCGCCACCTTCCCCACGGACGGAGCGCTGGGCGATCCGCGTTACTTCGTGCTGATCCTGATGGATGAGCCGCACCCGAGCGCCAACACCTACGGCTACTCCACCGGCGGCTGGGTCGCTGCGCCCGCGGCCGGCAAGGTCATCCAGCGGATCGCGCCGTTCCTGAACGTGCGCCGCCGCGCCGAAACCAACCCCTATGCGCCGGTCGGCGAAATCTCCAAGTCGGTGTCAGGCGAATGACCCGCCTGTCCGAACTGGTCCGCCGCGACCTGGCCGCCGATCCCGAGATCACCGGGGTCACCGCCGACAGCCGCAAGGTCGCGCCGGGCTTCCTGTTCGCGGCCCTGCCCGGCGCCAAGGCCGATGGCCGCGCCTTCGCCGCCCAGGCTGTGGCCGCGGGCGCCGTGGCGATCCTCGCCGACAAGGATCTGGGCCTAGCCGCGCCGACGGTGACGGCCGCCGATACGCGCCGCGCCTATGCGCTGGCCGCGGCGGCCTTCCATCGCGCCCAGCCGGCGGTCGTGGTCGCTGTCACCGGCACCAACGGCAAGACTTCGGTGGCGGGCTTCTGCCGCCAGATCTTCGCCCACGCCGGCCATCCTGCAGCCAGCATGGGGACGCTGGGCGTCCGGGTCTCGCGGCCGAACGCGGCGGACGAGCAATGGACCCCGCCGGGGCTCACCACGCCGGACGCCGCCGATGTCGCCGAACTGATGGCGCGCCTGGCCGCCGCTGGCGTCAACCGCGTCTGCATGGAGGCCTCGTCGCACGGGGTCGACCAGCGGCGGCTGGACGGCGTGGCCTTGACGGCGGCGGCCTTCCTGAACCTGACCCAGGATCATCTGGACTACCACGGCGACATGGCGACCTACCGGGCCGCCAAGCTGCGCCTGTTCGACACCCTGCTGCCGCGCGGCGGGACGGCGGTGCTGAACGCCGATTCCGACGCCTTCGGGGTCTTCGCCGCCGCGGCCGTGACCCACGGCCAGACGATCCTGTCGGTCGGGGAGGCGGGGCAGGGCCTCAAGCTGATCGACCGCCAACCGACGCCGGCTGGCCAGACGCTGACGATCGCGGCGCAGGGTGAGACCCATGTTGTCGCCTTGCCGCTGGCGGGCGGCTTCCAGGCGGCCAACGCCCTGGCCGCCGCGGGCCTGTGCTTGGCCGCCGGCGTGGATCTTGCCACCACGCTCGACGCTCTGGCCGAGCTGGAAGGCGCGCCGGGCCGCCTGCAGCGCGTCGGCGCCGGCCTGAACGGGGGCGAGGCCTACGTCGACTACGCCCACACGCCGGATGGGTTGGAGACGGTGCTGAACGCCCTTCGGCCGCACGTCCGCGGGCGGCTGATCGTCGTCTTCGGCGCCGGCGGCGACCGTGATCGCACCAAGCGGCCCCTTATGGGGGCCATCGCTGCGCGCCTGGCCGACGTTGGGATCGTCACGGACGACAATCCGCGCAGCGAAGATCCCGCCTCCATCCGCGCCGAGGTCATGGCCGGCGCTCCAGGTCTGCGCGAAATCGGCGACCGCCGCGCCGCGATCCGCGCCGCCGCCGCGCTGTTGAGCGACGGCGACGTCCTGGTTGTCGCCGGCAAGGGCCACGAGCAGGGCCAGACCATCGCCGGCGTCGTCCATCCCTTTGACGACGTCACTGAGACCGCGGCGGCGCTCAATGTCTGAGCCCCTCTGGACCTCCGACGCTATCGCCGCCGCGACTGGCGGACGCGCCACCTCGCCATTCAACGTCACGGGCGTCTCCATCGACAGCCGCAGCATCGACGCCGGCGACCTGTTCGTCGCCCTGGCGGGCGTTCGCGACGGTCATGAGTTTATCGGCAAGGCTATGAGCGACGGCGCGGCCGGCGTCCTGGCGGCGCGCGCCGTCGACGCGCCCGCCGTCGTGACGGGCGACACCCTGAAGGCGCTGGAAGCGCTGGGCGCAGCGGCGCGAGATCGCTCGAAGGCCGTGCGCGGCGCGGTCACCGGGTCGGTCGGCAAGACCAGCGTGACGCAAGCTGTGATGGCGGGGCTGATGCTCGCCGGCCGGGCTCATTCTTCGGTCAAGTCCTACAACAACCACATCGGCGTGCCGCTGACGCTGGCCCGCATGCCGGCGGCCACCGAGCGGGCGGTTTTCGAGATCGGCATGAACCACGCCGATGAAATCACGCCGCTGTCGAAGATGGTCGCGCCGCAGGCCTGCGTGATCACCACGGTCGGTCCTGTCCACACCGAGAACTTCGCCGATGGCGAGGCGGGCGTCGCCAAGGCCAAGGCCGAGATCTTCGCCGGTATGGGCAAGGGCGGCGTCGCCATCTTGAACGCTGACAATCGCTGGTTCGACTACCTGTCCGGGGAGGCCAAGGCCGCTGGCCTGGAGGTCCGCTCCTTTGGGTCCAGCGCGACGTGTGACGGGCGGCTCATCGAGTTCCAGGCGGCCAACGGGTGCGTCATGGTCCAGGCGCGCCTGCACGGCCGCGCGCTCGATTTCCCGATCCTTCAGACCGGGACCCACTGGGGGCTTAACAGCTTGGCCACCCTGCTGATGCTGGAGGCCCTGGACGTCAATCTCGATCTCGGCCTGGCGGCGCTCGGATCCTTCGAACCCCTGGCCGGACGCGGCGCGGAACGCCAGGTGGCGATCGCCGGCGGCGCCTTCACCCTGATCGACGAGAGCTACAACGCCAATCCGATCTCCATGGCCGCGACCATCCAGTCGATGGGCCGCAGGTCTGGCCGCAAGCTCGCCGTGCTGACCGACATGCTGGAACTCGGCCCCGATGAGGCGGCGTTCCACGCCAGCCTCGCGGAGCCTCTGGAGGCGGCGAATATCGACCTCGTCTTCTGCGCCGGGCGGCTGATGAAAAGCCTGTGGGACACTCTTCCGCCGACTCGGCGCGGCGGCTACGCGGACAGTGCGGCGGCCCTCGTCCCCGCGGTGGTCGCGGCGCTGAGCCCTGGCGACCTGGTGATGGTCAAGGGCTCCAACGGATCGAAGGCGGGCGCGATCGCGCAGGCGCTGTCGGCGTTGAGCCCGGGGGAGCCCGGCTGATGTTCTACTTCCTTTATGAACAGCTGGCCGGCACGGGGCACGTGCCCTTCCTCAACCTGCTGAAGTACCTCACCTTCCGCACCGGCATGGCGCTGTTCACGGCGCAGCTGGTGGTGGTCCTGATGGGCTCGCGCTTCATCCGCTGGATGCAGGCCAAGCAGGGCAAGGGCCAGCCGATCCGCGCCGAGGGCATCCAGCGCCACGTCATCGAAAAGGCCGGTACGCCGACCATGGGCGGGGTGATGATCCTGGCCGGCCTGCTGACCGGCACGCTGCTCTGGTCGGACCTGAAGAACCCCAACGTCTGGGCCGTGATCCTAGTGACCGCCGGTTTCGGCGTCCTGGGTTTCATGGACGACTACGCCAAGGTCACGAAACAGACGACAGCGGGCGTCTCCGGCAAGCTGCGGCTTGTGTTGGAGGTCGGGCTCGCGGCGGCCGCGGTCTTGATCCTGATCCTCTGGGGCGGACGGCCCCCTGAGGCGCCGGGTCTGCAGACCTCGCTCGCCTTCCCCATCTTCAAGGAATTGCTGCTTAACCTCGGCTGGTTCTACCTGATCTTCGGCGGCTTCGTGATCGTCGGCGCCGCCAACGCCGTGAACTTCACCGATGGCCTCGACGGCCTGGCGATCGTGCCCGTGATGATCGCCGCCGCGGCCTTCGGCCTGATCGCCTATCTGGTCGGCAACTTCCTGTTCGCCGGATACCTGCAGCTTCACTTCGTGCCCGGCGTCGGCGAGGTGGCGGTCTTCTGTGGCGCGGTGATCGGGGCCGGCATGGGCTTCCTCTGGTACAACGCCCCGCCCGCGCGGATATTCATGGGCGACACCGGCTCCCTGGCCCTGGGCGGCGCGCTGGGCGCGGTGGCCGTGGCGACCAAGCACGAGCTGGTGCTGGCCATCATCGGCGGCCTGTTCGTCGCCGAGACGCTGTCGGTCATCATCCAGGTCGCGTGGTTCAAGCGGACCGGCAAGCGCATCTTCCTGATGGCGCCGATCCACCACCATTTCGAGAAGCTCGGCTGGTCGGAATCCACCGTGGTGATCCGCTTCTGGATCGTCGCCGTCATGCTGGCCCTGCTGGGCCTGGCCACCCTCAAGATCCGCTAGGAGCGAAACAGACCGCCATGATCCCCGTCCCTGGTTTCACCGGCAGAAAGGTCGCTGTGTTCGGCCTGGCCCGCACCGGCCTTGCGGCCGCGCGCGCCCTGCAGGCCGGGGGGGCGGAGGTGGCGCTGTGGGACGACAAGGCCGCATCCCGCGAGGCTGCCGAGGCTGCGGGCTTCACCCTCACCGACCTGACGACCGCCGACTGGTCCGAGTTCGCCGCCATCATGCTGAGCCCAGGCGTGCCGCTGACGCACCCGAAGCCGCACTGGACGGTGGCGAAGGCGCGCGCCGCCGGTGTCGAGATCGTCGGCGACGTCGAGCTTTTCGCCCGTGCAGTCAACGCGGCGCCCGAGCACAAGCGGCCTAAGGTGGTCGCCATCACCGGCACCAACGGCAAGTCGACGACGACGGCGCTGGTGGGTCACATCTGCGCCATGGCCGGTCGCGACACCCGCGTCGGCGGCAACATCGGCCTGGGCGTCCTGGCGCTCGACGACATGCACGGCGGGGCGGTCTATGTGCTGGAGCTGTCGTCCTACCAGCTGGACCTGACGTCGAGCCTGAAGCCCGACGTGGCGATCTTCCTGAACGTCACGCCGGACCACCTGGACCGCCACGGCGACATGGATGGCTATGTCGCCGCCAAGCGCCGCATCCTGCTGAACCAGGGCAAGGGCGACACCGCGGTGATCGGCGTGGACGACGCCTGGGGTCAGCAGATCTGCACCGAGATCACCGCCGCCAACCGCCGGACGATCGTGCCGATTTCGGCGTCGAAATCCATGGGCCGCGGGGTCTACGCCCTCGACGGCCAGCTCTATGACGCCACCGGCGAGCGCGCCGTAGCCATGGCCGACCTGAAGCAGGCGCGGTCCTTGCCTGGCCGGCACAACTGGCAGAACGCCGCGGCCGCCTACGCCGGCGCCAAAGGCCTCGGCCTCTCGCCGGAAGAGATCGCCCAGGCGCTGTTGACCTTCCCGGGTCTGGCGCACCGCATGGAGACGGTCGGCCAGATCGGCCGGGTCCGCTTCGTCAACGACAGCAAGGCGACCAATGCGGACGCGACCCGCCAGGCGCTGTCGAGCTATCCCTCCGTCTTCTGGATCGCGGGCGGCGTCCCGAAGGCCGGCGGCGTCGACAGCCTGACCGACCTTTTCGGCCGGGTCGCCAAGGCCTATTTGATCGGCGAGGCGAAGGATGAGTTCAGCGCCACCCTGAAGGGCAAGGCGGCCGTCGACCTCTCTGGCGACATGGCGACCGCGGTGGCCCGCGCCTTCGCAGACGCCAAGGCGGCGCCGGGCGACGGCGAGGTGATCGTTCTCCTATCGCCGGCCTGCGCCTCCTTTGACCAGTTCACCGATTTCGAAGCCCGCGGGGAAGCGTTCCGCGATGCGGTGCGAAGCCTGGTTCCCCGCGAAGCCACGACCCCGCGCGCCGGCGGCGGCGGCACGAGCGGAAGCTTGATGATGGCCGCCAACTGGAGCGCCGCCCGATGAGCACAGCCAGCCCCGCCCACGCCTTCGCCCGCTCCGACCGGACCCAGATCGGCGTCTGGTGGTGGACCGTCGACCGTTGGATGCTGGGCGTCGTGGCGATCCTGATCGTCATCGGCGTGGCCATGTCCTTCTCGTCCAGCCCGGCGGCGGCCGTGCGGATGAACATCGGTGATCCCTTCCACTTCGCCGTCCGCCAGAGCGTCTTCTCCATCGGCGCGGCCGTGATCCTCATCGGCATGTCGATGCTGGAGGTGCGAACCATCCGCCGCGCGGCCTTCTTCATCTGGCTGGCGGCGGTGGCGATCATGATTCTGCTGCCCTTCCTCGGCCATTCGGCCAAGGGCGCGACGCGCTGGGTCGAGTTTGGCGGCTTCTCGTTGCAACCGTCGGAGTTCATGAAGCCGGCGCTGATCGTCCTGGTCGCCTGGATGTTCGCCGAGGGCCAGAAGGGCGAGGGCGTCCCCGGCGTCTCCATCGCCTTCCTGCTCTATCTTCTGTCGATCGGCCTGCTGCTGATCCAGCCCGACGTCGGCCAGACCGTGCTGATCACGGTCGCATTCTTCGCCGCCTTCTGGATGGCGGGGGTGCCGATTTCATGGGTCCTGATGCTGGGGCTGACGGCGTTCGGCGGGCTCATCTCCACCTATTTCGTCTTTCCCCATGTCGCCAGCCGGGTCGACCGGTTCCTGTCGCCGGACAAGGCCGACACCCACCAGGTGGACCGCGCCGCCGAGGCGATCTCCGCCGGCGGCGTGTTCGGCCGCGGCCCGGGCGAGGGCGTGATGAAACGCCACGTGCCCGACCTGCACACCGACTTCATCTATTCGGTGGGGGCCGAGGAGTACGGCCTGATCTTCTCGCTGCTGCTGATAACGCTTTTCGCGTTCGTCGTCGTCCGCGGCCTCTATCGGGCCATGAAGTTGAACGACAGCTTCGAGCAGGTCGCTGCGGCCGGGCTGTTCGTCCTCGTCGGCCAGCAGGCGATCATCAATGTGGCGGTGAACCTGAACATGATCCCGACCAAGGGCATGACGCTCCCCTTCATCTCCTATGGGGGCTCCTCGATGTTGGCCATGGGCCTGACGCTGGGCATGGCGCTTGGCCTGATCCGCCGGCGGCCGGGGGCCTACACCCCGCAGGAAGGCCTGGCCCGCGCCGGCGCCTACACATGAGCAAGGTCTGCGTCGTGGCGGCCGGGGGCACCGGCGGCCACCTGTTTCCCGCCCAGGCCCTGGCCGAGGCGCTGATCGCCCGCGGTTGGCGCATCGTGCTGGCTTCGGACGAGCGGGTCGCCGGTCTGGCCCAAGACTTCCCCGCTGAGCGCCGCATCGGCCTGTCGGCGGCGACCTATCGACCCGGCGACCCCATCGGCATGGCCCGCGCCGGCTTCGCCGTGCTGCGCGGGGCGATGCAGGCGCGAAAGGCCTATCGCGAGGTCAATCCGGACGTGGTCGTGGGCTTTGGCGGCTATCCCTCCGCCCCAGCGCTGGTCGCGGCGATCATGGACAAGCGTCCCACCGTCATCCACGAGCAGAACGCGGTCATGGGTCGGGCCAACCGTTTCCTGGCTAGCCACGTCCAGACGGTGGCCTGCGCCTTCCCGACGTTGAAGAAGGCGCCCAAGGGGGTCGGCGAACGCGCCCAGGTCGTCGGCAATCCCGTTCGACCCGCCATTCGCGCCCTGGCCGACCTTCCCTACACGCCGCCCGAGCCCGACGGCCCGATCCGCCTCCTGATCACCGGCGGTAGCCAGGGCGCGCGGCTTCTGTCCGAGTTGCCGCCCGAGGCGATCCGCGCCCTCCCGGAAGCGCTGCGCCAACGTCTGCGTGTCGTCCAGCAGACGCGCGCCGAAAGCCTGCCTTTGGCCCGCCGGATCTACCGCGACGCCCTGGTGGACGCCGAGATCGCGCCTTTCTTCCGCGACATCGCCGCCCGACTGGCGGAGGCGCATCTGGTGATCGGCCGCTCGGGCGCGGGCTCGGTCTGCGAGTTCGCCGTGGCGGGCAAGCCGTCGATCCTGGTGCCGCTGGCCATCGCCATCGACGACGACCAGGGCCAGAACGCCCGCCTGCTGGCCGAGGCCGGCGGCGCCGAGATCGCCCGTGAGCATCAACTGACGGTCGACAGCCTGGCGCTGGCGCTCGAGACCCTGCTCACCAACCCTGAGCGGCTATCGCGGATGGCGGCCGCGGCCCGCGCCGTGGCGATCCCCGACGGCGCCGAGCGCCTGGCCGATGTGGTCGAGCGAACGGCGGCGATGGGGCGCTAACCCGCCGCTTTCTGTTCGGCGATGATTTCGTCGTCGATTTCGCGGGCGCTGACAGCGGCGGGGCGCATGGAGACGCGCTGGAGGTAAGCCAAGAACGCCGGCCGCTTTTCGATCGTGCCGAACATGGTCCCGAAGGCGATCTGCGAGCCGATGTAGACATCCGCCGCGGTGAACTGTTCGCCGAGCAGGTAAGGGCCTTCGGCGACGGCCTCTTCCAGGGTGTCGAGGACGCTATCCATCGAGCCGTAGCCCACCATGCCGCGCTTGTCGGCCGGGGGCTCGAGGCCGAGCGAGCGGTTGGTCACCGCCGGCTCGATGCAGCCCGCGCCAAAGAACAGCCAGCGGTAATAGGCGCCGCGGGCCGGATCGCTGAGCGCCGGGGCGAGGTCGGCCTCGGGGAAGGCGTCCGCCAGGTAGGCGCAGATGGCGGCGGTCTCGGTGACGACCGTATGGCCGTGGGTGATCGCCGGCACCTTGCCCATGGGGTTGATCGACCGGTACTCCGCCGAGGATAGGTCGGCGAAGGACAGGATCTCGGTGCGATAGGGCTGTCCGATCTCCTCGAGCATCCACCGCACGATCCGGCCGCGCGACATCGGGTTGGTGTAGAAGACCAGTTCGTCAGACATGGGTGGCGCTCCTCGTTTCGAGCCGATGATAAGCGAAACCGGTGGGAATATTACCATCGGTAAGACTGCAAGGATGACCGCCCCGGCCGGTTGCGCTAGCCCTAGGCGATGACTCGACGCCCTGTGCCCTTCGACCTCGGACCCGTGCATTTCATCGGCATCGGCGGCATCGGCATGAGCGGCATCGCCGAGATCATGCTGCGGATCGGCTACACGGTGCAGGGCTCGGATGCGCGCGCCAGCGCCAACACCGAGCGGCTGGAGAAGCTGGGCGCGAAGATCTTCATCGGCCATGACGCCGCTCACGTCGAAGGCGCCTCGGCCATCGTCTATTCGACGGCGGTGAAGCCGGACAACGCCGAGATGGTCGCTGGGCGCGAGCGACGCCTGCCGCTGGTGCGACGCGCCGAGATGCTGGCCGAACTCATGCGCCTGCAATTTTCGGTGGCCGTCGGCGGCACCCACGGCAAGACGACGACGACCTCGCTGGTCGCGGCCCTGCTGGACGCCGGTGGCATGGACCCGACCGTGGTCAACGGCGGGATCATCAACGCCTACGGCACCAACGCGAAGGTGGGCGAGGGCGAGTGGATCGTCGTCGAGGCCGACGAAAGCGACGGCACCTTCCTGAAGCTGAAATCCACGGTGGCCATCGTCACCAACATCGACGCCGAGCACCTGGACCACTACGGCGATTTCGACGCGGTGAAGCGCGCCTTCCGCGATTTCGTCGAGAACATTCCCTTCTACGGCTTCGCCGCGGTCTGCACCGACCACCTGGAAGTCCAGGCCATGGCCGCCCGCGTCGAGAACCGCCGGCTGATCGCCTACGGCGTGAACCCCCAGGCCGAGGTTCGGGCCGAGAACATCTCCATGGCCCCGGACGGGGCGCACTTCGACGTGGTGCTCGCGCCCCTGGGCGGCGAGACCAGCCGGATCGACGGGCTGCACCTGCCGATGGCCGGCCATCACAACGTCATGAACTCGCTGGCGGCCATCGCCGTGGCGCGCGAGCTGGGGGTTGATGCGGATGCGATCCGCGCCGGCCTGGCGGGCTTTGGCGGCGTGCGCCGGCGCTTCACCACCACCGGTGTCGCCAACGGCGTCCGGGTCGTCGACGACTATGGCCACCACCCTGTCGAGATCGCCTCGGTGCTCAGCGCCGCGCGCGGGGTCAGCGAGGGTCGGGTGATCGCCGTGGTCCAGCCGCATCGGTATTCGCGCCTGCGCGACCTGTTCGACGAATTCAGCGCCTGTTTCAGCGACGCCGACGTGGTGATCATCGCCGACGTCTACGCCGCGGGGGAGACGCCGCTCGAGGGCGTCAGCCGCGACGCCCTGGCCGATGGCGTCCGCCGCTTCGGCCACCGCCGGGTTCTGACCCTGGACGGGCCGGACAAGCTGGCGGGGATCGTCGCGGCCGAAGCCAAGGCGGGCGACTTGGTCGTGCTGATGGGCGCTGGCGATATCACGACCTGGGCCTACGCCCTGCCGGGCGAGCTTGAAGCGCTCGGCGCATGATCCTGCCCGAGGTCCGCGGCCAAATTCTGCGCCATGAGCCCCTGGGCCCTTTCACCTGGTTCCAGGTCGGCGGGCCAGCTGAAGCTCTGTTCCTGCCGAAGGACGAGGCCGATCTCGCCGGCTTCCTGAGGGCGCTGGATCCGGCGATCCCCGTCACTCTGCTGGGCGTCGGCTCCAACACCCTGGTGCGCGACGGCGGCGTGGACGGCGTGGTGATCCGCCTGGGCCGCGCCTTCGGCGACGTGACGCCGGCGGGGGAGAACCGGATCGCGGCGGGCGCGGCGACGCTGGACGCGACTCTCGCCCGCGAGGCGGCGAGGGCTGGAATCGCCGGCCTTGAGTTCTACCGCGGCGTGCCGGGCGCCATCGGCGGGGCCCTGGTGATGAACGCCGGCTGCTATGGCTCGGAGACCAAGGATGTCCTTGTCGAAGCCTATGCCCTGACGCGGGCGGGCGAGCGGATCACGCTCAGCAACGCCGAGATGGAGTACAGCTATCGCAAGTCGGGCCGCGCCGCGGCCGAACCGCTGATCTTCCTGGGCGGCCTGTTCGAGGGCCAACCGGACGATCCGGCCGCCATTGAGGCGCGGATGAGCGCCATCACGGAGCGGCGCGAGCAGAGCCAGCCGATCCGCGAAAAGACCGGCGGTTCGACGTTCAAGAACCCTGAGGGTCATTCGGCCTGGAAACTGGTGGACGGGGCCGGCTGGCGGGGCAAGCCCTTCGGCGGGGCGATGTTCTCGCCGTTGCATTCGAACTTCCTGATCAACACCGGATCAGCCACCGCCGCCGACCTCGAGGGCCTTGGCGAGACTGTCCGCGCCGAGGTGACGGCGCAGTTCGGCGTCCAGCTGGAATGGGAGATCAAGCGCATTGGCAAGCCTGTGGCTTAAGATCCTGGCGGCGGCCTTGCTGGCCGTGTCCATGGCGGCGCCGAGCCGGGCCGCCGAGATCAACGCGGCGAAGCTGGGCGCCGTGCGCAACGCCGCGCTCTCCGACCAGACCGCCTGGGGCGTGGTCGAGAGCCTGACAACCGAGGTCGGCGCGCGGCCGGTCGGTTCGCCGGCGATGACGCGCGCGCGCGATTGGGCGGTCGCCAAGCTGACGGCGCTCGGGTTCAAGAACGTCACCGTCGAGACCTTCAACACCGCGGTTTGGACCCGCGGCGAGGAGCGCGCGGAGATCATCGGGCCTTTTCCGCAGAAGCTCGCTATCCTGGGCCTGGGCCGTTCAACCTCGACGCCGAAGGACGGACTGAGCGCCGAGATCATCGTCTTCCCCTCCTATCAGGGCCTGCTGGACGCGCCGCTCGGCTCCTTGAAGGGCAAGATCGCCGTGGTCACCCAGCGGATGCCGCGCACGCAAGACGGGTCGGGCTACGGCGCCTTGAACGCCCAGCGCACGCGCGGTCCCTTCGAGGCGGCCCGCCGCGGCGCCGTCGGCTACCTGGTGCGCTCACTGTCCACCGACGACACTCGCCTGCCGCACACGGGCGCGGCGTCGCCGGGCGAGATCCCGGCCGCCGCACTGGCGCCCGCCGACGCTGAATTGCTCGAACGCATGGCCGCACGCGGCAAACCGGTGACGGTGCGTCTGCGCATGACCTCGACCTATCGGACCGACGTCCCCGGCTGGAATGTTTCGGGCGACATCCCCGGGATCGGGGCGCCCGACGAGGTGATCGTCATCGGCGGACACCTCGACAGCTGGGACGTCGGCGACGGCGCGGTGGACGACGCCGCCGGCGTCGCCATCACCACCGCCGCGGCGAAGGTCGCCGCCAGCCAGGGCCCGCTGCGGCGAACCATCCGGGTCGTGATGTGGGGGTCGGAGGAGCAGGGCGGATCGGGCGGAGCCTATGCCAAGCAGCACGCCATCGAGGCGCGTTCAAAGATGATCGTCGTCGGCGAGAGCGATTCCGGCGCCGGCCGCATCTGGCGCGTCGCCGTACCGGCCCTGGTGCTGGATCATCCGCATATCCGCGCCTTCGCCGCCGCCGTGCAGCCGTTGCGGGTGATGGTCGACCGCGCGCCGCCGCAATTCGGCGGCGCCGACGTGCAACCGCTGATCGAGCTGGGTGCGCCCTTCGTCGACTTCAGCCAGGACATGAACCGCTACTTCGACCTGCACCACTCCGACGACGACACCCTCGACAAGGTCGATCCCGGCGACCTGGCCCAGAACGTGGCGGTCTGGGCGGCCTTCCTCTATGTCGCGGCGGGCGGCGACATCGTCTTCAAGTCCAATGACAGGCCGGTCAGCACCGGCCAATGATGAGACAGGAATTCTTGTGACCGAAGTTTCCCAGCCCCTAGCTGGCCGACATGTGGCGGTGTTGATGGGCGGGCTGTCCGCCGAGCGCGAGGTCAGCCTGGTGTCCGGCCGCGCCTGCGCCGAGGCCCTGGAGCGCCTGGGCGCGCAAGTCAGCCGCATCGACGCCGGCCGCGATCTCGCCCAGCAGCTGACCGCCATCAAACCGGACCTCTGTTTCAACGCCCTGCACGGCGAGTGGGGCGAGGACGGCGTCGTCCAGGGCGTGCTGGAGACGCTGGGCGTGCGCTACACCCACTCCGGCGTTCTCGCCTCGGCCTTGGCCATGGACAAGACCAAGGCCAAGGCGGTGCTGGCCGCGGCCGGCGTGCGCGTACCTGGCGGCGGCCTCTTCAACCGCCACGAGGTCGCCCGCGACCACGTCATGGCGCCCCCCTATGTGGTCAAGCCGAACGCCGAGGGTTCATCGGTCGGCGTGTTCATCGTCATGGAGGGCGCGAACCGCCCGCCGCAGGAGATCGCCGCGCCGGGGTGGAGCATGGGCGAGGAGGTGCTGGTCGAGCCCTACATCGCCGGCAAGGAGCTGGCCGTCGGCGTGATGGACGGCAAGGCCATGACCGTCACCGAGATCTTTCCGGCCAGCGGCTTCTACGACTATGAGGCCAAGTACGGAGAGGGCGGCTCCCAGCATGTCCTGCCCGCCAAGCTGCCGCCTCACGTCTTCGCTGAGGCGCTGCGCCTGTCGGAGCTGGCGCACGCTGCGCTAGGGTGTCGCGGCGCCACACGATCCGACCTGCGTTATGACGACGTTAACGACAATCTGGTCCTTCTGGAGGTCAACACCCAACCGGGCATGACGCCGACCTCCCTCGTTCCAGAGCAGGCGGCCCTCCAGGGGATGGGCTTCGATCAGCTGGTGCTTTGGATAACGGAGGATGCCTATGCCCGGGGGCCGCGGGGGATCGCCAAGGATGGCGAAACCTCAAGCAAAAGCGCCTCCTAGCGGCAAAGCCTCACGCGCGGGCCACGCGCCTTCGCACGCCTCTCCCAAATTGATCCTCGCCGCCGCGGCCGGCGTGCTGGCGCTGGCCATGGTCGCGGTGCTGGCGACGGGCGGACGGGGCCAGCGCATTATCGGTACGATCGCCATGGGCGCCGACGCCAAGATGGGCGAGGCAGGCTTTCGTCTGACGACTGTCCACGTCGAAGGCGCGTCGGCCATGGCCACGCCGGACATCGTCGAGGCGACCGGCGTCAAGCGCAACCAGCCGATCCTGGGCCTCAACCTCGACCAGGTGCGCGCTGACGTCGAGAAGGTCGGCTGGGTCGAGGACGCCAAGGTCGTGCGTCTCCTGCCCGACACCCTGGTCCTCTCGGTGACCGAGCGGAAGCAGCTCGCCGTCTGGCAAAGGGGCGGCCGCATTATGGTGATCGACGAGAAGGGCCGGGTGATCCCCGAGGCGAACGCCGCGCTTTTCCCGCAACTGCCGCTGGTGGTTGGCGAGGGCGGGGCGGCCAATGCGCCGCAGATCCTGCCCCTGATCGCCCAGCGCCCGCAGCTCATGCAACGCCTGGAGGCCTTCGTCCGCGTCGACGACCGCCGCTGGGATCTGCGCCTGAAGGACGGCGCGCTGATCCAGCTCCCGGCGGTCGGCGAAGAGGACGCCCTGATGCGCCTGGAGGCGCTCGACCGCCGCACGCACCTGATGGCGGTGGGCTTCGATCGCGTCGACCTGCGCAACCCGGATGTGACCGCTGTGCGCCCCAAGGGCGCCGAGCTTCCACCCGAGCCGAAAACGGCCGGGACCTGAGAATTTTTGGGGCAAAGCACGTAACATGCTGCAGATGCAGATTCGCCCGGAAGACAGGCTCAGCGACCGCCAGCTCGCCGCTGACAAGCGCGACAGCCGTGATGCGCTGAAATCGGCGCTGGTGCGCCAGCAGGTCGTCGCCGCCGTCGACCTGGGCGCGTCCAAGGTCACCTGCTTCATCATGAAGCCTGAGGGCGTCCGTAAGGGCGACCGGACCTTGACCACCGCCGGGGTGGGTTATGTGCAGTCGCGCGGCGTGCGCGGCGGGGCCATTGTCAACCTGGACGAGGCGTCGTCCGCGATCGCTCAAGCCGTGGAGCGCGCCGAGAACGTCGCCGGCGTCCGCGTGCAGGGCGTCACCGTCGCCACCGCCGGCGGCCAGTTGGCCAGCCACCGTATCGCCGGCCGCGTCTCCATCGGCGCGCGGCCGATCAACGACAACGACCTGGTCAGGGCCATTCAGCAGGCGCTCGGCCCCTTCAAGCTCGCCGGTCGCCGCGCCGCCCACATCCTGCCGATCTCCTGGTCGGTGGACGGCCAGAACGGGGTCAAGGATCCGCGCGCCATGTTCGGCCGCACCCTGGGCGTCGAGCTTCTGGTCGTGTCGGTCTCCGAGGCTGTGTTCCAGACCCTCGGCGCCTGCGTCGAGCGCGCCCACCTGCAGTTCGAAGGCGTTGTCGCCGCGCCCTTCGTCTCGGCGCTCGCCGCGCTGGAAGAAGACGAGATGGACTTGGGCGCCATCTGCATCGACATGGGCGGCGGCTCGACGTCGGCGGCGGTGTTCACCGGCGGGTCCCTCGTCCACGTCGAGACCGTCCCGGTCGGTGGCGGCCACGTGACGCAGGATATCGCCCGCGGGCTTTCCACCTCCATCGCCGGCGCTGAGCGTATCAAGACGTTGCACGGCTCGGCCATCGCCTCGGCCAACGAGGACCGCGAGATGATCGAGGCGCCGCCGCGCGGCGACGATCCTGGCGCGGGCCCGGTGGTTGCGCCGCGTTCGCTGCTGAAGGGCATCATCGCCCCTCGCGTGGAAGAAACCCTGGAGTTGCTGCGGGATCGCCTAAGGGCGTCGGGCGCCCCTGTCGAAGCCGGCGCGGGCCTGGTCCTGACCGGCGGCGCGAGCCAATTGGCCGGTGTGCGTGAAGTGGCGGTGCGGGTGTTTGACCGTCCGGTGCGCCTGGGCCGTCCGCGCCGGGTGCCGCACTTGGCTGACGCCGCCTCCGGCCCGGCCTTCACCGCCGCCGCCGGCGTCTTGCACCGCGCGGCCTTCGGCCCACGCGAGGCGGTCTCCGCCAAGGCCCTGGCCTCGGCCAAGCTGCGCCGCGAACCGCTCGACCCGCGCGCCAACCCGGTCGCCAAGGCCGCCGCCTGGCTGCGCGAGAACCTCTGAGTCCGACTAGTGCGGCGGCGTCGCCGCCAGGGCCGCCAAGCCGGTGAAGCCCGTCGGCGCGCTCAGCGCCGCCGCCTTTGGATCGACATAGGACGCCGCCCGGGCATAGACGGTCGTCAGGGCGGCTGTCGCCACCGCGGCGACCACCTGGGCGTTGCGGTCGCGCGGCCGCCACACGGTCACCGCCATGTTGGACGCCTGCAGCGCCCCCCACCAGGCCAGGGCCCGGGTGCGCGCAGGTCCGGAAGGGGCGTTCCAAACCCGCAAGGCCGCCAGGGTCGCGACCGAGAATAGCGACGGCCAGACCGCCCGCATCAGCGGATGCCGATCCGGCTTCGCGCCGGGCGCGACGGGCTGTGGCCGGGCGATGGACAGGCCCGCGGTCACGCCGATCAGCGCCACGCAGACCGCCACGCCCAGCGCCACATGGCTGGCGCTCCGGTGGCCTGCGTTCAGGCTCTCGCTCACCCGATCCTGAACTTCATCCGCAATCTGCATGCTCGCCTCCAACCCTGAACGAGGGGAGAGCGAGCGATGGGCCTGTCCGGTTCCGCAAGCGTGGCCGCGACGAAATATCAGTCCGCGGACCGCAGTCCGCCGGCCAGGGTCGGCAAGAGTTCCGCGACCGTTGGATGGATGTGCACCGTCTGGGCCAGCCGCTCCGCCGTCGCGCCAGCGGCCATCAGGTCGACGATAGCGTGGATCGCCTCGTCGCCGCCGACGCCGAGGATCGCCGCGCCCAGGATCGTTCCGGTGGTCTGGTCGGCGACGAGTTTCATGAGGCCCTGGGTCTCGCCCTTTTCGATGGCCCGGCCGACCCGCGTCATGGGCCGCGTCGCCACGGAGACGGCGCAGCCGGCCGCGCGGGCCTGGGCCTCGCTCAGGCCGACGCGGCCCAGGGGCGGGTCGGTGAACAGGGCGTAGGTCTCGATCCGGTCGGTGACCTTGCGGTCGGCCCCGTCCAGGAGATTGGCCGCGACGATCTCGAAGTCGTTGTAGGCGGTGTGGGTGAAGGCGCCGCGGCCGTTGCAGTCGCCGAGCGCCCAGATCCCGGCCGCGCTGGCCTCCAGCCGGTCGTTGACCTGGATGTAGCCGCGGCCGTCCACGGCGATTCCCGCCGCTTCCAGGTTCAGGTCGTCGGTGTTCGGCCGGCGGCCCACGGCCAGCAGGACGTGGCTGCCGACCACCTCGGGCGCGCCCTCGCGGCAATCGACGCCGACCGCCACGCCATCGGCATGGGGCGCAAACCGGATGCACTCGGCATGGGTGCGGAAGACGACGCCGTCGGCTTCGAGTGCGGCCTGGACGGCGGCCGAGATCTCCTCGTCCTCCCGGCCGATGACCCGCGGGCCCTTTTCCACGACCGTGACCTCGGCGCCGAAGCGCCGGAACATCTGGGCGAATTCCAGTCCGACGTAGCTGCCGCCGACCACCACCAGATGCCGGGGCGTTTCGGCCAGGGCCATGATGCTGCTGTTGTTGAGCACGGGAACGTCGCTCACGCCCGGCATGTCGGGCACGAGGGCGCGGCCGCCAACATTCAGGAAGATCTGCTCGGCGCTTAGCGTCGCATCGCCGACGCGCAAAGTCTTCGGGCCCTCGAAGCTAGCCTGGCCGGTCAACACCGTGCAGCCTTCAAGCGCGCGCAGCGATTGCTCCACGCCACTCGCGGCGCGCGCCACGATAGCGTCTTTGCGGGCCATCACCGCGGCCAGGTCGACGCCGACCTCGCCGGACAGGCGCACGCCGAAGTCGGCCGCGCGGCGGGCGATGTGGGCGGCGTGGGCCGAGGCGATCAGCGCCTTGGTGGGCATGCAGCCGGTGTTGACGCAGGTGCCGCCGAACCGGCCGCGCTCGATCAGCGCAACGCGCATTCCGGCGGCGCACAGACGCTGAGCGAGGGGCGGGCCGGCCTGACCCGCGCCGACGATGATCGCGTCGAAGACTTCGGAAGCCGCGCTCATCGGGCCAGCAGGATGATCAGCGCTGCGCCGCCGACGGCGACGACGTCCTCCAGGAGACCGGCGGGCAGGTCGCGGCCAAAGGCCCGCGTCAGGCGTCCGCGGATCTCTGCGCCGCCCAGCGTGCCGATCACCGCGCCCACCACTCCGGCGGCGAGGCCGAAGGCGAGCGATCCGGCGACCACGCCGAAGGCCGCGCCGCTGAGCGCGCCCGTAACGATCCGGGTGATGAACTGCGGCGGGACCTTCCGACTCGGTGTCTTCGGCGACTGGTCGCTGACGAGTTCGGCGACGGCCAGGAGACTGAAGATGATGACGCTCGGCAGCGCCCCCAGAAAGCTCAGCGGCGTCCCCGCCAGGGGGAGGACGCCCAGGTAGGCGGCCCAACTGACGGCGGCCGGCGCCGTCATCGCGCGCAGTCCCGCGATGACGCCCATGGCGAGGGCAAGGAGGTAGAGGGTCATCGGACAGGACTCCGCAGCGAGGCTGGCGCCATGGTCGTCAAGCTGAGCCATCGCACAAGCGCAGAATCGATCCCGGGTCGGGTTCCAGAGTTCGTTGTGACCTATGCCTGACCTGTCGGCGGTGCGGGTCGCATGTAACCAAAGCCTGCGGTTGGCGTTTATGGCCCAGCTCAAAACGCGTGGATGACCATGGCCGACCAGGGACAAGCGACCACTCAGCAGGCCGGATTCGGCATCGAAGGCCTGGACGATATCCTGGCCGGAGGATTGGAGCGCGATCGGGTCTATCTGCTGGAAGGCGCTCCAGGCACAGGCAAGACCACGGCGGCCATGAGTTTCCTGCTGGAAGGGGCGCGTCTTGGCGAACCGGCGCTCTATGTCACCCTGTCGGAGACCGAGGATGAACTGCGCGCGACGGCGCGTTCCCATGGGTGGTCCCTGGACGGCGTCGACATCTTCGAACTCGTGCCGCCCGAGAGTCTGCTCGACGAGCAGCAACAACAGAGTCTGCTCTATTCCTCAGACCTCGAACTCGGCGAAACCACGCGGCTGATCTTCGAGTCCGTCGAGGCGAAGCGACCGCGCCGGGTGGTCATCGACAGCCTCTCGGAAATCCGGCTGCTGGCGCAGAGTTCGTTGCGCTACCGGCGCCAGGTCCTGGCCCTGAAGCACTACTTCGCCAAGCATGGCGCCACCGTCATCCTGCTCGACGACCAGACCACGGACGTGAACGACAAGACGGTCCACAGCGTCGCCCACGGGGTGATTGAGCTTCAGGAGCTGGCCCCGGAATATGGCGCCGAGCGCCGGCGCGTGCGGGTGATCAAATATCGTGGGCGCCGGTTCCGCGGCGGCTATCACGACTTCACGATCAAGACCGGCGGGCTGGAGGTCTATCCGCGCATCGTCGCGTCAGAGCACCGTTCGAGCTTCCTCCGCACGCCGGTCTCCAGCGGGGTGACCGAGCTTGACGCCTTGCTGGGCGGCGGCATCGAGCGCGGCTCCAGCGCCCTGATCCTCGGCCCGGCGGGCACGGGTAAATCGCTGTTCGCCATCGCCTTTGCGGTAGCCGCCGTGCGTCGCGGCGAAAAGGCCGCGCTGTTCATCTTCGACGAGGAACTGGGGCTGCTCTACGACCGGATGTTGGGCCTGGGTTTCGATCTGCGGGCGATGCAGGCGGGCGGCGACCTCATCATCGAGCAGATCGACGCGGCCGAACTTTCACCGGGCGAGTTCGCCAGCCGCGTGCGCGCCTGCGTCGGGGAACAGAAGATCCAGACGGTGATGATCGACAGCCTCAACGGCTACCAGGCGGCCATGCCGCAGGAGCAGTTCCTCGTCCTGCACATCCACGAACTGCTGCAGTACCTGAACCGGCAGGGCGCCTCGACCTTCCTGACCGTCGCCCAGCACGGTCTGGTCGGCGAAATGAAGGCGCCCATCGATGTCACCTACCTCGCCGACACCGTCATCCTGCTGCGTTACTTCGAGGCCCTCGGCAATGTTCGCCGGGCGGTCTCCGTGATCAAGAAGCGGTCCGGCGAGCACGAGAAGACCATCCGCGAGTTCAACATCGGCGACAGCGGACTGACCCTGGGCGAGCCGCTTGTGCAGTTCCAAGGCGTGCTGCGCGGCGTGCCGAACTTTGTCGGCCGCGGCAGCGGGCTCCTCGGCGAGCCTTCCGCTTGAGCGGCGGCGGCTCGCTCTCGGAACGCGCCCTGATCCTGGCCCCGACCGGGCGCGACTCCGCGATCGCGGCGGCCATCCTCGCCGAGGCCGGGGTCGCGCCGATCGTCTGCCGCGGGCTGGCCGATCTGCTGGCGCATCTGGACGCCGGGGCCGGCGTGGCGATCATCGTCGACGACGTCCTGCGGTCAGCCGATCTCAGTCCAGTTTCCAAATGGATCGCCGACCAGGCGTCGTGGTCGGATTTTCCGTTCCTGATCCTGACTCAGCGCGGCGGCAGCGTGGAGCGCAATCCCTTCGCCCAGCGCCTCGCGGCGACCCTGGGTAATGTTAGTTTCCTGGAGCGGCCGTTCCATCCGACCACCCTGGTCAGTTCGGTCCGCACCGCCCTGCGCGGCAGGGGGCGGCAGTACGAGGCGCGCGAGCGGATCGAGGAGATCCGTCGGGCCGAGGCGCTGCTGGAACGCCGGGTCGTCGAGCGGACGGCCGAGCTGGAATCGGCGAACCGCCAGCTGGCGGCGCAGATCGCCGAGCGTGAGCGGGTCGAAACCGCGCTTCGTCAGGCGCAGCGGCTGGAGGCCGTGGGCCAGCTGACCTCCGGCGTGGCCCACGATTTCAACAACCTGCTGACCGTGATCACCGGCAACATCGAGCAGCTGCAGAAGCGGTTGGACGAGCCCGCGGTGGCGCGGCGTCTCGACATGATGGCGGAAGCGTCAAGGCGCGGCGCTTCTCTGACCGCGCAGATGCTCGCCTTTTCCCGACGCCAGAAGCTCGAACCGCGGCCCGTGGACCTGAACGTAACGGTGCGCAGCATGGGCGATCTGCTGCATTCGACCATGGGCGGCAGCGTCCGCATCCTCGAACCGGACCTGCAGGCGGGCCTTTGGCCGGCGATGATCGACCCGACGCAAATCGAACTCGTCATCCTGAACCTGGCGATCAACGCCCGTGACGCCATGGAGGTCGGCGGGACCCTGCGCATCGCCACGGCCAATGTGCTGATGGGCGAGCCGCTCCTGCCTGGGCAGCCCCCTGCCGGCGAGCATGTGATGGTCTCGGTCTCCGACGATGGCTCAGGTATGACGCCCGACGTCCTGGCCCGCGCCTTCGAACCCTTTTTCACCACCAAGGATGTAGGCAAGGGCTCGGGCCTTGGCCTCAGCCAGGTGTTCGGCGTCGCCCAGCAATCCGGCGGCGGCGTGACGATAGACACCGCCCTCGGCCGCGGCACCGCGATTCACGTCTATCTGCCGCGGGCGCAGAGCGCGCCGATCGAGCGCGGGGTCGCAGACGCCGAACCGCCGGCCGCGCCCCGCGCCGACGTGGTGATCCTCGTGGTCGACGATGACGACGCGGTGCGTGAAGTGACCACCGGAATCCTCAATGACCTGGGCTACATCGCCCTGGACGCCGAGAGCGGCCGCGCGGCGCTGGAGACCTTCGAGGCGCGCAGCGACATCGAGGCGGTGATCCTCGACTACGCCATGCCCGGCATGAACGGCGGCGATCTGGCCCGGGAACTGGCGCGCCGGCGGCCGGGCCTGCCGATCCTCTTCGCCACCGGCTATGTGCATGTAGAGGCCCTGGCGGAGACGCCGGAGGACCACATCATCCACAAGCCCTTCAAGCGTCGCGAACTGGCCGACAAGTTGGCGCGCGCGGTCGCCTAGTCGTCGGCCGTCCGCACCGGCTAGAAGGTTTTGCGCACCACCAGCTGGAAGACGGGACCCGCGGTTTCCCGTTCGAGCTCATACTCGTCGAAGCTGCGGTCCATCTGGTCTTCGATGGTGTTGAACTTATTGAAAGTTTCGCGCTTGGCGCTGTCGAGCAGGTTAGAGCCGATGAGACGGACCACCATGCTGTCCCCGAAGCGCTTCTCGAGGAAGACCTCCAGGTCGGCGCCGTAGGTGGTGGTGACCTCCTCGCCGACGATCCGGCCGAAGGATGCGCCCTGCTTGCGGAAGGTCGCGCCGAAGGCGGCGTTCCAGGGCCGCACGTCCTGGATGAAGCCAACGTTCAGGACGTACTTGGCCTGGTCGTTGAAGCGGCGGCCGCCAAAGGCGTCGGAGACCTTGGAGTCGAGGATCGAGTAGTTGAAGAACACGCCGGTGTCCGGCAGGCCCACGAAGGTCAGCGGCGTCGAGAGGTCGAATTCGACGCCATAGACCTCGGCCTTGCCGACGTTGGCGGCGGTGAGCACGAACGACGTCAACTCGCCGGCGGCGTCTTGCGGGCTGTCGCCGTCCTCGATCGCGTCGTCGTAATTGCCCTGCGCCTCGTCGGAGTAGGCGCCGGTGTTGACCAGTTCGATGAGGTTCGAGACGCGACGGTAGAAGACGTTGACGCCAGCGACGCCGCGGCGGCCGATGCGGTGCTCGAAGCCGACGTCGCCGCCCCAGGCGCTTTCCGGCTTCAGGCTCGGATCGCCCAGGAAGTCGTTGTCGCCATATTCGCCCTCCAGCAGCGCCGGCGACAGGAAGTTGAAGTTCGGCCGGCGTACGGTGCGGGCGACCGAGGCGGTGATCCGGTCGGCTTCGGAGAGCGCGATCTTCACGTTCACCGAGGGCAGCAGGAACTGGTAGCTGGTCCGGGTCTCCCGCAGATCGTCGTCATCGGCGGTCTCGTCGGTGACCGTGACCTTGGTGGTCTCGTAGCGCAGGCCGGCTTCCCACTTGATCGGGCCCTGGGCGCCCGAGAGCATGACGTAGGGGTCGATGCGGCGTTCCTTGATGCGGTTCAGACCCCCGGGGACCGCTTCGAAGGGATCATAGGCGCCGGGAATCTGCGGCCTGGGCTTGGGCGCATCGTCGATCTCGACCTCGGTCTCGGTCTCGGAGACATCGTTGTTGCGGGTCTTGTCGACGGCCTGCACGCCGAACTCCAGGGTCGCGCCGTCGAAGCCGCGGTCGCTGAGGTTCAGCTTGTGCTGCAGGGCGCCGGCCCATTCCTGGTCCTTCAGGCGCGTGCGCGCCTTGGTGCTTTCGAAGACGTCATCCTCGGGATAGGGCTTCTTGTCGTCGTCGTAGGTCGTCTCATCCTCGTACTCGTCCTGGCGGTCGTTGATCGCCGCATAGGAAAGCTTGAAGGTCGTCTCGCCGCCCAGCATCTGGGCCTTGATCCGGCCGTCGAGGCTGTAGTTGTCGGTCAGGATGTCGAGCGGATTGACGTTTGTCGTCTTGATCCGGCCGGGCTCCAGCACGCCTTCGTCATATTCGGTCGAGGTCTCGAACTGGGTGCGGTCGGTGCGCACGAAGACACCAGAGAGGCGCAGTTCGGCGGCGTCGCCCAGCGGCGTCACGTAGGACGCATTGGCGGAGTAGTCCGTGCCGTTGCGCACGTCGTCCTGGATCTCGATGTCGTCGATGTCCGCGCCCGGCTCGTCATAGCGCCAGCTGGTCTTGGACTTGGGGTTGCGGCGGCCCTGGACCGAGGCGCCGACCAGTAGCCGGCCCGCACCCAGCTGGCCGCCCCAGACGCCGGCGACGGTCGGCTTGACCTTGTCGTCGCTGAGCAGGATGCCGCCGGCCCGAAGGTAGCCGCCCTCGATGGCCAAGGCGTCACGCAGAACGATGTTGATGGCCCCGGCCACGGCGTCGCCCGACCGGTTGGCCGAAGGCGCGCGGACGATCTCGACGCGCTCGATCAACTCGGCGGGTATGCGGTCGACGAAGAACGAGCGGTCGGCGCCGGCGCCAGGCACCCGTTCGCCGTTGATCAGGATCTGGGTGTAGCCCGGATCGAGGCCGCGCATCCGGGCCCCGTCGCTTTCAAGGACGTCGGACAGGAAGGTGACGGACGGCACGCGCTTCAGGGCGTCGCCGGCGGTCAGCGGCTCGAAGCGCTGGAAGTAGTCAAGGTCGTAGGACAGCACCGGCGCCGCGCTCTCTTCGCGGTTCCGGAACTTGATCTCACCGGTGACGATCAGTTCTTCGACGTCGCGCGCGTCATCATCTGCCATGGCCGGCGCGGCGGCCATGAACGGCATCAACGCAACACAGGCGAGCAAGGCGGCCTTCTTCATAGGTTGTCCCCCAGTCTATCCACAACAGGGGCGGTTGACGTACGCCACGGAGCCCCCGTATTCGGGCTGGGCATAAGAGTTCTATACGGATCGGGGCCAGTGATGTTTATTCGTAGGTTTTGCGACACTTTTATTTCACTTGGCGCGACCGCCACTATTCTTTGCGGTTGTGTGACAGCTGATCCTGAACTGATGTCGGATTCCCGGGGCATGACGGTGGGGGCGGGAACGCCGGTCGCCATCGCCGCGGAGACCCCGCCGGTCGGCACGGGCCTGCTCGACGCCGCCGACGATCCAGCAATCTGGGCTGATCCGGCCGATACGACCCGCGGCGTGATCATCGGCACCGACAAGAAGGCTGGGCTCTACGTCTATGATCTGGCGGGTCGGCAGACCCAGTATGTGCCGGGCGGCCTGCCTAACAACGTCGACCTGCGCGGCGGCTTCCCAACCCCGTCTGGCGTGAAGGTGCTGGTCGCGGCGTCTGACCGGGAGAAGATGGGCGCCGTGTTGCTGCTCCTTGATCCGGCGACCCTCAAGCTCGAGCCCTGGGGCTTGGCCAAGCTGGATCTCGCCGAGCCCTACGGCCTATGCGTCGGTAGGCGTGGGGAGACCTTTGTGGTCATCGTCAACGGGACCGACGGACAGATCCGCCAGATCAGCGTCGCGGCCGGCGCGGATGGACAGCCGGTGGTGACCGAGGAGCGTCGTTTCAGCGTGCCCAGTCAGCCGGAAGGCTGCGTCGTCGACGACGCCCGCGGCCGGCTCTACCTCGGCGAAGAGGCCAAGGGCGTCTGGCGTTTCGACATGGGCGCGACCGCGACGCCGGGGATGATCGTCGCGGCGGCGCCTTCTGCGGCCCTCAAGCCGGACGTCGAAGGCCTCGCGCTGCTGGAGGACGCGACGGGCGCATGGCTGATCGTCTCCAGCCAGGGCGACAGCGCGTTTGCGGTCTACAAGGTCGATGGGGCTGAACCCGCGTACCGCGGCCGATTCAGCCCCGTGACAACGGGTGGGTTCGACGGGGTGACCGGCACCGATGGGGTTGCGGCCCTGGGCGGACCGGTCGGCGCCTTCCCCGAAGGCCTGGTGGTGATGCAGGACGACGAGGATGGCGGACCGCAGCGGCAGAATTTCAAGCTGGTCGACTGGCGCGCCGTGAAGACCGCCCTCGGGCTCTGAAAGCTGGGCTGTAGAGTTTTCCACAAACGCTTGGCGGGGAGGGGCTTTTTGTCCCCTGCGACCTCTCCCCGACTCAACGACTCAGCGTATGCGGTTAACTCGCGCTTAACGGTAACAGCCTCTTAATCGGTCATCCCGTCGATGGGGTCGCCACCAGGTTGTTTGGAAGGCGCCCGGCAGGTTTGACGGAGGACGCAGGGGTCCCATGGCGATTTCACTTACAGCGCCGCGCGCTACGGAACTGAAACCCCGGATCGTCGTGTTCGGCGTCGGCGGAGCAGGCGGCAACGCGGTCAATAATATGATCGAGGCCGGCCTCGAAGGCGTCGAGTTCGTCGTCGCCAACACCGACGCCCAGCAACTGGCGTTCTCCAAGACGGACCGCCGCATCCAACTTGGCGTGGAGGTGACGCAAGGTCTCGGCGCCGGCGCTCACCCGGAAGTCGGCATGAGCGCGGCCGAGGAGTCGATCCCGGAGATCGGCGAGCACCTCGACGGCGCCCACATGGTCTTCATCACCGCCGGGATGGGCGGCGGCACTGGGACGGGCGCAGCCCCGATCATCGCCAAGTGCGCGCGCGAACGCGGCATTCTGACGGTAGGCGTCGTCACCAAGCCCTTCCACTTTGAAGGCCGTCACCGGATGCGCCTGGCCGACGCCGGCATCGGCGAGATGCAGCGGTATGTCGATACCCTTATCGTCATCCCCAACCAGAACCTGTTCCGCATCGCCAACGAGAAGACCACGTTCGCAGAAGCCTTCGGCATGGCGGACCAGGTGCTGCACTCGGGTGTCCGCTCGATCACCGACCTGATGGTGCTGCCGGGTCTGATCAACCTCGACTTCGCAGACGTCCGCACGGTCATGACCGAGATGGGCAAGGCGATGATGGGCACAGGCGAGGGCACAGGCGAAGACCGCGCGCTTCTCGCCGCGCAGAACGCGATCGCCAATCCGCTGCTGGACGAGGTTTCGCTGAAGGGCGCCAAGGCGGTTCTGATCAATGTCACCGGCGGTCCGGACATGACCCTGCTGGAAGTCGACGAGGCGGCCAACGCCATCTCCGACCAAGTCGACGCCGAGGCTAACATTATCTTCGGCGCGGCTTTCGATCCGACGCTGGAAGGCAAGATCCGCGTGTCGGTGGTCGCCACGGGCATGGACGGGGCCTCGATCGCCGCCATCGAACCCAAGATTGAACGCCGGCCGCTGACAGCGCCGCCGCTCCGCGCCGAGACCCGCTCATTTGAGCCGGTCGCCGGGGCGGTCGCCGCTTCTGCGCCGCACGCCTATCAGGAAGAGCAGGCTGACTTCTTCTCCGCGCCTGAAGCGGCGCCTCTCGCCGCCGCGCCGGAGCCGGAACTGGCTCGCATCGTTGACCCCGCCGTCGAAGAGGCGGGCGATCAGCCGCTCTTCGCCGAGCCAGCCTACGACCAGCGCCGTCAGCGTTCGGGCTTCCTCAGCCTGTTCGGCGGCCGTCCGCGCTACGACGCGCCGCCGGCGGCCCGCGCGGCGCCGACGCCGCCTCCGGCTCAGCCCGCGCCGCTTGCGACCGCTCAGCGCGGCGGTCCGCAGGCCGCGCAGCTGGTCCAACCGGAAACCCAGGCCGAGATCACCGAGGACCTGGAAATCCCGTCGTTCCTGCGCCGGCTGGCCAACTAGTCTTCGAGACTGTGCGACCTCGCGGGGGCGAGGTCATCGAGACGCCCTTCCGCCCTGCGGGAGGGCGTTTCTTTTGGGTGAGACAAAGGCGTTATAAAACAATACCTAGCGTTCGAAACATTGCGAAACAGCATGTGCTTTGTCGTGTCTCTGCGGCGCAGCTATCAGGAGGTGGGGCGCTCTTCGGTTGAGCGGCGCTGAGGCGTCGCGCGGGATTTCGACGTGGCGGAGGTTGAGCGCGCAATGCAGGTCTTCCAGCACACGGTCAGGTCCGCCGCGAGTTTCGCCGGCGTTGGCGTCCATACGGGCGCGCAGGCCCGGGTGACGGTGCGCCCGGCGGCGGCCGACACCGGGGTGGTGTTTGTGCGCTCTGATATCACTGACCGCCCTAACCAGATCGCTGTCAGCGGCGAAGCGGTGTGCCGTACGCAACTCGGCACAGTGATCGAGGGGCAGGCCGGGGTGACGCTCGCCACGATCGAGCACCTGATGGCCGCGCTCGTCATGCTGGGGATCGACAACGCCATCGTCGAGGTCGACGGGCCGGAAATGCCGATCATGGACGGCTCCTCGGCGGCTTTCGTCGCTGTTCTCGACGCCGCCGGAAAGCGTGCTCAGGCCGCGCCGCGCCGCTTCATTGAAATCCTTCAGACGGTCGAAGTCGTCGACGGTGACAAGCGCGCTTCGCTGTCGACCGCCGCCGGCTTCGAGGTCGCCTTCGAGATCGACTTCCCGACGGCGGCCATCGGCCGCCAACGCGTCGATTTGGCGATGGACGAGCGGGCGTTCCGCGACGAGCTGGCCGATTGCCGAACCTTCGGCTTCCTGCATGAAGTCGAGGCCCTGCGCGCCCTGGGCCTGGCGCGCGGTGGCGGTTTAGACAACGCTGTGGTGATCGACGGCGACGCCATTCTCAATCCCGAGGGCCTTCGTCGGCCTGACGAGTTCGTGCGCCACAAGGCGCTTGACGCCATTGGCGACCTCTACGTCCTGGGCTTCCCGATGATCGGCCGCTTCGAGGGCGTGCGGGCGGGACACGGCCTGAATAACGCCCTGGTGCGCGCGCTCTTGGCCCGGCCAGACGCCTGGCGCCTGCGGACCTTCGTTCAGGACCTCGCGGTCGCCGTCTGATTGGCTCACGGATCCGGCGGTGTCGCCGTTTGCGCGCCACAGTCGGTGGTGTAGAAGCGGAGTCTCGCGCGGGGGCGCGTAAGACTTGAGGTGAAGGTTGTTCCTGCGCAATTTCGGTCCCAGTTCCACACCTGGTCGTGCCTCGGTTCTGATGCTCTGCGCGGTCTCCGCGATGGCCCTGACGCTCGGCGCCTGCGCCGGCAAGAAGAAGCCGACCCTGGTCTATGAAGAGCGCCCGGTGGAGCTGCTCTACGCCGCCGGCGCAGACCGGATGGACCGCCGGCAATGGGCCCAGGCGGTCAACTATTTCCAGGAAGTGGAACGCCAGCACCCCTATTCGGAATGGTCGCGCCGCTCGATCCTGATGCAGGCCTTCGCCCACTACGAGTCCAACGACTACCCCGAGGCGATCGCCGACGCTGACCGGTTCATCTCGCTCTATCCGGGCAACCCGACGGCGGCCTATGCGCACTATCTGAAGGCCGTGTGCTACTTCGAGCAGATCGTCGATGTGGGCCGTGACCAGGCCTCCACCGGCCAGGCGATGGCCAATCTGCGCGATGTGATTCAGCGCTATCCCAACACTGAATACGCCCTCGACGCGCGGCTGAAGCTGGACATGGTCAATGACCAGCTGGCGGGCAAGGAAATGACCATTGGCCGCTGGTACCTGCGCCAGTCCGACACCCTCGCCGCCATCGGCCGCTTCCGCACTGTCGTCGATCGATTCCAGACGACGAGCCATGCGCCTGAAGCGCTCTACCGGCTGGTCGAAGCCTATCTGACGATTGGCCTGCTCGACGAGGCGAACAAGAACGCCGCCGTGCTCGGCTATAACTATCCCGGCGATTACTGGTACGGACAAGCCTACCAGCTCATGACCGACAAGGGTCTGCGACCGCAGGTCGAGCCGACCAACCGGGGCAAGCGCGGGCTGCTACGGATTCCCTTCATCAAGAACAAGACCACGACGGTGAAGCCGCCCGCGGCGTCCTGACCCCTCGGAACATTTCCGAAACAACTTCCGAACCGGGTGATTCCAGGCGATCTTGCGAACCATGCTGATCGGCCTCTGGATCCGCGACGTGGTGCTTATCGAGTCCCTGGACCTGTCGATCGGGCCGGGGCTGACCGCGCTTACCGGCGAGACCGGGGCGGGCAAGTCTATCATCCTTGACGCCTTGGGCCTGGCGACCGGCGCGCGGGCCGACGCTGGCCTCGTGCGTCGCGGCGCCGCCCAGGCCGCCGCCCAGGCGGTCTTTGCGCCCGCCGCCGATCACCCGGTCTGGGAGCTCCTCGACGACAAGGGATTGAGCTACGCCCGGGACGAAGACCTGATGCTGCGCAGGACGCTGAGCGCCGATGGCCGGAGCCGCGCCTTTATCAACGACCA
This sequence comes from Phenylobacterium immobile (ATCC 35973), assembly GCF_001375595.1. Taxonomy (NCBI): domain Bacteria; kingdom Pseudomonadati; phylum Pseudomonadota; class Alphaproteobacteria; order Caulobacterales; family Caulobacteraceae; genus Phenylobacterium; species Phenylobacterium immobile. The sequence goes on along the minus strand of NZ_CVJQ01000001.1, from coordinate 2,294,213 downwards.
GGCGACCGGCGTAGGCGTCCTGAAGGAGGTCGCCGACCTTCTGCTGGAAGTCCACGGCCAGCACGAGACGGTGGGCCTCTTGGACGCGCGCACGCATCGTGGCCTGCTGGACGCCTTTGGCGGGCTCGGCGACGCCGTTGCTGAGACGGGGCGGGCGTGGAAGCTCTGGCGAGAGGCGCGTGAACGGGTCGAGGCGCTGGAGACTGAAGCCACGCGCTCGGCCGCCGAGACAGAGGAACTGACCCAGCGTCTGGCGGAGCTTGATCGCCTGGAGCCGCGCGCCGGCGAAGAGACTGAGCTGGCCGAGGAACGCGCCATCCTGGGCGCGGCGGAGAAGGCGCTGGCCGACATCGCTCAGGCCCGTGAGGCTTTCGACGGCCTGTCCGCCAAGGTCGCCGGCGCCGTGCGAGCGGTGGAGCGTGCGCGGGAACGGGCTATTACCGCCGGCGCGGCCGCGGCGGGCGCGACCGCGACACGGCTGAGCGCGGCGACCGAGTCTCTGGATCGCGTGCTGATCGAGGCGCAGGAGGCCGAGGCCGCCCTGGATACGGCGGCCGAGGCTTTCGAATTTGAACCGGATCGGCTGGAAAAGGCCGAGGAGCGGCTGTTTGCTTTGCGCGCGCTGGCGCGGAAGCTGACCGTCAGCGTCGAGGAGTTGCCGATGTTGCGGGTCCGGTTCGCCGAGCGGTTGCGCGCCGTTGAGACCGCCGATGACGACCTGAAGGCCGCTCACGCGGTCGCCGGGCAGGCCGCCGAGGCCTACCGCGCGAGCGCTGCGAAGCTGACTGCAGGCCGGATTGCGGCGGGCGAGCGGCTGTCCGCGGCGGTGATGGCGGAACTGGCGCCGTTGAAACTCGATAAGGCGAGGTTCCACGTCGCGGTCCACAGGCTCGACGAGAGCCGTATCGGCCCAGCCGGCGCCGATCGGGTGGCCTTTGAAATCGCCACCAATCCAGGCGCGCCGTTCGGCGATCTGGGCGCGATCGCGTCAGGGGGCGAACTGGCGCGCTTCGCGCTGGCGCTGAAGGCGGCGTTGGCGGGGCGCAGCGGCGGGCCGCAGCCGTTGATGATTTTCGATGAAGTCGATCAGGGCGTGGGCGGCGCTGTGGCCGACGCCGTGGGCTTGCGGTTGAAGCGCCTGGCGAAGGACGCCCAGGTGCTGGTCGTCACCCATTCGCCGCAGGTCGCCGCGCGGGCCGAAGCGCACTGGCGGATCTCCAAGGCCGGCGACGGCGAGCGCACGCGAACCGCCGTGGAGACCCTCGATCCCGCCGAGCGCGAAGAGGAGATCGCCCGCATGCTGGCCGGCGCGCAGATCACTGACGCCGCCCGCGCCGCCGCCAGGGCCCTCATGGATGCCTGAGACGCCCGTCGACAAGATCAGCGAGGCCGATGCGGCCGAGGAGCTGGTGCGCCTGGCCGATGAACTCGCCGCCCACGACCTGCGCTATCATGGCGAGGACGCGCCGACGATTTCGGACGCGGATTATGATGCGCTGAAAATCCGCGCCTTCGCCCTGGAGGCGCGGTTCCCGCACCTGACGCCCGAGAATTCGCCGTCTCTCCGGGTCGGCGCACAGCGCTCCGAGAAGTTCGCCCCGGTCGAGCATGGTGCGCCCATGCTCAGTCTCGACAATGCGTTCGCCGACGAAGAGGCGGTCGAGTTCGATACGCGCGTCCGTCGGTTCCTGCGTCTGAGCGCCGATGAGACGGTCAGCTATACCGCCGAGCCGAAGATCGATGGCCTCAGCTGTTCGATCCGCTACGAAAGGGGCGTGCTGGTCCAGGCCGCGACGCGCGGCGATGGCCGGGTCGGCGAAGACGTGACGGCCAATGTCCGCACGATCGGCGACATTCCCAAGCGTCTGAGCGGCGAGGGCTGGCCCGAGGTCATCGAGATCCGTGGCGAGATCTACTTGAGCCATGAGGGGTTTCTGGCGCTGAACGCCGCGGCGACGGAAGCCGGCCAGAAGACTTACGCCAACCCGCGCAACGCTGCGGCCGGGTCGCTGCGCCAGATCGATTCGAAGATTACGGCTCAGCGGCCGCTCGCCTTCTTCGCCTACGCCTGGGGGGCCATGAGCGCGCCCTTCGCCAGGAGCCAGTGGGACGCGTTGCAGGCGCTGAAGACCTGGGGCTTTGCGACGACGCCGCAGAGCCGCCGGGTCGAGAACGCCGATGGGCTGCTGACGGCCTATGCGGCCATGGAGGCCGTCCGGCCCAAGCTCGCCTACGATATCGATGGCGTCGTCTACAAGGTCGACCGGCTGGACTGGCAGCATCGTCTCGGGTTCGTGACCCGCACGCCGCGTTGGGCGATCGCGCGCAAGTTCCCGGCCCAGCAGGCCCGCACGGTCCTGGAGGCGATCGACATCCAGGTCGGCCGCACGGGGGCGGTGACGCCGGTGGCGCGGCTGCATCCGGTGACGGTGGGCGGGGTTGTGGTGGTCAACGCCACCCTGCACAACGCCGACGAGATCGCTCGCAAGGACATCCGCGTCGGCGACACAGTAATCCTGCAACGCGCCGGCGACGTTATTCCGCAGATTGTCAGCGTTGTTCTAGACGAGCGGCCAGCCGAGGCTGAGCCCTTCGCTTTCCCGACCCACTGCCCCTGTCCGCTGCACACACCCTTGGAGCGCGAGACGACGGCGGCCGGCGCGGCGACGGTGGTGCGGCGTTGTTCCGGCGAATTCGCCTGCCCGTTCCAGCGGCTGGCGCATCTGCGCCACTTTGTCTCGCGAAGGGCGTTCGATATCGAAGGACTAGGCGAAAAGCAGCTGACGCTGTTCACTGAGCAGGGCTGGCTTGCCTCACCGGCCGACATTTTTCGCCTGCACGAGCATCGCGAAGCGATGCTGCAACTCGACCGTTTCGGGGAGACGAGCGTCGGCAACCTGCTGGAGAGCATCGAGACCCGCCGCAACATCGCGCTGGACCGGTTCATCTACGGCTTAGGCGTCCGTCACGTGGGCGAGACGACGTCGCTCGCACTCGCCCGTCATTTCGAAACGGTCGAGCGCTTCGTCGAGACGGCGAAGGCGGCCGCCGAGCAGATGGCGGGCCCGGTCTATGCGGAGCTTTCCAACCTCGAGGGGCTCGGGCCAACGGCGGTCTCGGCGGTGCTGGAGTTCGCCCGCAGCGGCCAGACGATCCTGGCGCCGCAGGACATCAGTTTTGAGTCCCACCTGCGCTTGGCGATTCCCAAGCTGAACAGCCGCGCCCGCGCGGCGCTGGTGGTGCGGTTCAGCGACTGGGCGACGTTTGAAACGGCGGCGAAACAGGGCGCTGCAGAAACGCCCGGCGACGCCTTTATCGAGGTCGCTTCTGTGGACGCCGTGGGCGTGGTCGCCGCGCGGATGATCGCCGAGTTCTTCGGCGAGGATCATAACCGTGTGCTGGTCGACAGCTTGCTGGCCGAGCTTTCCGTCATCCCGGCCGAACGGCCGAAGAGCGACACCGCCGTCGCCGGCAAGACGATCGTCTTCACCGGGGCCCTCGAGAAGATGACCCGCGACGAAGCCAAGGCCCAGGCCGAGGCGCTCGGCGCGAAGGTCTCGGGATCCGTCTCGAAGAAGACCGACCTGGTCGTGGCCGGACCGGGGGCGGGCTCGAAATTGAAGACGGCGACGGACCTCGGCATTGACGTGATCACCGAGGACGAATGGCTGGCGCTGGCGGGCGGCTAGAATTGTTGCGCGGCCACGTCGCAAGCCGCACTTCCCATTCGTCCTGAGAGGACGACTGACTGGAGGACGCCGATGAATCCCACGATCACCGCCTTCAAGGAATCGCCGGACAAGGGCCGCGGCATGGCGCGTGACATGCGCGTGCGCTGGGCGCTCGAGGAAGTGGGCCAGCCCTATGACGTGCGCCTGGTGAGCTTCGCCGAGATGAAGGCGCCGGCGCATATGGCGCTGCATCCCTTCGGCCAGATCCCGACCTATGAGGAGGACGACCTGGCCCTCTTCGAATCCGGCGCCATCGTCTTGCGGATCGCCGAAATCCACGGCGGCCTGCTGCCGGCGGACGAACACGCCCGCGCCCGCGCCATCGCTTGGATGTTCGCCGCCTTGAACTCGGTGGAGCCGAGGTTCGTGGAGATCGAGATCGCCAAACTGCTGGAGCGCGACAAGCCCTGGTTCGACGCGCGTCTGCCGGAGGTGTTGGCCCGCGCGCGCAAACCCCTGCAGCAACTGTCGGCCCGCCTGGGCGAGGCCGACTGGCTGGACGGCGACTTCAGCGCCGGCGACCTGATGATGGTCGGCGTCCTGTTCCGCGCCAAAAGCTCGGGGCTGCTGGAGGCGCACCCGAACCTTATGACCTACCTCGCCCGCGGCGAAGCGCGGCCGGCGTTCCAGCGCGCCTTTGCGGCCCAGCTGGCGGTCTGGGCGGCGGCGTCGGGCGAATAATCCCACGGGTTGGAGCGCCCGCCGGAACGACGCCTCAAGGTGTGAGCAGAAGGATCGCTGCTCCCAGCGCGATCGTGAGGGCGCCTGCGATGCGCAAGACGGGCGCACGCTCCTTCAGGACAAGGACGGCGATGAGCAGTCCGAAGAGGATCGAGGTCTCCCGAAGAGCGGCCAGGCGGGGCACGTCATCCAGGCGATAGGCCCAGAGCGCCAGGCCGTAGGTCACGACTGACAGCGCGCCGGCGGCCAATCCGGCTTTCCACTCCGCCCGTGCAGCCAGGAGGAACGCTGGTCCGCGCCAGATGGCGAAGATCGCGCCAATCCCGAAGCCCAGGGAAAGAAAGACCCAGGCGATGTAGCTGGGCGCGCTCGGCGACGCGCGGACTCCTGCAGCGTCGACCACGGTGTAGGCCGCGATGGAGGCGCCAGTGGCCAAGGCCCACAGCAGCATCCGCTTGTTTGTGCGGTGGCCGCTGGCGATCAACAGTGTGCCAGCCGAGACCAAACCGACGCCAGCCGCCGCCGAGGCGCTCAGGCGTTCGCCGAGAACGACCACGGCGAACAGCGACGCCAAGACCGGCGCTGAGCCTCGCATGATCGGATAAGCGGCGCTCATGTCGGCGCCTTCGAAGGCCTTGATGAGGCAGATCAGGTAGACGAGATGGATGGCGAATGACGCGGCCAACCATCCCCACGCCCCGTGCGGCGGCGGCAGGAAGAATAGCGCCGGCAGGACAAGGATTGCGCTCGATCCATCGATGAGCGCCCGGCTCGACATCTTGTCCTTGCCCGACTTCAGGATGGCGTTGACCACGGCGTGGGCCGCGCCGGACGTCAGGATCATCATCGAGGCGAGCTGGCTCATCGGTGGGCTTGTTCGATCATGACATCGTCATTGGTGGCCAGCGCAGTCACGACCCTCGAACCGCGTAAGGCAAAACATCAGCATCCTGGCCTGCATGAGCGCTAAGCTGAGGGCAAGCGCCGCCTGTCGAAGGACCCCCATGATCGTCGTCCACCACCTGAACGATTCCCGCTCCCAGCGTATCCTGTGGCTGCTGGAGGAGCTGGGGCTGCCCTATGAACTCCAAGTCTACCAGCGCGACGCCAAGACTCGTCTTGCGCCGCCGGCGTTGCTGGCGGTCAATCCGCTGGACAAGTCCCCGGTGATCACGGACGGTCCGCTGACGTTGATCGAGTCCGGGGCGATCGTCGATCACATCATCCGCCGGCATGGGGGCGGGCGCCTCGCGCCGGACGTCGCCAGCGCGGATTACGATCTCTACCAGCAGTGGCTCCATTACGCCGAGGGCTCCGCCATGCTGCCGCTGATGCTGAACCTCTATGTTGGACGGCTGGGCGAAGCGGGGGCGCCGCTCAAGTCGCGGATCGACGGTGAGATCGCCAATCACCTGTCCTTCATCGAGCACGTTCTGGATGGCCGGGCGTTCTTTGTCGGCGATGCGTTGACCGGCGCCGACATCCAGATGAGCTTCGTGCCTGAAGCGGCGCGCGGCATGGGCGTGCTGGCCGACTATCCGAACCTGGACGCCTGGATCGACCGTATGCACGCTCGGCCCGCCTGGCAGGCTGCGGAGGCGCGGGGCGGCGCCTACGGGGTCGGCCGTTAGATGAAGCTCTATCTGTCTTCCCACCGCATGGGCGACCGCTTTGAAGAGCTGGTGGCGGCCCTGCCGCGGGGCGCTGAGGTTGCGGTGGTCAGCAACGCCGTCGACCATGTTCCTGACGTGGAGCGGCAGGCGTACGCCGATCAGGCGTTCGACGTCCTGGCCACTTTCCGTGAGCGCAAGCTGAAGCCCTACGAACTTGATCTGCGGACCTATTTCGGCCGTCGCGCGATCCTGTTCGCCAATCTGAAGAGCACGCGGCTGATCTGGGCGACAGGCGGCAATTCCTTCCTCCTGCGTCGCGCGATGCGGCAGAGCGGCCTCGACGACATCATCCGCCGCCGGATCGACGAGGGATCGCTGATCTATGGCGGCTGGAGCGCGGGCGCGGTCGTCGCCGGGCCGGACCTTGCGGGCATCGAGCTGATGGACGACCCCGCCGTCGCGCCAGAAGGCTATGCGGCCGAGCCGGTATGGCAGGGCCTGGGGCTACTCGACTACACCATCGTGCCGCACTACCGCTCCGACCATCCGGAAGCCCCGGCCGCCGAGCGCGCCGCCCAGGCCATGCTGGAGCGGGGCCAGCCTTTACGGACGCTGCGCGATGGCGAGACGGTGATCGTCCAGGCGGGGCAGGGAAGGGTGAGGAGATCGGCGTGAAGATCGCAATTCTGGACGACTATCAGCAGCTGGCCCGACGGTTCGCCGACTGGTCCCGGTTGTCGGCCGATCATGAGATCTCGGTCTTCGATCGCCATCTGAGCGAAGACGAGGCGGCGCAGGCGCTCGCGCCCTTCGACATCGTCTGCCACATGCGCGAACGCATGGCCTTCCCGGCCCAGCTGATCGCCGCCCTGCCGAACCTGAAACTGATCGCCATCACCGGCAGGGGGCATCGCACGCTGGATTTGGAGGCGGCCAAGGCGCGCGGCGTGACGGTTTGCGGCACAGACATGCGGCCGGGCACGGGCGGGGCGACCACCGAACTCGCCTGGGGGATGATCCTGGCCGCCCAGCGCCACATCGTCGAGGAAGCCCAGGGCATGAGGCAGGGCGGCTGGCAGACAACCGCCGGCGCGCAGGTGGCCGGCCGTACCCTGGGGGTGCTGGGGCTCGGCCGCCTGGGTCGCGGCGTGGCGCGCGTGGCGCAGGCGTTCGACATGCGGGTGATCGCCTGGAGCCAGAACCTCGCCGCCGAGGCCGCGCGAGCTGTCGGCGTCGAGCGCGTCGAGAAGGATGAGCTGTTTCGCCAGTCCGACATCCTCAGCATCCACCTGGTGCTGAGCGATCGATCCCGGGGCCTGGTCGGCGCTGAAGACCTGGGGCGGATGAAGCCGGGAGCTCTGCTGGTGAACACCTCGCGCGGACCGATCGTCGAGGCCACGCCCTTGCTGGCCGCGCTGCGGTCCGGCGCGATCCGTGCGGCGCTGGACGTCTTTGATGAGGAGCCGCTGCCCGTGGATGATCCGCTGCGCACGGCGCCTAACGTCCTGCTGACCCCGCATCTTGGCTATGTGACCGAAGAGACCATGCGCGGCTTCTACGAGGACACGGTCGAGAACATCGCGGCGTTCCTGGTGGGCCAGCCCATGCGCGTGGTGGGCTAGGTCGCGCCAAGCGCCGCCGCGGGGATAATCCCGTCTGACAGCAGGCGGTGGAGCGACTGGATGTGATCGCGTTCGCGCGCGGCGGTGGAAACGGAGGTCATGACGACGGTGAGGGCCAGGCTCGGCGCGACGTAGACCATCTGGCCGCCGTAGCCCCAGCCGAAGCGCACCGGGTGTTCGCCGACCTGGGCGATGAACCAGCCGTAGCCGTACTGATTGCCGCTCCAGGGTGAGACGGCGCGCGGCGTCCAACTGTCGGCGATCCAGTCTCGCGGGATGACCTGGGCGCCGACCACGCGGCCGTCGTTGCGGTAAAGCTCGCCGAAACGGGCCAGGGCGCGCGGCGACAGCAGCATGTCGTTGCCGCCGAAATAGACGCCTTGCGGATCGGCGGGCCAGGGCGGGATGGTGATTTCCAGCGGCCCGCCCAGCCATTCGCGGGCAAGCGCCAGGCTGCTGCGCTTGGACGCGTGCGTCAGGATGGCCGACAGCAGATGGGTGTTGCCGGTGGAATAGATCATCCGCCCGCCGGGTTCATCGACGAAAGGCTGGGCCAGGACATAGCGCACCCAGTTTTTGCTGGAGACCCAGCGGCCATAGAATTCGCCGGACGTGCGCTGCAGGCCCGAGCGCATGGACAGCAGGTCGCCGATGGTCAGGCGGCCGAGGCGGGGGTCCGGATTGGCTGGCGCGTCGGCGGACAGGACGGAGAGCACGGTCTGGTCCGCGCCCGTCAGCACCCCCTTGGCGATGGCGACGCCGACCAGGGCGGACATCACCGACTTGGAGGCCGACTTGATGTTCACGGGCCGCTCCAGAGGCGGGTCGCCGTTGAAGCGGTGCTCGGCCAAGGTCTCTCCGTGGCGCAGGACCAGCAGGGAACGGATCCGCGGCAGGGCGGCGGCGGCTGTGACCGTCGCGGCCATACGCGTCGGGTCGAGGCCGCGGGTTTCTAAGCGAGGCGTCGGCGTGACCTGGTCCGCCGGCTGAGCGGAGCAGGCGCTGAGCGGCGCCATGGCTGCGGCGCCGCCGATGAGGATGGCTTGGCGGCGCGAGAGTGCGATTGGCGAGAAGGCTGGGTTCATGTTTGCTGGAGCCTCCACGCCAATTCCGCCGAAAGCTGGCCCGGTATGTTTCGCAATTACAAGGTCGTCGACGTCTTCACGAGCACGCCGCTGCTCGGGAATCCGGTGGCGGTGGTGCTGGACGCGGAGGGGCTGACGACCGCGCAGATGCAGGCGATCGCAGGTTGGACGAACCTGTCGGAAACGACGTTCCTGCTGCCGCCGACGTCGCCGGAGGCGGACTATGCCGTGCGGATATTCACGCCGGTGGACGAACTGCCCTTCGCCGGCCATCCGACGTTGGGCAGCGCGCATGCGGCGCTGGAGGCGGGGCGGGCGAGCGCCCGTGGCGGCGTCCTGGTGCAGGAATGCGCCGTGGGGTTGGTGCGATTGAGCGTCGGCGACAGGTCCCTGGCGTTCGAACTGCCGCCGGCCGAGATGGCCAGCCTGCCCGAAGCCGATGTCGCGACATTAGAGGCCGTGCTCGGTGCGCCGATCCTGGCGGGGTCGACGCCGGCGATGGTCAACGTCGGGCCGGTTTGGTTGGTCGCTGAACTGGCGGACGCGGCCGCCGTGGTCGGGCTGGAGCCGGACTATGGCGCGATGGCCCAGTTTGAACGACGGATCGGCGCGACCGGGATCACCGTCTCCGGCGCCGGCGCAGACGGCGTCGAGGTCCGCTCTTTCGCGCCATCGTCCGGCGTCAACGAAGACCCCGTCTGCGGCAGCGGCAACGGTAGCGTCGCCGTCTATCGATTCCGGCGCGGTCTCTTGCCGGCGCAGGGCGGAGCTTATGTCGCGGCGCAGGGCCAGCGTGTGGGCCGGGCTGGTCGCGTCGACGTCACCGTCGGGCCGGAGGGCGCGGTGACGATCGGCGGGGCCTGCGTCACCGTCGTCGAGGGCCGGCTTGCGGTCTAGATCATGGTCTAGATGGGGGCGCAGGCCAGTTCCAGCCACGCGCGGACGTCGTCGGGAGCGTTCGGGCCGACGATGTCCATGACTTTCGCGTGGTAGGCGTTGAGCTGCGCCAGTTCGCCGTCGGTCATCAGTTCGCGCACGACGAGGCGGCGGTCGATGGGCGCGAAGGTCAGAGTCTCGAAGCCCAGCATCGGCCGCTCGCCGCCTGGGATCGGGGCGGCTTCGGTGACGACCTGCAGGTTCTCGATGCGGATGCCGTAGCCGCCTTCCTTGTAGTAGCCGGGCTCGTTCGACAGGATCATGCCGGGCTTGAGCGCCACGGCCGATGGCGACTTGGATATCCGTTGCGGCCCTTCGTGCACGCCGAGATAGGAGCCGACGCCGTGGCCGGTGCCGTGGTCGTAGTCGAGGCCGTGGGCCCAGAGCGCCTGGCGGGCCAGGACGTCGAGCGCCGAGCCGGTGGTGCCGGCCGGGAAGCGCACGGCCGCCAGCGCCAGGTGGCCCTTCAGCACCAGGGTGAAGCGCTCGGCCATCTCGCGGCTCGGCTCGCCGATGGCGACGGTGCGGGTGACGTCGGTAGTGCCATCGAGATACTGGGCGCCGGAATCGACCAGCAGGAGCGCGCCCTTTTCGGCCGACTTGTTCAGCCGGGCGGTGGGTCGATAGTGGACGATGGCCCCGTTGGGGCCGGCGCCGGCGATGGTGTCGAAGGACAGGTCCTTCAGCAGGCCGGTCTCTTCGCGGAAACCCTCCAGCTTGCGCACGGCGGTGATCTCGTCGGGCGGGTTGTTCTGCCCTTCGGTCGCCAGCCAGTGCAGGAAGCGGGTGAGCGCCACGCCGTCGCGGGCGTGGGCCCGGCGGGTTCCCTCGATCTCCACGGCGTTTTTGGCGGCGCGGGGCAGGGCGCAGGGGTCTTCGGCCCGCAGCGTCCGGGCGCCGGCGCTCTCCAGGGTCTCGAAGAACCAGGCCGATGACTGGGCCGGATCGACCAGCACGCTCTTGCCGGCGAGGCCGACGAGCGAGGAGGCAAGATCGTCGGGCTTGGCCAGGCTGACCTCATTTCCGAGCCACGCGGGCAGGTCCGGCGTCACCTTCGCGGGGTCGAGGAACAGCACGGCCGTGCCGTCGGCGCGGAGGATCGCCTGGGACAGAGGCAGAGGCGAGCGGATGACGTCGCCGCCGCGAATGTTGAACAGCCAGGCGATGGAGGCCGGCGCGGTGATGACGGCGGCGTCGGCGCCGGCGGCCTTCAGGCTCTCGCCCAGCCGGGCGCGCTTGGCCGCGGACTCTTCGCCGGCGTACTCGATGGGGTGGGGCACCACCGGAGCGACGGGCTGGGCGGGACGCTCAGCGCCCCAGGCCTCGTCCAGCGGGTTGGCGGCGACAGCCTTCAGTTCAGCGCCGGCGCGGGCGGCGGCCAGCTTGAGACGGGCCAGCGCATCGGGGCTGTGCAGGCGCGGATCATAGCCGATCGACTGGCCCTTGGCGGCTGCGGTGGTGATGTAGGCGGTCACGCCGCCGTCGACGAGGTCGCGGATCTCGAAGGTCGCGGCGTCAACCTGATCGCGCACCTGCAGAGTGTAGCGGCCGTCGACGAAGATCGCCGCCTTGTCCTGAAAGATCACGGCTGCGCCGGCTGAACCAGTGAAGCCAGTGGCCCAACCCAGGCGGTCGTTAGCCTCGGGCAGATACTCGTTTTGGTGCTCGTCCTCGTGCGGCACGAGGAAGGCGTCCAGACCCTGGCGCGCCATGGCCTGCCGGATCAGCGGCACATGGCGCGGGCCGAAGGACGGGTCGGTGCTTTCGCTGAAGGTCTGGCGCATAGGGAAGATGTAAGCGCTTCCGCAGGCGTGCGCCAAGCCTTGCGGCTATTGCGGCGTGACGGGCTCGGTGGTCGAGGCGTCGGCGGCCATGTCGTCGGCGGCGTTCGCCGTGGCGCGGGCGGCCTGGGCGGTGGTGTTGGCGGCGGCTTGCGTCGCCTGCGCGGCCTGGTCGGCGGCGCTACGCGCGGCCTGGGTCGCCTGGGCCGCGGCCATCTGGGCCGAGGCGGTGGCGGCGTCGAGGGTGGCTTCCGCCGCGCCCTGGTCGCGGGCGGCCTGCAGGTCTGCCTGGTTCCGGTCGGCCGAAAGCATGTAGCCGACGATGGCCACGGCGATCACGGCCACCAGGGCGGCGATCCACCAGCTGGCGGTCCCGCGTTCCTTGCGGATCACGACCGTCTCAGGGGTGTGATGGATTTCGGTCATTTCGGCTTCTCCGCATCGCAGCCGCGGCGACCGCCCGTGCAGGCGCCGCTTGGCCGTCGAAAGCCGAACGTGGTTTTGCGAACTCGGTTCCTCCCGGGACGCGTGAGTCCTCAGTGTCCGGACTTCGGCCCAGCTATGGTCTTGCCTTCGCCCTTGTGCATCTCGGCCTGATTGCGATCGTTCACCAGCACGTAGGCGAGCGCGATCGAGAAAACGACCCCGGCCAGGAAAAGCAGCCACCAGCCGAGCAGGCTCGGTTCTTTGCCCGAAGTATTGTCCGTGGTGTCCGACATGGCCGTGCCTCCAATTTGCTTTTGGTGATCTTTTACAGGGCAGGCCGACGGCCTCAAGGCCGTTTCAACACCAGGGCGGACCAGGCGTCGCGGCGAAGACGCCGAACGAGGTGGAAGCCGCGCGAACGGTATGCGGCGAACACCCGCCGTTCCTGGGTCCGCAGCAGGCCGGAAAGTATCGCCAGGCCGCCGGGCTTCAGCGCGTCGCGGATGTCGCTGGCCAGGGCCACCAGCGGCGGGGCGAGGATGTTGGCGAAGACCAGGTCGTAGGGGGCGGACACGCGCACCTTGCGGTCGTTCAGGCCCCAGGCGTGGACGAAGCGCGCGTCGGACCGGTTCAGCGAAGCGTTCTCATTGGCGATCCGCACGCTGGGTCGGTCGATATCGGTGCCGACGGCGACGCGGCTGCCGGTGCGCGAGGCGGCGATGGCCAGAACCCCCGTGCCGCAGCCGACATCCAGGACGCGGTTGAAGCTGCGGCGCTTGAGCAGGGTGTCATAGGCCAGGAGGCAGCCGACGGTGGTGCCGTGGTGTCCGGTGCCGAAAGCGGCGCCGGCCTCGATACGCAGGTTGACCGTCGACGGCGGCGCGAGGCCGCGGTCATGGGCGCCATAGACGAAGAAGCGGCCGGCCCGCACCGGCGGCAGGCCCGACAGCGCCATCGCCAGCCAATCCGCGTCGGCCAGAACCTCGGTGGCCACGCGGAGTTCGAACCCCGCAAGGACGGCTTTGAGCGCGGCGGCTTCCTCGTCGCTCGTAGGGAAGGCGTCGATGCGCCAGACATCGTGATCCTCGTCTTCCTCGAGGATCGAATAGGTCAGCATCTCGGTGGCCGGTTCGGCGTCGATCGCCTCAGCGGCGGCCTCGGCGATGGCGCGGGGGCCGTGGGCGATGATCTGGTAGGCGTCGTCAGTCATGACCCGCCTGTTAGCCCCAGGGCGGGTCGAAGGCGAGGGGGATCAGCCGAGGTCTTCGGGGTCCTGGACACCAGCGGCGGCCTGGTCTTCCGTCTCGGCCGGGGTGAAGGCCTCCGGCGGCGCGTCGCCGGGCTCATAGCGCTCGGCCGGTTCGTCCATTTCGTGCGGTGGGTCGTTGTAGGTGACGAAGACAGGCTGGGCGGGGATCACCTCATAGCGCTCGGGCTCGCTGATCCGGGTCCAGTCGGTGCCATAGACGTAATCCGGCGCCTTGCCGCCGGAGATGTATGCTGTCTGGGCGATCTGAAGGGGACTGTCTTCGAAGGGTCCGGCCACGCGGGCGTCGCCGCCGGCGTAATATTGCGGTCCGGCCGGACGGGCGCCCATTTCCAGATCGGGTTGCATGGCCGCCCCAGACATCACGCCCAGGCTGGCGGCTGCGGCGATCCCTGCGAGTAGTGTCTTCACGGGCCACCTGTCGCGGCTGCTGTTCCTGCCCCTTTAGCGCGGGGCCGAGGCGTTTGGTTCATAGCGAAGGTGAAGAGTTTACGAACGCGTTGAATCCAACCCGCGTTTTGTATATGCCCCGGCCACGTGTCCCGGGCGGCGTGGGCGTGAGGTATTGCATGGATACGGCCATTGATCTGGCTGGCTATCGTCCTTCAGAAGACGAAGAGTTCATGAATGAACGTCAGCTTGAGTACTTCAAGAAGAAATTGATCGGCTGGAAAGAAGAGATTCTGCATGAATCTCGCGAGACGGTCACACATCTCCAGCTGGAGACCGAGAATCATCCGGACATCGCCGACCGTGCGTCGTCGGAGACCGATCGATCCTTGGAATTGCGAACGCGGGACCGTCAACGCAAGCTTATCTCCAAGATCGACGAAGCGCTGAGGCGCATCGAGGACGGCTCCTACGGCTACTGCGAAGACACCGGCGAGCCGATCGGCGTGGCCCGACTGGACGCGCGACCGATCGCCACGCTGAGCCTGGAAGCCCAGGAACGCCACGAACGTCGCGAGCGCGTGCACCGCGACGACTGACTGAGGCCTCATGCGGCGGCAGGGTGGCCCAAGAGCCTGGGTCGCGCTAAATCCGCTGCATGTTGGATCGTCTAATCATCGCCGCCGTACAGGCCAACCCCACTGTCGGCGCGATAGCGCGCAACGAAGCGCTAGCGCGCGACAGGCTGCGCGAGGCGGCTGCGGCGGGGGCGGATATCGCGCTCTTCACCGAACTCTTCCTCACCGGCTATCCGCCGGAGGATCTGACCCTCAAGCCGGCGATCTGGCGCGACGGCAAGGCGGCTGTCGAGCGCCTGGCCCTGGATACGAAGAACACCTGCGCTGCACTGATCGGCGTCATCTGGCCGCCCGCCGAGCCGACGGGTCGTCCGCGCAATGCGCTCGCTTATTTGGCGGACGGCGAGATCAAGGGCCTGGCTTTCAAGTGCGACCTGCCGAACTACGGCGTCTTCGATGAGAAGCGGGTCTTCGAGCCGGGCCTCGGTCCCGCCGTCTTCGACTTCAAGGGCGTGAAGATCGGCGCGCCGATCTGCGAGGACATCTGGTCGGACAAGGTCTGCCTCGACCTCAAGGCCCACGGGGCGGAGATGCTTTTGGTCCCCAACGGCTCGCCCTACCGGCGGACGGCCGACGACGAGCGCCAGATCGTGTCGCGGGCTCGTGTCGCGGAGACCGGCCTGCCGATGCTCTATGTGAATCAGGTCTGTGGTCAGGACGAACTGGTGTTCGATGGCGGCTCCTTCGCTCTGAACGCTGACGGCGAATTCGCCATGAAGCTCGCTATGTTCGAAGAACGCCTGGCTCTGACCACGTGGGAGCGCGGACCTGACGGCTGGTCCTGCATGGACGCGCCGATGGAGGCCTGGTGCGCGGGGGCGGAAGAGGTCTACCGGGCGATGACGCTCGGCCTGCGCGACTATGTCACCAAGTCGGGGTTCCCGGGCGTATTGCTGGGTTTGTCGGGCGGGGTGGATTCGGCGATCGTCGCGGTCGTCGCGGCCGATGCGCTTGGCCCGCAGAACGTCCGCTGCTTCATGTTGCCCTCGCCCTACACCAGTCAGGACAGCCTGGACGACGCCGCCGATCTTGCGGCCCGGATCGGGGTCCAGCTGGACGAGATCTCGATCGCTCCGGCGATGGCGGCCTTCACTGAGATGCTGAAGCCGGTGTTTGGCGATCGCGCGCCCGACCTGACGGAAGAGAACATCCAGGCTCGCAGTCGGGGCCTGGCCCTGATGGCTATCTCCAACAAGATGGGGGCGATGCTGCTGACCACCGGCAACAAGTCGGAAATGGCGGTGGGCTACGCCACCCTCTATGGCGACATGTGCGGCGGCTACAATGTGCTTAAGGATCTCTACAAGACCGACGTCTATGCGGTCTGCGAGTGGCGCAACGCCAACGATCCCTTCGGCGTCGCCGCAGAGCCGATCCCGCTGCGCATCCTCACCAAGCCGCCGTCGGCGGAGCTGCGGCCCGATCAGAAGGACCAGGACAGCCTGCCGCCCTATGAGGTGCTCGACGCCATTCTCCACGGCCTCGTGGAAGAGGAGGCGACCTTGGACGAGATCGTGGCGCGCGGCTTTGAGGCTGCGACGGTCGAACGGGTGCAGCGGCTGCTCTACGGGTCGGAATACAAGCGTCGGCAGGCGCCGCCCGGCGTGAAAATCGGAGCACGGGCTTTCGGCCGCGACCGACGCTATCCGATCGTCAACGGGTTCAGAGACCGCGTCGGCGAAGGCTAGCCCTTCTCCACGACCACCGCGTCGGGCGGCGCCGGCAGGTTCGGGGCCGCCAGCAACGCCGGCACGATCTCACCCACCGTGGCGACGGCCTTCCAGGCGTCCATGAAATCCGGCGGCGTCAGGCGCTCGTCGACGGTGTGTTGAAAGAGCGCGAACAGGGTCTTCCAGAAGTCGCGGGGATTGTAGAAGACCACCGGTTTGGCGTGCAGGTCGAGGCGGCGCCAGGAGAGCAGTTCGACCACCTCCTCCAGAGTGCCGATGCCGCCCGGCAAGATAACAAATCCGTCCGACTGCTCGAACATCATCTGCTTGCGCTCGTGCATCGAGCTGACGACCACGGTTTCGACCTCGTCGTAAGCACGCTCCTTGCCGATCAGGAAGTCGGGAATGACGCCCAGCACCTCGCCGCCAGCCTGGTGTGCGGCGCGCGCGCAAGCGCCCATGAGGCCCACGCCGCCACCGCCATAGACAAGGCGGAGATTTGCGTCGGCCAGCGCCCGACCCAGGTCGGCGGCGCCCCTCAGGAACGCCGGATCCGCCGCGTCTGCCGACCCGCAGAATACGCAGATCGACCTGGGAGCGTCGGGGTGCATGTGGAGACTCCGGAACGAGGCGCAGCGCTTGCGGTGGATCGGGGAAAGGTCGATTAGCTATGTGTCAGCGGCGAGGATTCAAGCAAGCGTGGGCAGTAAATGGCGTTCGGCGGCGGCTTGCCTCCTGCTTCTGACAACGGCCTTGACGACGGCGTGCGCCCCCAAGCCCGGCGAAACGGCCTCGGCGAGCCAGGCCGCTGACGCCCAGGCGGAGGCCGGCAAGGCCTATGTCAGATCGCCCGCGGTGAGCGCTGTGCGCCTGGAAGCGGGCCGTCTGGTGCTGAGCGGCCGGGCCGCGCCCAATGCGGCGGTTCGGTTGGCCGCGCCCGGTGGCGGCGAGGCTTTCGCCCAGGCCGACGGCGAAGGCGCCTGGAGCCTCCAGCTACCGGCCTTGGCTACGCCGGCGATCTACGGCGTCTCCGCCGAAAGCGGCGGGCGGCGGCTGCAGGGCGAGGGCTACATCCTGCTCACGCCGCAGGGCGAGGCCGCGCTGCTGCGATCCGGCGCCGGCGCCGTGCGCCTTGACCGCCAGGAGCCCGGGCGGATTGGGGCCATCGACTATGACGCAGGCGGGCAGGCCGTCGTCTCGGGAACTGCGCCGGCGGGATTGACGGTGTCGCTCTACCTGGACCGCAAGCGCGTCGCTGAGGGCCGGGTTGACGCCGCCGGGCGCTACAGCATCGCCGTGCCGCAAGCTCTGGCCGCGGGCGCGCACCGGCTCGAAGCCTCCGGCGTCAGATTCGCCGCCGTCGCCGCCTTTGAGCGGACCCTGGCGCCGGGTCTGACCGCAGGGCCGTTGCGGACGTCGCCGACGGCGACCGGCCTGCGCGCCGACTGGCTGACGCCCGGCGGCGGCGTGCAGACAACGGTGCTCGTCCGCGAAAGCCTGCCTAAATGAGCTATCACCACGGTTCGAGCGGTCCTGACGCCCCGATCGGCGTCAAGGCCAAATCCGGCTTCTGGGAGGCCATGGCCGACCTGTGGGGCCTTGTCATGCGGTCCGGCGCGCCCTGGCTGCGTACGCGCCTCGGGGCGGCGCTGGCCTTGGTGTTGATCGGCAAACTCGCCGGGGTGTGGGCGCCCGTCATGCTGGGGCAGGGGATCGACACCCTGACGCCGGCCGCGGCGGGGCTCGGCGTGGTGGTCGGCCTGTCGTTCGCCATCTACGCCGTAGGCTTTGCGGCGCTGCGGCTGGTGTCCGCGGCCGCGCCCTTCGCGCGTGACGCGATCTTCACGGCGGTGTCGCAGGCGACCATGGCGCGCGCAGCTGTGGAGAGCTTTGGCCACGCTCTGTCGTTGTCGCTCGATTTCCACCAGTCCAAGCGCACTGGGACGCTGGCGCGGGTCATTGAACGCGGCGCGCGCTCGACCGACTTCCTGATCCGCAGCGTGGTGTTCAACCTGGGTCCGACGGCGGTGGAACTGGTGATGGCGACCACCGTCCTCGCGATCCGGCTCGACTGGCGCTTCGCCGTCACGGCCTTCGTCACGGTGGTCATCTATACGATCATCACCTTCCGCATCACCAACTGGCGGCTCGAGCATCGCCGCGCCCTGAACGCCGCCGACAGCAAGGCTGCGGGCCTCTCTGTGGACGCCCTGATCAACTTCGAGGCGGTGAAGACCTTCGGATCCGAGCAGCGTTCGGTCGCGGCCTATGGCGAGGCGATGAACGACTATGTCACGGCCTCCGTTCGCTCGAACAACTCGCTGAATTTCCTGAATATGATCCAGGCCGTGGTGTTGAACGCCGGCCTGGCGATCATGACGGTGATGGCGGGCTATTCGGTCAGCGCCGGGCGCATGGGGCTGGGCGACATCACCACCGCCACCCTGCTGTTGATCGGTATCTATGGCCCGCTGAACCAGCTGGGCTTCAACTATCGCGAAATCCGCCAGGCGTTCATCGACATGGAGCAGATGCGCGAACTCACCGACCGCGCGCCGGATATCGTCGAGGCGGCTGAGCCCAAGAGCCTGCCGCCCGCGCGCGGCGCCGGGGCAGCGGTGGTGTTCGACGCGGTCTCGTATCGCCATGACGCCCGCTCGACCGGTCTAAGCGAGGTGAGTTTCATCGCCGAACCCGGCACGACCACGGCCTTCGTCGGGCCCTCGGGCGCGGGCAAGACCACCGCCGTGCGCCTGGCGCTCCGCCTGATCGATCCGCAGGCAGGGCGCGTCCTGCTGGACGGCGTCGACCTTCGCGAGGTTCGGCAGGCGGACCTGCGCAGCGCGGTGGCGCTCGTGCCGCAGGATGTCGCGCTGTTCAACGACAGTCTGTTCGGCAACCTGGCTTTCGCTCGGCCGGGCGCCTCGCCTGCCGAGGTGCGCGCCGCAGCTGAGTCCGCTGAGCTGGGCGCCTTCATCGATGGCCTGCCGGAGGGCATGGAGACCCTGGTTGGCGAGCGCGGCCTGAAGCTCTCCGGCGGCGAGCGCCAGCGGGTCGGCATCGCCCGTGCGCTCCTGGCCAACCCCCGCCTGCTCATCCTTGACGAGGCGACCAGCGCCCTGGATGGGCCGACGGAAGCCCAGATCCAGGAGACTCTGCGCAAGGCGCGGGCAGGTCGCACGACCCTCGTGGTCGCCCACCGTCTTTCGACTATCGTTGACGCTGACCAGATCCTAGTGCTCCGCCGCGGCCGGATCGTCGAGCGGGGGACCCATGCGGACCTGCTGGCGGAAGGGGCGGAATATGCAGCGTTGTGGCGGCGCCAGACGCGCGAAGCTTAGGGAGTAAGATATTGAAATATATGCATACGATGGTCCGGGTTCATGACCTGGACGCCTCCCTCGCCTTCTATTGCGAGGGCCTCGGCCTGACGGAAGTGCGCCGCATGGAGAACGAAGCGGGCCGCTACACCTTGGTTTTCCTCGCCGCCCCGCAAGACCTGATCGACGAACGTCCCGGCGAGGCGCCGCCGCTGGTGGAGCTGACTTACAACTGGGAGACCGAAGACTACGGCGGCGGCCGCAATTTCGGGCACCTCGCCTATGAGGTCGACGACATCTACGCCACCTGCCAACGGCTGATGGACCACGGTGTGACGATCAACCGGCCGCCGCGGGATGGCCGCATGGCATTCGTCCGGTCGCCCGATAACATCTCCATCGAGCTGATCCAGACTGGTGAGCGTCTCATCCCGGCGGAACCTTGGACATCGATGCCGAACACCGGCGTCTGGTAGCGGATCAAGCTTGAGCGCGATGGGCCATTCGATATGGTCTATAGATATACCTTTCGGAGAATCTCATGGCTCAGCAGCCCACCCTTCGCCTCAATGATGGAAGCGATATTCCTCAACTGGGCTTCGGCTTCTGGCAGGCGCCGGCGGATATCGCCGCCGAGGCTTGCGCCAACGCGCTGAAGGCCGGCTACCGCCACCTCGACACGGCGATGATCTACGGCAACGAGGCCGGTGTCGGCGAGGGCGTGAAGGCCTCGGGCGTGGCGCGCGAGGAGATCTATGTCACCACGAAGCTATGGAACCCCGACCAGGGCTTCGAAAGCGCGCTGGCGGCCATGGACAAGAGCCTGGACCTGCTCGGCATGGACTATGTGGATCTCTACCTGATCCACTGGCCGGCCCCGCATCTCGACAAGTATGTCGACAGCTGGAAGGCGCTCATCCGCTTGAAGGAAGAGGGCAAGGCCAAGGCGATCGGCGTCTCGAACTTCACGGCCGAGCACCTGGACCGGATCATCGGCGAGACGGGCGTGGCGCCCGCGCTGAACCAGATCGAGTTGCACCCGCTGTTCCAGCAACGCGACATGCGGGCGATCGACGAGGCGCGCACGGTGGCCACACAATCGTGGAGCCCGCTCGGTCAGGGCGGCGCGTTGCTGAGCGACCCGACGATCCTGGCGCTCGCCAAGAAACACGGCAAGACCGCCGCCCAGGTGATCATTCGTTGGCACTTGGACAGCGGCCTGATCGTCATTCCGAAGTCGGTTACGCCGAGCCGCATCGTCGAGAACTTCGACGTCTTCGACTTCAGCCTGGACGCTGACGACATGGCCGCCGTCGCCGCGCTCGACTCGGCGGACGGCCGGATCGGTCCAGATCCTGCGACGGCGGCCTTCTAAGGCTCACCACCGCTTGGGGCCGGTTCGATTGTCGAGCTGGCTCCTGAGGTTGGCCAGACCCTCCCGGGTGATCCGGTAGGGCTGGCCGGCCAGGCTGGCGATGAGGCGCTTGCGCTTCAGGCTCCTGAAGACGGCGAGATCGCAGTCTCCCAGGCGCCACCCGTCGCGAGTGAGGCACTCGGCGTCGGTGATCAGACCGTCGCCATCGCGTTCGAGGATGATGCGTCCGCCCTGCGCCAGGGCGTGCAGCGTGCGCTGCTGCGGTTTGGAAATGTTCAAGGGATTGTCTCGGATCGAGGCGTACGACAACGCGCCCGCAAGGGAGCGCGGGTGAAGACGGGCCTGGATGCGTGAGGCGTTCGGCGGCTCTGGAAGAACCACCCCGGCGGCGCTTAGGCCCGGACCTCGGAGACAATCTCGGACATGAACCTCATCCCGTGAAATCGGGGATCAGCCGACTATAGGCGAAGCTTGCGGCGGGAGGCTAGCGGGTGAGCGGCAGGACCTTTTCGACGAGGCTGACCAGCGTCTTTCCCGGCTCTTCTTCGAAGGGCATGTGCGCCGACTCCTCGAACCAGACGAGCGTCTTGGACGGGGCCTGGATCGTCTCGTACCACTCGGCCAGAATGGTCGACGAAGTTCCGCGGTCGTGGCGGCCCTGCAGGAAGACCACGGGCGCCTGGAACCGGTTGCGGGCGGTGAAGTCGACCATGGCCAGCTCGGGCCACATCTGGCGGGCGCTGTCACCCTCGCCGGCGCGGCGAGCGGCGAGGTCGGCCGCCGTGTCGTTGGGGCTGAAGGCGGCGACGGCGTCGCTCGTTCCCGTTCCGCGGCGCCAGTAGTAGCCGTCGTATTCCGCCAGCCAGCGGCGCTCGATGCGCAGGCCCTCATAGTTGCGCTCCGGGCGCCTTGGATCGGGGAAGGGTGCGATGGACTCCAGTTCGGCCACCGCCTGGACGTTGCCGGCGGCGCGGGCGGCGGCCAGGGTCTGTTGGTAGCCCAAGGCCTCGTTGCGCTCGAAGGCGACAAACTGGCCCATGCCGACGTAGGCCGAAAACCACTCCGGGCGGCGCTGCACCAACTCGACCCCCAGGATCGTGCCGAAGGAGTGCCCCATGACGGCGATGCGATCCTTGCCGTAGGTCGAGCGCAGCCAGGCGGTCAGTTCCTCGGCGTCGTCGACCATGCGCTTGACGGTGAGGGGGGGGGTCACCACGGCGGGGTCGTTCGCCGCGCGGGTCTTGCCGGCGCCGCGCTGGTCCCACTGGACGACGGTGAAGTACTCCTCCCAAGTCCGCATGTAGGCGAAGTCGAGGGGCGACAGGGTGAAGCCTGGCCCGCCGTGAAGAATCAGCAGGATCGGGCTCGTCCGATGGCGGCCGCGGACGGAGACCCACTGGTCGATGCCGCCGATCTTCAAAAGGCGCTGCTCGTTGACGCCGTCGTCGGTGACGATTCTGCCGGTCTCGCGGAAGACCGCAGCGGGAGTCGAGGGCTCCGCCGCATGGCTCGCCGCAGGGGCCAGGACACAGAGGCCCAAAAGCAGCGCCGGCGCCGCAAGACGTGTGAAGAGCATGGCCGTCCTCCCGCTATTTTTGGTCAGACTAGCCAGAATATGGCGGGCGGCACGTTACTTCGCCGAAAGGCCGCCGCGCCTTACGGCGGGCGTGCTTCGCATCAACGTTGGCGGAAGGTCTCGATGGCTCCCCGAGCAGGACTCGAACCTGCGACAAGTCGGTTAACAGCCGACTGCTCTACCAACTGAGCTATCGGGGATCAGGCCGTCGAGGGCGCGCCTATACGCTGCTGCGAGCGGACGTGCAACCCGGGTTCGCGATCGTTGGAGGCGCGCGCGCCTTGGGCTAGCAAGGGACGATGAGAATCCATTTCACGGGGATCGCCGGCGCCGGAATGGCGGCCGTCGCGGTGATGATGCGCCAGGCCGGTCACGTCGTCTCCGGATCGGACGTGGACGTCTTTCCGCCGATGTCGACCTATGTCGCCGGCCTTGGCTTTCCGGTGTTCGACGGTTTCGCCGCCGAGCAGCTTCCCGCAGACCTGGACCTGTTGGTCCTGGGCGCCAGCGCCAAGCTGGGCGGCGAAGACAACGCCGAGGTCGCCGCCGCCCGGGCCCGCGGCGTCCGCGTGACGAGTTTCCCCGAACTGGTCGGCGAACAGACAGTCGGCCGGCCGACGACAGTGGTGGCGGGCTCCTTCGGCAAGTCGACCTGCAGCGGGCTGATGGCTCACGTGCTGCGCAGCGCCGGGCGTGATCCCGGCTGGCTGGTGGGGGCGATCGCTCCGGACCTGCCGGACACCGGCCACTGGGGGACGTCGCCCGAAGTGGTGCTGGAGGGCGACGAGTATATCGTCGGGCCGGCTGATCGGCGCTCGAAGTTCGTGCTCTATCACCCGCGCGACGTGCTGCTGACCTCGCTGACCCACGACCACGTCAATGTTTTCCCGAACTTCGCCGATTACGAGGCGCCGTTCCGGGCCCTCCTGCGGCTGGTTCCGGCGGATGGCTTGTGCGTGTTGCGCGACCGGCCGCAAATCCGCCGGGTCGCCGACGAGACGGTCGCGCGCACGATCTGGTATGACACCGTGCCCTGCGATGGCTGGTGGAGCGATGACGCCCAGTTCGGCGAGACCAGCGCCTTCACCTTGCATGGGCCAGGCGACCGTCGGGTCCGGCTGGCGACCCGGCTGTTGGGCGCGCACAACATCGAGAACATCGTCGGCGTGGCGGCCTATCTCCTGGAACGCGGCCTGGTGGACGAGGCGGGTCTCGCCCGCGGCGTCGCGAGCTTCAGCGGCATCCGCCGGCGGCTGGACCGGCTGGCGCCGGCCTCCACCATCCCGCTGATCGAGGGGTTCGGCTCGTCCTACGAGAAGGCGCGATCGGCGATCGACGCCATGCGGCTGCACTATCCGCAACGCCGGTTGGTGGTGGTGTTCGAGCCGCACACCTTCTCCTGGCGCAGCCGCGACGCGTTGGCCTGGTACGACACGGTGTTCGAGGGCGTCGATGCGCTTCTTCTCGTCCCGCCGCCCGGCCACGGCGCAGCTAGCCACAACCAGGCGAGCCTGGACGAGATCGAGGCGCGGATCGCTGCAAGCGGCGTCAAGGCGCTGACCGTAGCGACGGCGGCGGAAGCTGCGCAGGCGCTGAGCGATCTCTCTGGCGACGAAGCCCTGCTGATGCTTTCTTCCGGACCCCTGCTCGGCTTGCCCGAGACCCTCCCGGCATTGTTCGAGGCGCGTTACGGATGAACTGGAAAGACCTGATCCGGCGTGTCGAGCCCAGGGCGCTCCTGCTGTTGTTCGCCATTGTTGGCGCGGTGTGGGCCTTTCTGTCGATCGGCGGCGAGATCGCTGAAGGCGAGTCGTTGGGTTTCGACCGGCAGATGCTGCTGGCGCTCCGCACCCCGGGGGACCTGAATGATCCGATCGGTGGGCGCGGCTTCGAAGAGGCGATGCGCGATGTGACAGCGCTGGGCGGCTTCACGCTGCTGACGCTGTTCACCGTGATCGCCGTCCTGACCTTCCTGGCGCACGGCAAGCGGCTGCATGCGGCGATCCTCACGGTCGCCGTCCTGGGCGCACAGTTCACCGGCTCCAATCTGAAGCACATCTACGGCCGCCCGCGTCCCGACGTGGTGCCGCACGGCGTCTATGTCTATTCGGGGAGCTTCCCGAGCGGTCATTCGCTGATGTCGGCGGCGACCTACCTTACGCTTGCGGTGCTGTTGGCCAGCCTGGAGAGCCGGCGGTCGGTGAAGTTGACCTTCTTCGCCCTGGCCGTCCTTCTGATGGGGGCGATCGGCTTCAGCCGTGTCTACCTGGGCGTCCATTGGCCAAGCGATGTGCTGGGCGGATGGTGCGCCGGCGCGGCCTGGGCGATGGCCGCCTGGATCGCCTTGCGTCAGTTCGCCAAGCGTCAGGATCAACCGAAGCCCTAGAGGCTGCCAAAACCATAAGCTGGGACGAAACCCATGAACGACGGCGCTTCCGAGAACCTCTTCGATATACTGGCGACGGGCTTTCCGATTGATCGCGCCTCGCCAGCCTTCCTGCTGCCGGACGGCGCGGCTGTGAGCTATGGCGCGCTCGAGATCGCCGCGAGCAAGGTCGCCACGTGTCTCGTATCTGAGGGGGTCGCGCCCGGCGACCGCGTCGCCCTGCAGGCTGAGAAGTCCTGGCAGGGCATCGCCGTCTACCTGGGGACCCTGAAGGCCGGGGCGGTCTTCCTGCCGCTGAACGCCGCCTACACCGAGGCTGAGATCGCCTATTTCCTCGGCGACGCCGAGCCGGCCCTGTTCATCCGCGATCCGGACGGATTCGTCGCCGATTGCGCGGACCTTGCGCCTCTCGCCCCGAGCGTGCCCCGCGGCGCGGACGACCTAGCGGCGATCATCTACACCAGCGGCACAACGGGCCGCTCCAAAGGCGCGATGCTGAGCCACGGCAATCTGGCGTCCAACGCCCGGGCCCTGGTCGACATCTGGGGCTATTCAAGCGACGACGTCCTGCTGCACGCCCTGCCGATCTTCCACGTCCACGGCCTCTTCATCTCGCTCCACTGCACGATGTTGAAGGGCTGCCCGATGATCTGGCTGGCCAAGTATGACGACGCCGAGGTCCTGGCGGGACTGGCGCGGGCGACGGTCATGATGGGGGTGCCGACCTTCTACACACGCCTCCTGGCCCAGCCAGGCTTCACCAAGGCGGTCGCCGACGGCATCCGGCTGTTCGTCTGTGGCTCAGCGCCGCTCCTGCCGTCGACCTTCGACGAGTTCGAGGTGCGGACGGGCCAGCGCATCCTGGAGCGCTACGGAATGAGCGAGGCGGCGGTGATCACCTCCAATCCGCTCAAGGGCGAGCGGCTGGCCGGCAGCGTGGGTTATCCGTTGCCGGGCGTGGAGCTGCGGATTGGCGACGGCCAGGAGACTGGCGTCATTGAGATCAAGGGCCCCAGCGTCTTCTCCGGCTACTGGCGAATGCCGGAGAAGACAGCGCAGGAGTTCACCGCCGACGGCTTCTTCAAGACCGGCGATGTCGGTCGCAGAGACCCGGACGGCCGTGTCTGGATCAGCGGGCGGGCCAAGGACCTGATCATCTCCGGCGGTTACAACGTCTATCCGAAGGAAGTCGAGCTGGTGCTGGACGAACTGCCAGGCGTCGTCGAGAGCGCCGTCGTCGGCGCGCCGCACGCCGATTTCGGCGAGGCGGTTGTGGCCGTGGTCATCGCCAAGGACCGGACCGAGGCGGAGCTGATCGCGGCGTGCCGTGAAGAGCTGGCGCCCTACAAGACGCCCAAGCGGGTGGTGTTCGTCGACGACCTCCCGCGCAACGCCATGGGCAAGGTGCAGAAAAACCTGCTCAGGGACCGAGTGGCGGGCCTGTTCGTCTAGCCCGCGAGCGCCTTCCGCAACGCCGAGATTTTCGCCTCCGTCTCCAGGCGTTCCGAAAGGGGCTCGCTGTCGGCGACGATGCCGGCGCCGGCGCGAGCCTCGATCGCCCAACCCTCGCCGTCTCGGACCAGGGCGGCGGTGCGGATCAGGACGTTGGAATCAAAGCTCCCGTCCGAGCCCAGCATGAACATGGCGCCGAAGAACGGCCCACGCGGGGCTTCCAGGCCTGCGATCACCTTCATGGCCTGGACCTTCGGGGCGCCAGTGATCGAGCCGGGCGGGAAGGCCGCCGCCATGAGGTCCAGCGCGTCGCGGCCGGCCGCCAACTTCCCTGTCACCACCGAGACCAGGTGATGGACATTGGCGAAGGTGGCGATCGTGAAGAGCTCCGGCGTCTTCACCGTACCCGGGGCGCAGACCCTCGACAGGTCATTGCGCATCAGATCGACGATCATCAGGTTCTCGGCGCGGTCCTTCTCGGAGGCGACAAGCGCCTGGGCCAGGGCGCGATCCTCATCGGGCGTCGCGCCGCGCGGCGCGGTGCCTTTGATCGGCTCGGTGCGCGCCTCTTCGCCTGTGACGCGGATGAACCGCTCCGGCGAATTGGAGACGACGGCATGGTCTTCGAGCCGCAGATAGGCGGCGAAGGGTGCGGGGCTGGCCGCGGCCAGGGCGCGGACAAGGTCGCTCGGCGAGCGGCCCTGCGCCAGGCGGCCGATCCAGCGTCGGGCGATGTTGGCTTGAAAGATCTCGCCCGCGGCGATGCGGTCGGTGACCTCGGCCACGGCGGCCTCGTAGGCGGCCCCATCGTCGGAGGCCATGGCGCCGATCTGGCCGCCCGTGGGAGTCGGCGCCGGCCGATCGAGCCAGGCCAGGGTGGCCCGAGCCGCATCGTCGTCGCGGCCGATCGCCAGCACGCGCTGCGTCTGGTGATCGAAGGCCAGCAAGGCCTCGTAGCGGGCGCATGCGAGGTCGGGCCAGCCGCCGTGCCGTCCCAGGCCCAAGGGCTCGAACCGATCGCCCAGCTCATAGGACATCAGGCCGGCGACCCCGCCTTGGAAAGGCGGGCCGCCAGGACGTGCCGGGGTCTGTCGCCCAGTGAGCGCGCGCAGCGCGGCGATTGGCGGGCGGCTGTCGCTAGGCGCCAGCATCAGGGTCTCGGCCGGATCGGCCATGACATAGGACCAGCGCGCCTGGTCGCCGCCGGAGAGGAAGGCGAGCGTCCACGCCTGTTCGCCGAGGGCCGCGGCGACCTCGGCAGGATCGCGCCAGGGCGCGGTGATGAGGGCGGGGGCCTCCATGGCGCCGGCATAGCCGAAAGCCTGGCCGAGCCCAACGATGACAAAGCCGTAATGGTCGCCTTCTGCGTTGAGCGGTGTAGAGAATGCGGCCCGATTTTTGACGGCCGATTTTTTACGGAACGCCCAAATGCGCCTTCGCTCCCTGCGCCTCGCCGCCGCCCTGATCGTCCTGTCGTCGGCCGCCGCCGCCCAGACCGTCATGCCGCCCAGCCAGCCCCCGTCCACCCAGCCAGGGCTGAAGCCCATGTATGGGACCTTCGGCTTTGACGTAACGGGCATGGATCCGGCGGTGAAGCCGGGCGACGATTTCTACGCCTACGCCAACGGGGCCTGGGACAAGCGCACGACGATCCCGGAAGACCGTTCCAGCTTCTCGACCTTCGGCGTGCTGAACGACCGGGCGCTCCAACGCACGAAGGCGCTGATCGAGGAGGCCGCCGCGACGAACGCGCCGGACGGATCTGAAGCGCGCAAGATTGGCGACTTCTACGGCGCCTACATGGACGAAGCGTCCATCGAGCGGGCGGGACTTGCGCCTATCAAGGCCGAGCTCGCGACCATCGCGGCGATCAACAGCCAGGCCAGGCTCTCGGCCTACCTCGGCTCGGCGATGCGGGCCGACGTCGACGCCCTGAACATGACCGAACTGCACACCGACCGGCTGTTCGGACTTTGGGTGGTCGAGGACCTGAACGACACCCGCCACTACTTGCCCTATCTGATGCAGGGCGGGCTTTGGCTGCCCAGCCGCGAATACTACCTCGCCGACAACCCGCGCTTCATTGAAGTCCGCAAGGCTTATGTCGCGCACGTGGCGCGGCTAATGAGCTTGGCCGGGTTCAGCGACGCGCCGGAGCGCGCTCAGCGAATCGTGGCGCTGGAGACCGAGATTGCGCGCGCTCAATGGAATGCGAGCGATACGACCGACCCGGCTAAGACCAACGTCCAGTGGAACCGCGAGGCCTTCGCCCAGAATGCGCCCGGCCTTGACTGGAACGCCTTCTTCAAGGCCGCCGGACTTTCGCGCCAGCCCCGCTTCGGCGCCTGGCAGGCGAGCGCGATCACAGGGATTTCCGCCCAGGCGACGGCGACGCCGCTGGAGGCGTGGCGTGACTATCTCGCCTTCCACGTGATCGCCCGGCGCGCCCGGATGCTGCCCAAGGCCTTCGCCGACGAGTCGTTCGCCTTCAACGGCGGGGTTCTGGCCGGGACAACCGTGCAGACGCCGCGCTGGCGCCGTGCGGTCGAGGCCACCAACGAGGGGATGGGCCAGGCGGTCGGCAAGCTCTACGTCCAGAACTACTTCTCGCCGGAGGCCAAGGCCGAGGTCCAGGCCATGGTCGCCAATGTGCTGGCGGCCTTCGATGCGCGGATCGACCGGCTGGACTGGATGACGCCGCAGACGAAGGCCAAGGCGAAGGAGAAGCTCGCCCGCTTCCACGTCGGCGTCGGCTATCCGGACCGCTGGCGCGACTATTCAGCCCTGGAGGTTCGGGCCAGCGACGCCATCGGCAATGTTACGCGTGCGGAGCTGTTCGACTATCGCCGCAACCTCGCCAAGCTGTCCCAGCCGGTGGACCGTGGTGAATGGCATCTGGACCCGCAGACGGTGAATGCGTTGAACATGCCGATGCAGAACGCCATCAGCTTCCCGGCGGCGATTCTCGAGCCCAGCTTCTTCGACCCGCATGCGGACGCGGCGGTGAACTATGGCGCGATCGGTTCGGTGATCGGTCACGAGATCAGCCATGGCTTTGATGACACCGGCGCGCTGTTCGACGCTCGCGGCCAGATCGCCAACTGGTGGACGCCGGAGGACATGGCCCACTTCAAGACGGCCGGCGCGGCGCTCGCCGCCCAGTTCGACACCTATAAGCCGCTGCCGGACCTGTCGGTGAACGGGGAGCTGACCCTGGGCGAGAACATCGCCGACCTCGCCGGGCTGGCGGTGGCGTACGACGCCTATCGGCGCTCGCTGAGGGGCCAGCCCGCGCCAGTGATCGACGGGTTCACCGGCGACCAGCGGTTCTTCCTCGGCTATGCGCAGGAAAACCGCAGCAAGTACCGCGAGGCCCTGATGCGCCGCGTGCTGGTCGGGGACGGCCATGCGCCTTCGGAGTACCGCGCGCTGACGGTGCGCAACCTCGACGCCTGGTACGCAGCCTTCGACGTCAAGCCGACCGAGGCCCTGGCCCTTCCGCCGGAAAAGCGTGTGACCGTCTGGTGATCGAGCCCGTTGGCGATCCGCTGGATCCGCGGATCGAACCCTACGCTGGCGTTCGCGAGCGCGATCTTGTCGGTCGCGACGGCGCCTTCATCGCCGAAGGCCGCGTGGTGCTGGAGAAGCTGATCGCGGCGGGACGGCACCCGGTGCGCTCGGTGTTGGTGGCCGAGCCGAAGGCGCCCGGCCTCGCCGACGTGCTGACCAGGCTGGACCCGGCGATCCCGGTCTACATGGCGTCGCAAGCGGTGATGGACGCCCTGGTAGGCTTCCACATCCATCGCGGCGTCCTGGCCCTTGGCGAGCGGCGCGAGACGGAGGCCCCGACGCTGCTGGCGGGCTTACCGGACAAGGCCTTGGTGGTCGGCCTGAGCGCCGTGGCCAACCACGACAATATGGGCGGCGTCTTCCGCAACGCCGCAGCCTTCGGCGCTGACGCGGTTCTGCTGGATTCGGACTGCTGCGATCCGCTGTATCGGAAGGCGATCCGGGTCTCGGTCGGCGCGGCGCTCACGACGCCCTTCGCCCGGCTTCCGCGGGGCGTGGACATGGTTGAGCTGTTGAGCGCGGCGGGATTCGAAGCGGTGTCGTTATCGCCGCGCGGCGCAACCCAGCTCACGGAATATCAGCCTGCGCCCCGCACGGCGGTGATCTTCGGCGCCGAGGGCCCGGGCCTGGCTGAGGCCGTGATGGCGCGGACCCGCACCGTTCGGATCGCCATGTCCGGTGGGTTCGATTCCCTGAACCTGGCGACCACCAGCGGCATCGTCCTGCACGCCTTGGCTAGGCGGGCGTGAACTTCGCCGCCTGCATGGTGGCGCGCCCGCCGATGGCGTCGCGGAAGGCGGTCTCGTAGGTTTCGCCTTCGGCTGCGCCGGCGACGACGAACAACGGAGCCAGATGTTCCTCGCGGCCGTGGGCGATGCGGGCGCTGGGCGCGGTTTCCCAGTGCGTCAGCGCCTCGGCGCGGCGGGCCGGGTCGCTGAGCGCCTCGGTAAGCCAACCGTCGAACGCCAGCGACTGGTTCACCGGATCAGATCCCCGGCCGCCGGAGTGCCAGCTGGAGCCTGAGCCGATGATCAGCACGCCTTCGTCGCGCAGCGACGAAAGCGCCCGCCCGGCGGCGATGTGGGCGGCGGGGTCAAAGCCGGCCTTCAAGGACAACTGCACCACTGGGATGTCGGCCTCGGGCGTCGCGAGCAGCAGCGGCACGAAGGTGGCGTGGTCGAAACCGCGTTCGGCGTCCTCATCGGCGGCGATGCCGGCGTCGGCCAAAAGGCCGCGAACGCGGGCCGCCAGGTCGGGCGATCCGGCCGCCGGGAACTGCAGCTCATAGGTGTGCGGTGGAAAGCCGTAGTAGTCGTAATACATTGGCGGTCGGGCCGATGAGCTGACCGTGAAGCGCGGCGCCTCCCAGTGGGCCGAGACGAGCAGGATCGCCTTTGGCCGTTCTGGCAGGTCGCGGACGAAGCGCTTCAGCCAGACGGCCAACCGGTCCCAGGTGTCGGCGGGGCCCATGGTCCACTCCATGAAGAAGCAGGGTCCGCCGCCGTGCGGAATGTAAAAGGCCGGTTGGCGCATGGGTCTTATCCTTACTTCGCGGCGTTGCGTTCGATCCAGTCGGCGAACTTCAGGCCAAGCTCGCCGAGGAAGGCCTTGCTGGCGTCGTTGGTCAACTCGCCCGCCTCGTTGAAGAGGGTATGGGCCGCGCCGACATAGGCTTCGAAAGGCAGGATGGCGACGCCGAGCGCGCCGAGCGCCTGACGGGCGTTGTGATTGGCGCCGAAGCCGCCGACGCCGCCGGGAGAGGCTGAGACGATCGCGCCAGGCTTGCCGGCCCAGATGCTGTGCCCCCAGGGCCGTGATCCGACATCGATGGCGTTCTTGAGCACAGCCGTCATCGTGCGGTTGTATTCCGGCGTCACCACCAGCACCGCGTCGGCGGCCTTGATGGCCTCGCGGAAGGTGGTCCAGGGCGCGGGGGCCTCGGATTCGATGTCGGGGTTGTAGAAGGCGAGGTCGCCGATGGCGACTTCGGTGAAGGTAAGGTTGGCCGGCGCCAGCGCGGCGATAGCCTTGGCCACCTTGCGGTTGACGGAGTCCTTGGAGAGGCTGCCGACAATGACGGCGACGGTGCGGTTCTGGCTCATAACTGTATTCCCCTGAATGTGAGGCCTAGGTGGGCTTAAACTCCCGCGTTGATAATCCCGCGCTGAGGTGGAATTATCATTCCGAACTGGAAAGAATGACCGTGGACCGTCTGGACGAAATGACCGCCTTCGCCGCTGTCGCCGATGCGCGGAGCTTCACGCAGGGCGCTCGCCGGCTTGGGGTCTCCGGCGCCCAGATCTCCAAGCTGGTGGCGCGGCTGGAGGACCGGCTGGGCGCGCGTCTTCTGAACCGGACGACACGCGACGTTTCCCTGACCGACACCGGGCGCGCCTATCTGGAGCGGGCTAAGGCGCTGCTGGAGGACTTCACGGCCCTGGAGGCTTCGATCCGCGACCAGGAGGGTCCCTCCGGCTCGCTCAAGATTTCCGCCCCGGTGTCGTTCGGAGAGCGGCAGCTTCAAGCGGCGTTACTGGAATTCGCCGCGCTCTATCCGGCGGTCGGCCTGGAGGTCAGCTTCACCGATCGGATGGTCAATCTTGTGGATGAGGGGATGGATGTGGCCGTGCGCATCGGCCGTCTCACGGATTCGTCGCTGATTGCGCGCAAGCTGGCCGCCGTTCGGATGGTGACCTGCGCCTCTCCGGATTATCTGGCCAAACACGGCGAGCCAAAGACCCCCTATGAGCTTGGCCTTCACGAAACGATCATCGACCTTAACCTGCGCGACCCCTTCCAATGGGATTTTGGCCAGGCGACGGCCTGCGTCTATGTGCGGGTGGACGGCCGGCTGCGCTTCTCCAGCCCGGACGCCTGTGTCAGCGCGGGGCGGGCGGGTCTGGGGATCGTGCGCACGCCGGCCTTTGTCGCGGCCGATGACCTGAAGGCCGGCCGGCTGGTC
This sequence comes from Phenylobacterium immobile (ATCC 35973), assembly GCF_001375595.1. Classification (NCBI taxonomy): domain Bacteria; kingdom Pseudomonadati; phylum Pseudomonadota; class Alphaproteobacteria; order Caulobacterales; family Caulobacteraceae; genus Phenylobacterium; species Phenylobacterium immobile. The sequence continues at coordinate 2,261,732 of NZ_CVJQ01000001.1, read as the reverse complement.
CCGCTGTTGTGCGGTTATGAGCCGGCGGTGATCCATGTGCATGCGGTCTATCCGCACGCCCGCCATCTGGCGGCGAAGGTGCGCGCCTTCGTCGACTTCCTGGCCCAGCGGTTCGCGGGCGAGCCGGAGTGGCACCAGGGCTGGACGTTGGAGCATCGGTCGCAGCGGGCGCAGGCTTCCACTTGATTTTCGCGCCCTGACGCTGTGGTTAGCGCCATGACACAGGGCTTGAAAGTAACGGTCGCCGGCGCGGGCGTGTTCGGCCTGGCGACCGCCCTGGCGCTGGCTGACGCCGGCTGCGACGTCACCGTCTTCGATCCGGCGCCTGCGACGTCAGGGGCCTCTGGCGTCGCCGCCGGCATGATCGCCCCGGTGTTCGAGGCTGTGCTGGACGTCGAGGCGCGGCCGCATTTCGGCCTGCTGCTCGCGGCGCGTGACCTCTGGCCGGCGCTGGCGGCTCGCGCGGGTGTCGACATCGATCGCGCCGGCGCCATGGCGGTGGGCTCTGTCGACTGGCTCGACGCGGTGGCGGCGTCGATGACGCGGCTGGGGCTGCACCCTAGCGAAGTCCCGGCGGGGCGGCTGGCCCCCGGCCTGCTGGAAAGCCTTCGAACCGGCCTGATGACGCGGGAGGACTGGCGCTTGGAGCCCGCTGCGGCCATCGCCGCCCTGCGCGCTGCCGCGCAGGCGGCCGGGGTGATTTTCCGACGGGCCGCTGCGACGGGGATGGAGGGCGCCGACCGGCTGGTGGTCGCCACGGGCGTGGCCCAGGGCCTGGCCGACCTGGCGCCGCAGCTTCGCGCCCTGGAGCCGATCAAGGGTCATATCCTGCAGGTCGACCTTCCGACGCCGCGGCAGGTGGTGGTTCGCGGCGAGGGCGTCTACGCGGCGCCCTCCGTCGGTGGATTGCGGGTCGGCGCGACGATGGAGGCGGGGGTCGCTGATCCTGCGGCCGATCCGGCGCGCGCCGCACCGCTGGCGGCGGCGGGCGCGCAGCTTTTCCCACGGATCGCCGCGGCGCCGCGCGAACTGTTGGCGGGGGTACGGGCGGCGACCGCCGACGGTCTGCCGCTCGTGGGCACCGCCTCAGACCCTCGCGTCATCCTGGCGGTGGGCGCCCGGCGTAACGGTTGGCTGCTCGCGCCTCTGGTCGCCCGGGCCGCCGCCGCCGCGGTGCTGGGCGCAGACCCTGGGCGATTTGGCGAACGGTTGGCGGCTAACCGCCTTTCACTTCGTCCAGACGCGCACTAGGTTCGCCGCGACCCCTGAGGATGCGCCCTTGTCCGAACCCGTCGATATCGAGACCCTGACCTTCGAGCAGGCTCTGGCCGAGCTGGAGCAGATCGTCGCCCGTCTGGAATCCGGTCAGGCGCCCCTGGAGGACTCGATCCGCATGTACGAGCGCGGCGCGGTCCTGAAGCGCCATTGCGAGACGCGGCTGGAGGCGGCGCGGCTGCGGGTCGAGAAGATCGTTATGGGTGCGGGCGGCCCGTCCGCCGAGCCGGCCGAGTTCGACTGATGCCCCACCTTGTCGCGTCGAGCGTCGAAGCGCGGTTGTCGCGTGACGCCGACCTGGTGACCGTGGCGCTGGACGAATTGTTGCCGCGCGCCGACGGGCCCGAAACCCGGCTGATGGAGGCCATGCGCTATGCGGCGTTGGCGCCCGGCAAGCGGTTGCGCCCGTTCTTCGCTCTGGAGACGGGCAGGATGTTCGACCTGGATGAGCGCTCGGTCCTGCGGGTCGCCTGCGCCGTCGAATGCATCCACGCCTACAGTCTGATCCACGATGACCTGCCGGCGATGGACGACGACGATCTGCGTCGTGGCCGGCCGACGACGCACAAGGCCTATGACGAAGCGACCGCCATCCTGGCTGGCGACGCCCTGCAGAGCGTGGCGTTCGAGATTCTCGGCCACCCCGACACCTGCGACGACGCGGTGATCCGCGCCGAATTGGTGGTGAAGCTGGCTCGTGCGGCCGGGGCGCAGGGCATGTGCGGCGGACAGATGATCGACCTTTTGGGTGTCAACGACGACCTCGGCACGGTCGCGCGGATGCAGCGGATGAAGACAGGGGCCCTGATCGCAGCCTCTTTCGAACTGCCGGCGGCTCTGGCCGGTCTTAACGAGGTTGAGCACGAAGGCCTGATGGGCTTCGCCCAGGATATCGGTCTGGCCTATCAGATCGTCGACGACCTCCTCGATCTCGAGGGCGACGAGGCCGACATGGGCAAGCGGATCGGCAAGGACGCCGAGGCCGGCAAGGCCAATTTTGTCACCCTGCTGGGGGCCGGGGCGGCGCGCCAGCGGCTGAACATCATCGCCCAGCAGGTGAAGGTTCACCTGGAGCCGTTCGGTCCGGCGGCCGATTTCCTGCGGGAGACCGCTGATTTCGTGATAAGCCGGCGCGCCTGAGCCGCATCACCAGTCTTCGCGTTTTTCATGCCCGACACCCCGCTTCTCGATCGTATCGCCACCCCCGCCGACACGCGTCAGCTGTCGGTCGCCGAGTTGCGCCAGTTGGCCGATGAGTTGCGGGCCGAGACGATCGATGCGGTGTCCAGCACCGGCGGGCATCTGGGCGCTGGACTGGGCGTGGTCGAACTGACGGTCGCCCTGCACCACGTCTATGAGACGCCGCGCGACATCCTGATCTGGGATGTCGGCCACCAGGCCTATCCGCACAAAATCCTGACCGGCCGGCGCGATCGCATCCGCACCCTGCGTCAGGGCGGCGGCCTGTCAGGCTTCACCAAGCGGTCCGAGAGCGAATACGACCCCTTCGGCGCGGCGCACGCGGCGACCTCGATCTCGGCCGCGCTCGGCTTCTGCGCGGCGCGTGACGCCAAGGAGGATGACAACAGCGTCGTCGCCGTGATCGGCGACGGCTCGATGAGCGCCGGCATGGCCTACGAGGCCATGAACAACGCCTGCGAGACCACCGGCCAGCTGACGGTGATCCTCAACGACAACGACATGTCGATCGCCCCGCCGGTGGGCGGGATGAGCGCCTATATGGCGAGGCTGGTTTCCGGCGGCGGTTACCGCTCGATACGCCGCGCCGCCAAGGCCGCCTCGAAGGCGTTGCCCAAGCCGCTGCAGGAGGCCGCCCGCAAGGCCGAGGAATTCGCCCGCGGGATGGTGACCGGGGGGACCTTCTTCGAAGAGTTGGGCTTCTACTATGTGGGGCCGATCGACGGGCACGACATGGAGGCGCTGGTCGCGGTCCTGCAGAACGCCCGCAAGATCAAGGACCGCCCGGTCCTGGTCCATGTGGTCACCCACAAGGGCAAGGGCTATGGCCCCGCCGAAGAAGCCGCCGACAAGCTGCACGCCGTCGCCCGTTTCGACGTGGTGACCGGCCAGCAAGCCAAGGCCGTCGCCGTGTCGCCCGGCTACACGCGGGTTTATGCGGACGCCCTGATCGCCGCCGCCGAACGCGACGACAAGATCTGCGCCATCACTGCGGCCATGCCCTCGGGCACAGGGCTGGACTTGTTCGGCCAACGGTTCCCCGACCGCACCTATGACGTCGGCATCGCCGAGCAGCACGCGGTGACTTTCGCCGCCGGGCTCGCCGCGGACGGCATGAAGCCGTTCTGCACGATCTACTCGACCTTCCTGCAGCGCGGATACGATCAGGTCGTCCACGACGTGGCGATCCAGCGCCTGCCGGTGCGCTTCGCCATGGACCGGGCGGGACTCGTCGGCGCCGATGGCGCGACCCACGCCGGCTCGTTCGACATCGGCTTCATGGGCGCGCTGCCCGGCATGGTGCTGATGGCGGCGGGCGACGAGGCGGAACTGGCGCGCATGGTGGTCACCGCCGCAGCGATCGACGACCGGCCGAGCGCCTTCCGTTATCCCCGCGGCGAGGGCCTGGGCGTCGAAATCCCGCTGAACCCCGAGCCCCTGGAGATCGGCAAGGGCCGCATCGTCCGCGAGGGCTCGGCCGTGGCCATCGTCTCCTTCGGCGCGCGTCTCGGCGAGGCCCTGAAGGCCGCCGACCTGTTGGCCGCCCGCGGCCTGTCGGCCACCGTCGCCGACGCCCGCTTCGCCAAGCCGCTGGATATCGAGTTGCTGCTGCAATTGGCGCGCCACCACGAGGCGCTGATCACCGTTGAGGAAGGCGCGATCGGCGGCTTCGGCGGCTTTGTGCTGCAGGCGCTGGCCGAGCACGGCGCGCTGGATCGCGGCCTGAAGGTCCGGACCCTGACCCTTCCGGACATCTTCCAGGACCAGGACAAGCCCGAGGTCATGTACGCCCAGGCCGGTCTCGACGCCGAAGGCATCGTCAAGGCGGCCATGTCAGCCCTCGGCGTGAGCAACGCCGGCGCCGCGGGGCGGCGGGCCTAGCCTTCTGGCCAGCGCAATCCGCTCAGGCTTAGTCCTCTATCGCCTCGATCCTCTGAGCCTTTAACTGCGCCAGGTGGTCGTGCATCGTCTGCAGGGCCTTCAGCGAATGGCCGGTTCAGTCGGCGACCTCGCCCACGACCTTGAGCGGCCTGCGCGAATTTCGCCGTGCTGACGACGTGTCGGAGACGAGCTTCGCCGATCTGGCAGCTCTGATTTCGACCTACGGCGACGTCGCCCTCCTGCACGCCTACGCCAGCAACACCGGCGCCATCGCTCTCTACGAAAGCCCGGGCTTCAGCAAGCGCTGCGAGGTGCTGATGACGCGTCTGACCGGCGAGCACCGCCCCCTCCGCGGGAGCGCTGCAGCCTGCTTGTTACTTCACCACGCCACAGGCGACGCGGGCGCCGGCGCCGCCGATCGGCTGGCTCATGTGGTCGTCGGGGCTGGCGTGGACCACCACGGCCGAGCCGTCTGCGTCGAGAAGCGTGGCGCGGCCCTCGGCGCCCTTGATCGAAACCATGGTCGTGAAGACCTCGGCCATGCCCATGCCGTCAGCGCCGACGTGGAGGTTCGGCAGGTCGCCCGACTCGTTGGCCTGGGCGTTCAGGAGACCATGCACGGCCTTGTCCGCGCCATGGACGTGGGCGCCGGCCGAGGTGAAGTCGGCCTTGGAGCAGTCGCCCTTCTCGTGAAAGTGCAAGCCGTGCCAGCCGGGGGTCAGGCCCTTGGCCTCGATCTTCAACAGAACGCCCTTGGGGGCCTCGGTGAAGGTGACCATGCCGAGGTCGGCGCCGGCCGGGCCGGCGAGCTTCGCCGAGGCGACCGCGGGTTTTGCGGCGGCGGGGGTTTGCGCAACGGCCGGAGCAGCCAGGAGCGCGGCGCTGACGGCGGCGATGATGAGCTTGTGCATGACTGAAACCTCTTGCTGGATGGCGGGAGGGAAATGCCTCGCGCCGTACGCGGGTTGCCGTGGGGGGCGGCGCATATCTATCCTAGACCATGGCTGAGTCTGTGATCGACCTCGAAAGCGTCGCCAAGCGCTATGGCCGGCAGTCGGCGCTGGACGGCGTGAGCCTCTCAGTGCCCCGCGGTCAGTTCGTCGCCCTGGTCGGCGGCTCGGGCAGCGGCAAGACCTCCCTGTTGAAGTCGATCAACCGCCTGTCCAAGCCGGACGAGGGCTTGGTCCGCGTGCTGGGCGAGGACGTGACGGGCCTTCCGGCCCACGTGCTGCGCCGGCGGATCGGCTACGCCTTTCAGGAAGTGGGTCTCTTCCCGCACATGACCATCGCCGAGAACCTGGCGATCGGGCCGAAGCTGGCCGGTTGGAACGCGGGGCGGGTCAAGGCCCGGATTGGCGAACTGCTCGACCTCGTCGCCTTGCCTCAGGAAATGGCTAACCGCGCGCCTTCGGAACTGTCCGGCGGCCAACGACAGCGCATCGGTGTCGCCCGTGCGCTTGCGGCTGAGCCGGCCATCATGCTGCTGGACGAACCCTTCGGCGCGCTGGACCCGTTGATCCGTGAGGCGCTTGGTGACGACTACCGCGCCCTGCATGAGCGGCTGGGCCTGACGACGGTGATGGTCACACACGACATGGCCGAGGCGGTGCTGCTGGCCGACCGCATCGTCGTGCTCAAGTCCGGTCGGATCGTCGCCGATGGCGCGCCGGGCGTACTCCTGGCGACCACCACCGATCCGGATGCCCGCGCGTTGCTGGAGGCGCCCCGTCGGCAGGCGACGAGGCTGGCGGCGCGGCTTGGGACGCAAGGCGCAGGAGTGTCCGCGTGAACGGCCAGATCGCCGCCGCCTTCGCGCTACTGCCCGACTATCTCGGATGGCATGTCCTTCTGAGCGCCAGCGCGCTCGCCATCGGCATCGCCATCAGCCTGCCGCTCGCGGTATTGGCGGCGCGCAGCCCGGCGGTGCGCTGGCCGGTGCTGGCCCTCGCCGGCCTGGTGCAGACCATTCCCAGCCTGGCGCTGCTGGCGCTCTTCTATCCGCTGCTGCTGGCGCTCTCGACGCTGGCGAAGGCGACGATCGGCCATGGGTTCTCCGCGCTCGGCTTCCTGCCGTCGTTGCTGGCGCTCACCATCTATTCGATGCTGCCGATCCTGCGAAACGGCGCTGCGGCGATCCTGGGGGTCGATCCGGCCGTCCGCGAGGCCGCCGACGGCATGGGCCTGACCTCGCACCAGAAGCTCTGGCAGGTCGAGCTGCCGCTGGCCGCGCCGGTCATCATGGCGGGTGTGCGGACTGCGGCGGTCTGGACCATCGGCGCGGCGACGCTCTCGACGCCGGTCGGCCAGACGAGTCTCGGCAACTACATCTTCGCCGGCCTGCAGACCGAGAACTGGATCTTCGTGCTGTTCGGCTGCGCCGCCGCCGCGGCGCTGGCCATGGTCGCCGATCAGCTTTTGGGTCTGGTGGAGGCGGGCATGCAGCGCGGGCGGCGCGTGCTCGCCGGGATCGGTCTGGGCGGGCTGGCGGCCGGGGTGGTGGTCGCGATCGCGCCCCTGATCAGCTTCGGCGGCCAAGCGACCTATGTTGTCGGCGCCAAGAACTTCTCTGAGCAATACATCCTCGCCGAACTGATGGCCGACCGGCTGACAGCCACCGGCGCCACGGTCACCCGCAAGGAGGATCTCGGCTCTGCGGTCGCCTACCGCGCCCTGGCCAGCGGCGAGATCGACGCCTACGTCGACTATTCAGGAACACTTTGGGCCAACGTGTTGGGGCGTAAGGATAATCCTGGTCGCCAGCAGGTGCTTGAAGGCCTCACCGCCGAACTCGCCCAGCGCGACGGCGTGCTGGTCCTGGGCTCGCTGGGTTTCGAGAACGCCTATGCCCTGGTGATGCGCGGCGACCGCGCGCAGAGCCTGGGAATCACCTCGATCGCCGACCTGGCGCGGCGCGCGCCTCAACTGACCTTCGGGGCGGACCTGGAGTTCCTGTCGCGACCAGAATGGAAAGGAATTCAAAGCGCTTACGGCCTGAATTTCAAGACTGAGCGGTCCTTCCAACCGACCTTCATGTACCGCGCCCTGGGCGGCGGCGACGCCGACGTGATCTCGGCCTTCTCCTCCGACGGCCGGATCGCGGCTGATAGGCTGGTCGTTCTGTCCGATCCCAAGCAGGCCATCCCGCCCTACGACGCCGTCATTCTCATTTCGCCGAAGCGGGCGAAGGACGCGAAGCTGATCGCGGCGCTTAGGCCGTTGATCGGGAAGGTGCCGGTGAGCGCCATGCAGGCGGCGAACTTCAGCGTCGATCGCGATGCTGACAAGCGCTCGCCCTTGGAGGCCGCCAGAGCGCTCGAGGCGACACTGCGATGACCGTCAAGCCGCCCGCCAGCACACTCATGGCGGGCGCCCTCATCCTGTTCGTCGCAGCGGCGGGGTTCTGCATGTTCGCCGCCTGGGGCGGCGGCCCGGTGACGACGGGGCTTGTGCTGTTGATCTGCGGGCTTGCCGGAGTCAGCGGCCTGGGCGTCCTGGTGCTGCGCGGCGCTCACGTCGACGCGGCCGAGGACTGGGCCGAGCGTCTGATCCAGGCGCTGCCGGAGCCCGCGGCGCTCGCCGCCGCCGATGGCAGGATCGAGGCCTCCAACGCGCACTGGCGCGCAGCCATGGGGGAGAGCCCGCGCCTGCCGGCCGGCGGCCAGGCCTCGGCGCTCTTCACCGCCTTCGCCGCCGCAGGGCGGGGCGATGGGGGACGGACCAAGCTTTCCGCCTTCGGCGTCGCGCGGGAAGCGAGCGTCTCACTGGCCGCCCCCGGTCGTTTCCTGGTCCGCCTGCCCAACTGGAGCCCGCCTGTGGCTGAGGCGCCGGCGACGACCGCCGAGCCCTCGCTCTTGGGCCTCGACGCCTTCGCCGCGGCCTCGCCCTTTGGCGCGGCGCTGCTGGAAGGCGCCGATCCTTTCGAGGCGACTATCATCGAGGTCAATCCAACCCTCGCTCACGCCACCGGCGGCGGGCAGGTCGGCCAGGTGTTCGGCGAACTGATCGAGCCGCGCAGTCGCCTTGAAGCGCAGGGCCGGCTGGCGCGGCTGGCGCCAGGCCAGCCCGTCGAGGTTCGGTTGGCGGCGGATGCGACCCGCGCTGCTCACCTCTATCTCGCCCGCGCAGGCGACCGCTGGGCGGCCTATCTCGTCGATGTGTCAGGGCAGAAGCAGATCGAACTGCAGCTGGCGCAGAGCCAGAAGATGCAGGCGATCGGCCAGCTGGCTGGCGGGGTGGCGCACGACTTCAATAACCTGCTGACCGCGATCCTCATGCAGCTCGACGCGCTGTCGACGCGCCACCCGGTGGGCGATCCGTCCTACGAGGGCCTGAACGAGATCCGCCAGACCTCGCTCAGGGCGGCGGATCTCGTCCGCAAGCTGCTCGCTTTCTCGCGCAAACAAACGGTGCAGCGCGAGATTCTCGATCTCGGCGAACTGATCAGCGAGTTCGAGGTGCTGTTGCGCCGCGTCCTTTACGAGGACGTCCGGCTCGAGACCGATTACGGCCGCAACCTGCCGCTTGTGCGGGCCGACCGCGGTCAGTTGGAGACGGCGGTTATGAACTTGGCGGTCAACGCCCGGGACGCGGTGCGGGCCGGCGGCGGCGGCGCCGTGCGCATCCGCACAGCCCGGCTGACGGCGGCTGAGGCGCAGGCCCTTGGCTACCCCGACGCGGAAGGCGATCAGGCGCTGATCGAGGTGGCCGATGACGGACAGGGCATCGCCGCGGAAGTCCTGGACAAGATTTTCGAGCCCTTTTTCACGACCAAGCCGGTGGGCGAGGGGACGGGTCTCGGCCTGGCCACGGTCTACGGCATCGTCAAACAGGCCGATGGCTGGATCGCCGCTGACTCGGCCCCGGGCGAGGGCGCGCGGTTCCGAATATTCCTGCCCGTCTATATCCCGGCGATGATCGAGCCCGCGCCGCCCCCGGCCATGCCACGTCGCTCGCAGGCGCGCGACCTCTCCGGCGCCGGGCGCATCCTGTTTGTCGAGGATGAAGACGCCGTGCGGATTGTCGCCGCTCGTCTGCTGCGGGCGCGGGGATACGAGGTGATCGAAGCCGCCAGCGGCGAGGAAGCGCTGGGCATCGCCGAGGCCAATGCGGGCCGAATTGACCTGATGATCTCCGATGTGGTGATGCCGGGCATGCAGGGCCCCGACCTCTTGAAGCAGGCGCGGGTCCATCTCGGCGAGGCCCCGGTGATGTTCATTTCAGGCTACGCCGAGGCGGAGTTCTCGAACCTGCTGGAGGGCGAGCGCAACGTCTCGTTCCTGCCCAAGCCGATCGACATCAAGACCCTGGCCGAAAGGGTCAAGCACGAGCTGCAGAAGGCGAGCTAGGCCCTCGCGTAGTCCGCGGCCGCCTGTCCCGCCGCGCGGCCGGTCGCGAAGGCGGCCTGCAGGAGGTATCCGCCGGTGGGGGCTTCCCAATCCAACATCTCGCCGGCGACGAAGACGCCAGGGCGGCGGCGCAACATCAGGCGCTCATCCAGCTCGGAGAACTCCAGGCCGCCGGCGGTGGAGATGGCGCGGGCCAACGACTGGACGCCGGTGAGGCGAAGCGTCGTATCCTTCACCGCCCCGGCCAGCGCGCCTGGGGCGGTGGGCAGGGCGACGCCATGGCCTTCGCGCAGGATGTTGATCTCCACCGGCGACAGCTTCAGCACCTTGCGCAGGCGGTTCGTCAGCGTCGAGGCGCCGCCGTCGTCCTGGGCGAGCAGTCCGGTGACGGCGCTCAGTTTGCGATCCGGCATAAGGTCGATGTGCAGCAGGGCAGGGCGTCCGGCGGCCAGCGCCTCGCGCATGTGGGCCGAGAGCGCATAGATCGGGCCGCCCTCCAGGCCGTAGCCGGTCACCATGACGTCGCCGCGAGAGCGGCGACCTTCGAAGCCGACGATGACGTTCTTCAGCGCCTGACCGGCGTGCCGGTCGCGGAAGATGTCCGACCAGGCGATGTTGAAGCCGCTGTTGGCGGGCGCGAACGCCGCCACCGCGACGCCTTCGTCGCGCAGCCGGTCGGCCCATGCGCCGGTCGCCCCCAGCCGAGGCCAGCTGGCGCCGCCGAGCGCCAGGATGGTGGCGTCGGCCTCAACGAGGCGCGGACCGTCCGGGGTCTCAAAGCACAGCGCTGAGCCTTCCCAGCCGCGCCAGTCGTGGCGGAGGGCGAAGGCGACGCCTTGGCTGGCGAGTCTCGCGAGCCAGGCCCGCAGGAGCGGTGAGGCCTTCAGCGCCTTGGGGAATATCCGTCCGCTAGTGCCGACGAAGGTCTCCTGCCCGAGGCCCTTGGCCCAGGCGGTCAAGGCCTCCGGCGTGAACGAGTCGATGTGGGGCTGAAGCCTGTCTTCGGCCGGCCCATAGCGGCGCAGGAATTGCGGCAAGGCCTCGGAATGGGTGAGGTTCAGCCCGCCGCGACCAGCCATCAGGAGCTTGCGCCCGACGCTGGGCATGCGCTCGTAGACCGTCACCTGGGCGCCCGCCGCGCTCGCCTGTTCGGCGGCCATCAACCCGGCCGGCCCGCCGCCGATCACCGCCACCTGAACTGTCATGGGCCGGGATGTACGCGCTCGCGGGCAAATCAGCTAGAAGAGCCGGATGCGAGAACGTCCGAGCGCACGTGTTGTCCTGTTGGACCCTGAGGGGCGCATCGCGCTGATGCGCGGGCGACTGCCGGGGGCGTCCCGGGATGAGCTGGGCGCCTGGTTCACCGTTGGCGGTGGGCTTGAGCCTGGCGAAAGCCTCGCCGAGGCTGCTGTTCGCGAGGTGCGTGAGGAGACGGGATTGGAGGCTTCGGAGGTCGGACCCGTCATCTGGCTGCGCGAAGGCGTCTTCGACCCCGGCCTGGGCTCAGGGCCCCTCTACTTCAAGGAAAGCTACATCGTCGCCCGATGCGACGGCGGCGAGCTGAGCCGAGATGGCTGGCTCGCCCATGAACAGGATTTCTGCACCGATCTGCGCTGGTGGACGCGTGAGGAGCTGCTGGCGACGACGGACAACGTCTACCCCCAGCGGCTCGCCATGCTGCTGGAGGACGTCCTTGACGGGCGGTTGCCCGAATCCCCCCTCAGCCTCCCCTGGTAGGCTCGCGCGATGCCGACGCCATCTGCGATGCTAAGGGGAAGGCCCAGGCTTTGGATATCGCTGGGACTCGGCCTGTTCGCAGGACTGGGGGTCAAGCTGGCGTGGCCGGGCCTGCAGGCGCCGGCGATTTTCGCCATCGGCTGGGACGTGGCCTGCGTCGCCTTCATCGGCCTGCTTCTCCCGAGGCTGGCGTTCAGCCAGCCTGATGCGATCCGCCGAAACGCCGCCCAGGATGACGAGGGCCGCGGTCTGATCCTGGGGCTGATGACAGCCGCGGCGGCGGTGAGCGTGGCGGCGGTGGCCAATGAGCTATTCTTCGCCAAGGTGGATCACGGCGTCCTGCGCGCCGCCCATGTGGTCTTCGCCTTTGCGACGGTGGTGTTGTCCTGGACGGTGATGCAGCTGATCTTCGCCCTGCACTACGCCCACGAATACTACGGCGCGGGCGAGGGCGGCGGCGACGCCGGCGGCTTGAATTTTCCGGGCGGCGAGGAGCCCGATTACTGGGATTTCGTCCACTTCTCGGTGGTGATCGGTGTGGCGTCGCAGACCGCTGACATCAGCTTCACCGGCAAGGCGCTGCGCCGGGTCGGCACGATGCATAGCCTGGTGGCCTTCGTCTTCAACACCCTGATCGTGGCCCTGACAATCAATCTGGTGGCCAGCCTGTTCTAGGCCAACGCACCCAAGCAACAGGGCATGACAAAGCCCGCGCGCATCGCAGAGACGCACGCGGGCCTTATCCGATAGAGACGTCGCGGGTGTTTAGCCGGTGACGCGCAGGTTGGTCGCAGAGGTCTTGCCGCTGCGACGGTCCTGCTCGAGGTCGAAGGAGACCGTTTGGCCTTCGTTCAGACCACGCAAGCCAGCTTGTTCGACCGCCGAGATGTGCACAAACACATCCTGGCCGCCGCCGTCCGGCTGGATGAAGCCGAAGCCCTTGGCGGGGTTGAACCACTTCACCACGCCAGCGCCGGAACCAGCCGCATCGCCACGGGGGGCGAAATCACGCGGCGGACGATCGAAACCGCCGCTGCGCGGACGGTCGAAACCGCCACGATCACCGCCGCCGCCGCCGCGCGGACGCGAAGGCGCTTCACCCTGGCCGGTGACGACCAGTTGGCCAGCCGACAGCTTGCCGGACCGACGGTCCTGCTCCAGCTCGTACTGAACCTGATCGCCTTCATTCAGGCCACGAAGGCCCGCCTGTTCGACTGCAGAAATGTGGACGAAGACGTCGGAACCGCCGTCGTCCGGTTGCACAAACCCAAAACCCTTAGCGGTATTGAACCACTTGACCGTGCCGCTCGCCATTCGAGTGCCCTAGATAGAAGTCGAAGATCGCACCGAGAGTCGGCGCAGCAGCCCTGAGTTGGGCGTGCATTGCAATTATGTAGCTGGCGAATTGCGACTAGGCCAGCCGCGTGATGGGCGGTCGCTGAATCGTGCGATGATCGACAACCGGCCCCGGCAGGTTCAACATGCCTGCGTGAACAGTATTTGCGTCTATTGCGGGTCCTCCATCGGGACCGATCCGGCCTTCCTGGCGGAGGCCGTGCGCGCAGGAACCCTGATCGCCGAGCAGGGGCTGACCCTCATCTATGGCGGCGGCAAGGTCGGGCTGATGGGGGCGGTCGCTGACGCCGCCTTGGCCGCCGGCGGCAAGGTGGTGGGGGTGATGCCGGCCGATCTGGTGAGCCAGGAGATCGCCCACACCGGCGTGACCGAGCTCAAGGTCGTCAACTCCATGCATGAGCGCAAATGGGCCATGGCCGAGCTAGGCGACGGCTTCCTGTGCCTGCCGGGCGGCGCCGGCACCCTGGAAGAGGTGTTCGAGCAGTGGACCTGGGCCATGCTCGGCTTCCATTCCAAGCCCTGCGGCTTCGTCAATGTGAACGGCTATTACGAGCCCTTGCGCGCCACCGTCGAACAGATGTGCGACAAGGGCTTTCTCGCCCGCCCGTACGGCGAGATGTTGATCTATGCGGACACGACCGCCGCTGCGATCGACGCGTTTCGCGCCTATGTTCCACCGCCGCCGAAGTGGGGCGTGACGGCCGTCGAGCAACGCTACTGATTTCGGCGAACCCGGTGCAAAGTTGCGAATTCTAGTCCTGTCGGGGCTGGAGGACGCGCATGACCCTTTCACAAGAACAATTGGAAAAGCTGTGCCTGCACAGCGCCTTCGGCCTGCATCTGGTGGCCAAGTGGATGGCCGGCCGCGACGATGTCGATCCTGAGATCCGGGAACGCCTGAGCGTTCACATCACCGCTATCGAGGGCGTATTGATGAAGACCGGTCACGACTGGATCGAGACAGAGATCAACGCGACAGAAACCGCGCTCCAGGCCTGAGCGTCCCGCCCTTAGAACAGGGCAAGAGGAATGAGCAGCAGCTCAAGGTAGAATAGCGCTCGGAGTAGGGCCCAAACGGCGGTCCACGCCGCGCGCGGCCATGACAGAGAGAGTTCCTGGCGAAACCAGCGGGTCTGGGTCACCAGGAACCACGCGGTTCCCGCCAGCATGAGCACGCCGCCGAAGACATTGGGAATGTCCTGACGCTGGAAGATCGCGACGCCCAGGCCGACGACGATGGCGCAGGGGGCGGCGAGATAGCACTGGGCGAAGAACGGCGGCTTCAGGGTCGACCTCGAGAGCTTCACACGCTGGCGCCGCAGGAGGGTGACAGCCGCCACCAGCGGAATGAGGCTGAAGACCAGGCCGCGAAACAGCATCAGGTTCTGCGGGGAGGCTTCGACCAACCCCATAAGGTGCGACGAAGCGGTCAGGCTCTGATGATGCAGAGCCTGACCGACGGCGTTGACGAGCAGCACCGTGATCAGCAGCAACAGGGGCGGCGACAGCGCCGCGTCGTACTCCGTGTCGTCGTCCGAGTGAGCGGTCAGTTCGGCATCGGAATAGCGCATGGTGGCCAGGGGCCGCGTCAGGATCCGCCACAGCGTCAGCGGGTAGAAGACCAGCCAGGAAATGACCTCGAAGAGAATCTCTTCGAGGCTCCGCAGAAGCTTCATGAAATCCACGGTCTGGCGCTCTTCTGTTGGCTCGCGGCCCAGTTCGCCACAGCTTTGGTTCGCGGCCAAGCTCATGGTGCGGAATGAGCTTGCGCTGACTCGCGGATGAGAACATGTTGCGAACAGAGAACAAAACACGTACGACCGATTTTGGCGGCGCGCGATGCTCTCTAGGTGCGGACGGACCGGTCGGCGAATAGGCGTCGGCCTGGCGGAATCGTGGGATAGAGGGGCCTTGAAGCAAATGAGTCAGGCGGCGTTGAAACTCGTGGGCAAGGAAGACGGCGACAAGCAACGGGCGCTCGAAGCGGCGCTCTCCCAAATTGATCGGGCCTTCGGCAAGGGCTCGGTGATGAAGCTGGGCGACAAGGGCAAGATCGTCGAGATCGAAAGCGTCTCGACCGGCTCCCTCGGCCTGGACATGGCGCTGGGCATCGGCGGCCTGCCGAAGGGCCGGATCGTCGAGATCTACGGTCCGGAAAGCTCAGGCAAGACGACGCTCGCGCTGCATGTGGTGGCGGAGGTCCAGAAGGCCGGCGGCGTCGCCGCCTTCGTCGACGCCGAGCACGCGCTCGATCCGTCCTATGCGCACAAGCTGGGCGTGAACCTGGATGACCTCCTGGTCGCCCAGCCTGACACCGGCGAGCAGGCGCTGGAGATCACCGACACCCTGGTGCGCTCCGGCGCGGTCGACATCATCGTCATCGACTCGGTCGCGGCGCTGACGCCCCGGGCGGAAATCGAAGGCGAGATGGGCGACAGCCTGCCGGGCTTGCAGGCGCGGCTGATGAGCCAGGCGTTGCGCAAGCTGACCGCGTCGATCTCCAAGACCCACACCCTGGTCATTTTCATCAACCAGATCCGCATGAAGATCGGCGTGATGTACGGCAGCCCGGAGACGACGACGGGCGGCAATGCGCTGAAGTTCTACGCCTCCGTTCGCCTGGACATCCGCCGCACCGGCTCGGTGAAGCTGCGCGACGAGATCGTCGGCAACAACGTCCGGGTGAAGGTCGTCAAGAACAAGGTCGCCCCGCCGTTCCGCGAGGTCGAGTTCGACATCATGTACGGCCAGGGCATTTCCAAGCTGGGCGAGATCATCGACCTGGGCGTGAAAGCCGGCGTGGTCGAGAAGTCGGGGTCTTGGTTCTCCTACAACAGCCAACGGATCGGCCAGGGCCGCGACAATGTGCGGGAGTTCCTCAAGGCCAACCCGGACATGGCCAATGACATCGAACGCGCCGTCCGCGGCGCCAAGGCCGCCATCGAGGAAGAACTGCTGGTCGGCCCGACCGAGGAAGACGACGTCTGAACCCATCGCCTGGGACGATGAACTTGAAGGCGGCGTCTCCCGGGCGCCGCCTTTTCCTTTGAAGTCCCTTTTTCTTTGGAGCGGGCGGCCAAGTTTCGTAAACCGGGCGGGCTTCCTAAGTTGTGCTAGCGCCTGTCTTGAGACCTGACCAATGCCGAGCCTGAACGAAATCCGCAGCCACTTCCTGAGCTACTTCCAGGGCCAGGGCCACACCATCGCGCCGTCGGCTCCCCTGGTGCCGCAGAACGACCCGACGCTGCTGTTCGTCAACGCCGGTATGGTGCCCTTCAAGAACTATTTCACCGGGGCTGAGACCCCGCCCTACCCGCGCGCGGCCTCGTCGCAGAAGTCGGTGCGCGCCGGCGGCAAACACAACGACTTGGACAATGTCGGCTACACGGCGCGCCACCACACCTTCTTCGAGATGCTGGGGAATTTCTCGTTCGGCGACTACTTCAAGGAAGCCGCGATCAGCCATGCCTGGACGCTGCTGACCAAGGAGTTCGGCCTTCAGCCCGAGAAGCTGCTGGTCACCGTCTACCATGACGACGACGAGGCTCATCGTCTGTGGAAGAAGATCGCCGGCCTGTCCGACGACAAGATCATCCGCATCGCCACATCCGACAACTTCTGGTCGATGGGCGACACCGGTCCCTGCGGTCCATGCTCTGAGATTTTCTACGACCACGGCGCGCATATCCCCGGCGGCCCGCCCGGCAGTCCGGACGAGGATGGCGACCGCTTCGTCGAGATCTGGAACCTGGTGTTCATGCAGTACGAGCAGTTCGCCAGCGGCGAGCGCACGTCCCTGCCCAAGCCGTCGATCGACACGGGCATGGGCCTGGAGCGGGTCTCGGCGGTGTTGCAGGGCGTGCACGACAACTACGATATCGATCTCTTCAAGACCCTGATCGGCGCGTCGCGGGCTCTCACGGGCGAGAACGGGGCGCTGGAACATGCTCCTTCGCACCGGGTGATCGCCGATCACCTGCGGTCGTCCAGCTTCCTGATCGCTGATGGGGTGACCCCGTCGAACGAAGGCCGTGGTTATGTACTGCGCCGGATCATGCGCCGCGCCATGCGCCATGCGCACCTGCTGGGCGCGGCCGATCCCCTGATGCACCGCCTCGCGCCCGTCCTCGTCGCGGAGATGGGCGAGGCCTATCCGGAACTGCGCCGCGCCGAACCGGCGATCGTCGACACTCTGCGCCAGGAGGAAGAACGCTTCCGCCGCACCCTGGGCCGCGGCATGAGCCTGCTCGACGAGGCGACGGGCGGCCTGATCGAAGGCGGCGTGCTGTCGGGCGAGACCGCGTTCAAGCTCTATGACACCTACGGCTTCCCGTTGGACCTGACGCAGGACGCGGTGCGTGCGCGCGGACTAACCGTCGACCTCGCCGCCTTCGATGCGGCCATGACGCGGCAACGCGAACAGGCGCGCGAGGCCTGGAGCGGCTCGGGCCAGAGTGCTGCGGCCGGCGAATGGTTCGCCATCCGCGAGCGCCTCGGCCAGACCCAGTTCGAAGGCTATGAGACGGTCGAAAATTCGGCCGAACTGCTGGCGCTTGTCGCCGATGGCGGAGAGATCGACGAGGCCGAGGCCGGCCAGACGGTGCAGGCGCTGTTCGACCGTACGCCCTTCTATGCGGAAAGCGGCGGCCAAGCCGGCGACCAGGGCGAGGCCGAATGGCCGGGCGGCCGCGCCGTCGTTCTCGACACCCAGAAGCATGCCGGCGACCTGCATGTGCATACGCTGAAGATCACCGAGGGCCGCCTCGCGCCCGGCGCGCGGGTGCGCCTTGCCGTTGACGCCGACCGCCGCCTGACGACGCGATCCAATCACTCCGCCGCCCACCTGCTGCACGCCGCGCTGCGCAATGTGCTGGGCCCGCACGTCACCCAGAAGGGCCAGATGGTCGATGGCGAACGCATGCGCTTCGACTTCAGCCACGGCCAGCCGCTGACGCCGGGTGAGATTGACCGCATCGAGGCCGAGGTGAACGCGGTGATCCGCCAGAACCTGCCGGCGGAGACCAAGCAGATGGCGCCCGCCGAGGCGATCGAGGCCGGCGCCATGGCGCTGTTCGGCGAAAAGTACGGGGATAGCGTGCGCGTCTTGACCCTGGGCCGGGACCTGGCCGGCGACGGCGCCTATTCGGTGGAGTTGTGCGGCGGCACCCACGTGGCCCGCACCGGCGATATCGCCCTCTTCAAGATTGTCTCCGAGCAGGGCGTGGCCGCTGGCGTGCGGCGGATCGAGGCCCTGACCGGCGAGGCGGCGCGCCGCTTCCTGCTGGACCAGGCCGCGGTCGCCAAGGCCCTGGCGGAGCAGTTCAAGACACCCGTATCGGAAGTCCTGGGCCGCGTGGACGCTCTGGAGGCGCAGCGGCGCAAACTGGAGAAGGACTTGGCGGATGTTCGCCGCCAGCTCGCGATGGGCGGAACCGGCGGTCAGGCCGCGGCGGGACCTGAAGAGATCGCCGGGGTGGCGGTCCTGGCGCGCGTCATGGACGGCGTCGGCGGCAAGGAATTGCGGCCGATCATCGAGCAGTATCGCAAACAGGCGCCCGACGGCGTCATCGCTCTGGTCGGCGTGATCGATGGCAAGGCGGCTGTGGCCGTGGCGGTTACGGGTGCGGCGCAAGACCGCTTCAATGCGGCGGAATTGGCCAAGGCCGCGGTGATCGCCATGGGTGGCCAGGGCGCCGGCGGCAAGCCGGACTTCGCCCAGGGCGGCGCGCCGGATGGGTCGAAGGCGGCGGACGGGGTTGCGGCGGTCAAGGCGGCGATCGCCGCCGCCTGAGCGAGCCGTCCGAAGCTCGCCGGCGAGTTCAGCTCTGCGTGTAGACGCAGATCTTGTTGCCGGTCGGATCGCGCAGGTAGACGGCGTAGTAACCGCGCACGGCGGTCGTGCTGCGATAGCCCGGTTCGCCGCCATCGGTCATGGTCCCGCCACTCTCCAGGCCCGCGAGATGGGCGGCGTTGACCTTCTCTATATTATCCGCCCGAAAGCTGATCATCACGCCGTTGCCGGGCGTCGCCGGCTGGCCGTTGTACGGGGGGCAGCAGACGCCGATGCTGGGGGAGTCCGGCTTGCCGTAGAACGCCCAACCGCCTTCCATGGCGCCCCGGTTAAACCCGAGCGGCGCGATCACGGAGTCGTAGAAGGCGCAGGCCTTCTCAAGATCAAGCGCACCTAGCGTCAGGTAGCCGACGGTCATTCACCAAGCCCTCAAGAAAACGCCGACCGAGATTAACACTCGACCGGCGTCCTTCAACGAACCTTGTTTGACCGGGCGTTTAGGCCGCAGCCATCGCCTTTTGCAGGTTGGTCGCGACCGCTTCGAGGAAGCCTTCGGTCGAAACCCAGGACTGATCGGCGCCGACCAGCAGGGCCAAATCCTTGGTCATGACGCCGCTTTCGACGGTGTCGACGCAGACTTTTTCCAGGGTCTTGGCGAAGCGGTCGAGTTCGGGATTGTTGTCGAGCTTGGCGCGGTGTTCGAGGCCACGGGTCCAGGCGAAGATCGACGCGATCGAATTGGTCGAGGTCGCTTCGCCCTTCTGGTGCTGGCGGTAGTGGCGGGTGACGGTGCCGTGGGCGGCTTCCGCCTCCATGATCTTGCCGTCCGGGGTGACCAGCACCGAGGTCATCAGGCCCAGCGAGCCGAAGCCTTGGGCCACGATGTCGGACTGCACATCGCCGTCATAGTTCTTGCAGGCCCAGACATAGCCGCCCGACCACTTCAGCGCCGAGGCGACCATGTCGTCGATCAGGCGGTGCTCGTAGGTCAGGCCCTTGGCCTTGAACTCGGCGGCGTAGTCGGCGTCGAACACTTCCTGGAAAATGTCCTTGAAGCGGCCGTCGTAGGCTTTGAGGATCGTGTTCTTCGTCGACATGTAGACCGGGTAGTTCCGGCTCAAGCCGTAGGCGAAGGAGGCGTGGGCGAAGTCGCGGATCGAGTCGTCCAGGTTGTACATGGCCATGGCCACGCCCGAACCCGGGCTTTGGAACACTTCGTGCTCGATCACCTGGCCGTCTTCACCGACGAACTTGATGGTCAGCGTACCCTTGCCGGGGAACAGGAAGTCGGTGGCGCGGTATTGGTCGCCGAAGGCGTGGCGGCCGATGATGATCGGCTGGGTCCAGCCCGGCACCAGGCGCGGCACATTCTTGCAGATGATCGGCTCGCGGAAGATCACGCCACCCAGGATGTTGCGGATGGTGCCGTTCGGCGACTTCCACATTTTCTTGAGGTTGAATTCCTTCACCCGGGCTTCATCAGGGGTGATGGTGGCGCACTTCACGGCCACGCCGTGCTTCTTGGTGGCCTCGGCCGCGTCGATCGTCACCTGGTCGTTGGTGGCGTCGCGGTGCTCCATGCCCAGGTCATAGTAGTCGAGTTCGATGTCCAGGAAGGGGAAGATCAGGGTGTCTTTGATCTGCTTCCAGATGATCCGGGTCATTTCATCGCCGTCGATGTCGACGACCGGATTGGCGACTTTGATCTTGCTCATGGCGCGAGGGCTCCCCCGAATTGGTGGCGTTTTGGGCTAAGGGCGTATAGCCGCCGCACGCCCGCACGCAAAGGCCGGAGAGACGTTAGCCGAGACTTTTGATCATGCCACGGCCCAGTTCGGCGATGGCGGCGTCGCGGGCGTCATCGTCCAGGCTCGCACCTGAGAGGAAGACGGCCGCCGCATAGCGCCGGCCATCGGCCAGGGTGATCAATCCGACGTCGTTGGTCGCCGCGTTCAATCCCTGCTCGGTCCAGGAAGATCCGGTTTTATGCAGCAGACTTGCGCCGGCGGGCATGGCGGCTGCGAGCCGGCTCGTCACGCGCCCGCCGGTCATCATGGCGAACAGCCGTTCACGCACGACCGGGCCGATGATCAGCCCGTCGTCCAGCTTGTAGAGGAAGTCGAGCATGCCGCGCGGCGTGGCGGTGTCGCGTGGATCGGACAGATATCGGACGACCGCCGACCGCCGCGCCGCCGGGTCGATGGCGTTCTTGGCGGCCAGGAACTTCTCGCGCCCACGCCAAGCCTCGCGGAATGAGTCCATGCCGAAGAACTCGGTCTGCAGCTGGCGCTCGTAGCGATCAATGCGCAGCTCCGTCACGCCCTTGTCGACCAGCCAGGCGGTCACGGCGCCTGGGCCGCCGATCCGGCGCATCAGCATGTCGGCGGCGGTGTTGTCGCTGTCGCGCACCGCGGCGTTCAGCATCTCGGCCACCGTGTAGTCCGCGCGCCCGGGCCAGGCGTCCGCGATCGGGGAATAGGGCGGCGACAGGTCTTCCGGCCGCACGACGAGCCGTTCGTCCAGGGTCAGACGGCCCGCTTCAATTTCGGCCAGCACGGCTGCGGCGAGGGGCAGCTTGAAGACGCTCTGCATCGGAAAGGGCCGATCGCCGTTGAACGCCCAGCTCTGACCATTCTCAAGATTCATCAGGCCCGCCCCCAGGACCCCGGGCGCCACCCGCCGGCTGATATCCTCCGCCGCACGGTTCAAGGCGGTCATCTCAAGGGCTGGCGTCTCCGACGTGGTGTCCCGCATCGGCCTCTCGCAAGCCGCCAACAGCCCTGCGGCTGCGCCGAGCGCGAAGAGATTTCGTCGGCTAAGCCTTGCGTCGCGGGCCTGCGGGGTTTGAAAAGGCGCCATGGCCGAAGCCTTGCTCGCGAAACCTGTCGTAATCCTGAACGCCCCGCAATTGGCGCATAACATTGGCGCGGTGGCGCGGGTGATGGCGAACTTCGGTCTAGAGACCCTGCGCCTGGTCAATCCACGGGACGGCTGGCCGCAGGAGCAGGCGTGGGCTTCGGCCTCCGGCGCCGACTGGCCGTTGGATGGGGCCAACGTCTTCGAGAACGTCGGCGATGCGGTCGCCGACTTGCAGCTGGTGTTCGCCACCACAGCCAGGCCGCGCGAATTGCAGATGCCGGTGATCACGCCCCGTCAGGCGGCGAGCGAATTGACGCAGGGTCTTGGCCAAGGTCTGAGCGTCGGCCTGCTGTTTGGCGGTGAGCGCGCGGGGCTGGAGACGGCCGACATCGCGCTCTGTCAGGCGGTGGTGACCATTCCGATCGATCCGAAGTTCCGCTCTTTGAATCTGGCCCAGGCCGTGGCGATCACCGCCTATGAGCTGCGCCTGCTGGAGCTGGACGCCCCGCCCCCGGCCTTCCGCGAGGGGCCAGCGCCGGCGGATGGCGCGGCGATGATGGGTCTGTTCCAACACCTGGAAGGTGAGCTTGAGACCGCCGGCTTCTTCCATCCGCCGGAGAAGACGCCCTCGATGGTTCAGAACCTGCGCACGGCGCTTTCGCGGGCGCGATTCAGCGATCAGGAAGTGCGCACCCTGCGTGGCGTGGTCACCGCCTTATCGCGCGGCCGCGGCCGGGTGCTGGAGAAGATCGCCCGCCAGAAGGCTGAGAAGGCGGGCGAGGCATGAGCCTGAAGGCGCTGCTGGACACCCTGCCGATCCCGATCCTTCAGGCGCCGATGCTGGGGGTTTCGGACCATCGTCTGGCGCTGGCGGTCAGCGAGGCCGGCGGCATGGGCGCCTTCGCCGGCGCGGGTCTTGCGGGGGCTGACCTCGGTCCGGCGATCGCCGCCTTGAAGGCGCAGACCGAACGGCCCTTCAATGTGAACCTGCTGATCACCCGTCCAGTCGCGCCTGGCCAGGACGAGATCGACCTGGCGCTGGCGCGCCTTGCGCCCTGGTACGCCCAATCAGGCGCTCCGCTGCCTGAGATCCCAAACCAGTACGCTCCGGATTTCGAGGGGCAGTTCTCGGCGCTGATCCAGGCTGCGCCGCCCGTGGCCAGCTTCGCGTTCGATGTTCTGACGGCGGCGCAGGTTGCGGCCCTGCAAGCGGCGGGAACCTATGTGATCGGCACGGCGACGACGGTCGCGGAGGCGAAAGCCTGGGCCGAGGTGGGCGCCGATGGCGTCTGCGCCCAGGGTTATGAGGCGGGCGGCCACCGCGGCCACTTCCTGGCGGACGTCGGCGCCAGCCTCGTGGGCCTCCTGCCGCTGGTCGCGACGATCCGTGCGGTGATCGACCTGCCGGTGATCGCCGCGGGCGGGATCATGGATGGCCGCGGCGTGGCCGCGGTCCTGGCCCTGGGCGCGTCAGCCGCCCAAATGGGCACCGCCTTCTTGCTGAGCGACCAGGCGACGACGTCCTCGCCCTGGCGACAGGCGCTGGCGGCGGCGCCGGATGAGGCGACGCGGCTGACTCGGGCCTTCACCGGTCGACATGCCCGCGGGCTTGAGAACCGCTTCATGCGCGAAATGCGATCCGATGAGGATCTGGTCCCGGCCTATCCGGTGCAGAATCGCCTCACCCAGCCCCTGCGCGCGGCCAGCACTGCGGCAGGCGACCCGGAGCAGATTTCGCTGTGGGCGGGGCAGGGCGCACGGTTGGCGGCGACGGGCGACGCTGGCGCGCGCGTGCTGCGCTGGTGGGAAGAGGCGAAGGCGGCCTCATCTCAGCTCTCCGCGCGGCTAGGTTGACTCCTGAACGCGTCGCCGCCATAAACCGCGCCTCTCGCGACCGGGCCACCGGTCGTGGGTTTTATGACGGGTGATGCGAAGGCCGCCGTTGCGATTGCGCCTCTGACGTCTCAGAAGCGCCGGCTCGCGTCAAAGACGAGATGAACCATGTCTAAGCGCCAAGCTTCCAAGTACAAACTCGACCGCCGGATGGGCGAAAACATCTGGGGTCGCCCGAAGTCCCCGATCAACAACCGCGCCTACGGTCCTGGCCAGCACGGCCAACGCCGCAAGCAGAAGGTTTCGGACTTTGGCCTGCAGCTGCGCGCCAAGCAGAAGCTGAAGGGCTACTACGGCAACCTTACCGAGAAGCAGTTCTCGAAGACCTACGACGAAGCCGATCGTCGCAAGGGCAACACCGCTGAGAACCTGATCGGCCTGCTGGAATCGCGCCTGGACGCCATCGTCTATCGCTCGAAGTTTGTGCCGACCCCCTTCGCCGCCCGCCAGTTCGTCAACCACGGCCACGTGATGGTGAACGGCAAGCGCGTGAACATCCCGTCCTACCGCGTGAAGCCGGGCGACGTCGTCCAGGTCCGCGAACGCTCGCGCAACATGGCCCTGGTGCTGGAAGCCCTGCAGTCGTCGGAACGCGACACGCCGGACTACATCACCGTCGACGCCAAGGCGATGAGCGCCACCTACGTCCGCATCCCGGAGCTGGCCGAAGTGCCCTATCCGGTGAAGATGGAACCGAACCTCGTCATCGAATTCTACGCGTCGTAAGCGGCTTAGAATTCCAGGACTGCGAAAAGGGCGGTTGCTTCGGCAGCCGCCCTTTTTCTTTGCGGTCTTATCTCCCTTCTCTCGCCAGGGAGAAGGACCCTACTCCGGCGGCGCCGCGTCCGGCTCGGGCGGGGCGGCGTGGAACTCCACGCCCTTGCGGGGCAAGGCGTCTGGGATGGTGTCCTGGAGGAAGGTGATCATCTTCTCGCGAACGTCGAAGCGCAGATCGGCGAGCTGGCTGGCGTTGGCGGCGCTGACGAGGGCGCGGACCGTCATGACGTTTTCGCCGGCGGCGGTGACCTGCAGCTTGCCGATGCGCTTGTCCCAGACCTGGGACGCGCCGAGAATCCGCGCCAGTTCCTCGCGCAACTCGGCGACGGGGACGCGGTAGTCGACCATCAGTTCGACCTCGCCGATGAGCTCGGAGGTCTGGCGGGTCCAGTTCTCGAACGGCTTCTCCAGGAAGTACTTCAGCGGCACCACCAGGCGGCGAAGGTCCCAGAGCTTGATGACCACATAGGCGCTGGTGATCTCTTCGACGTGGCCGAACTGGCCCTCGACCTTCACCGCATCGTCGATGCGGATCGGCTGAGTGAAGGCGATTTGAACGCCGGCCATCATGTTGGAGAGAATTGGCTGGAGGGCGAGGCCGACGATGATGCCCGCTGCGCCGCCCGCGGCCAGCAGGCTGACGCCGAGTTGACGGACGCCGGGCACGGCGACAAGGGCGACGCCGGCGCTGATTACGATGATCATCGTGTCGGCCGAGCGCTGCAGGATACGCATTTGCGTCAGATGCTTGCGCGCCTGGAGGTTGTCGGCGTCATCCAACCGCAGACGGCGCAGATAGAGGTCGCCGGCGATCTCCACGGCCATCACCCCTGTCCAGCCGAGGAGGCCGACGAAGGTGATGAACAGCAGGCGCTTGAGATTGGTCTCGTAGCCATCGCTCAGCGGCGCGACGTGGGCGGCCCAGGTCAGCGCGGCGACGATCAAGGCCAGGCGCGCTGGACCCTCGCTGCGAACGACGAGTGATCGCCAGAAGGTGTCGAGTCCAGTGAGGCGCTTGCGCGCGAGCGACACGACCAGCCGGTGCAGGCCCAGTGCGATGCTGAGCGCGACCGCCACCAGCAGCAAGGTGACAAGCCAGTCCGGCGCCCAGGGCGCGTAGCCGCGCAGCGCCTCGCCGATACGATGGGAATTCATGCGTCTAGAACCGCGCTGCGGCGGTTGGGGTCAATCGGACGTTGGGCTCAGCTGGCTTCGGGGATCACGCCCTGCTCGTCGAGGAAGCTTTCGAGCTCACCGGTCTCGTACATTTCCTTGATGATGTCGCAGCCGCCGACGAACTCGCCCTTCACATAAAGCTGGGGAATCGTCGGCCAGTCGGAATAGGTCTTGATGCCGTCACGCAGCGGCTGTGATTGCAGCACGTCCACCCCAACGTATTCCGCGCCAAGCTGGTCCAGAATCTGCACGACCTGCGAGGAGAATCCGCACTTGGGCGCATCCGGGGAGCCCTTCATGAAGAGCACGACAGGATATTCACCCAGCGTCTTGGCGATGAAGCCGTGGACGGGATCGGTGGTGGTGGTCGCGGCGTCGCTCATCGGTATCGCCCCTCTCGGCGGAAATTCAGACCCAACAGCTAGGAAGCGCTGAGGCCCCGGTCAAGCGGGTCGCGCAATTAGGCCTTCGGCGTGGACGTTTCCAGCGCCAGGGCGTGCAGTTCCCCGCCGACACGGTCGCCCAGGGCGGCATAGACCAGTTGGTGTTGACGCACGCGGGGCAGGCCAGCGAAGCGGGTCGAGACGATCCTGGCCCGGTAATGGTCACCGTCGCCGGCGAGATCCTGAATCTCAATCTCGGCGTCAGGGAAGCCTTCACGCAGCACAGCTTCGAGATCGGTCTGGGACATCGGCATGGCGGGTCTCCTCTACGGAGCCGTCCATGGCGCCCCGAGCAGGGGGCCGTCAATGCGCCATCGGCGGCCGGTCGGCGCCGGCGTCAGCCGTAGAGGCTGTCCGGCACGATCCCACCGTTGTCGCGCAGTTTCTGCATGACCGCTCTGTGGAGGGCGGCGTTTTGTTCGGCGCTGTCCGGCTCGCCGGCGTGGATGTCCAGTTCTTCGGCCAGCGCCTGGCGGGCCTCAAGGCTCGTGTCGAGGCGCAGGAGGTCGAGCAGGTCGACGATGGAGGTCCGCCAGCCGTTGTCTTGGCCGCCGTTGAATTCGGCCAGGGCGGCCAGGTTGTCTTCGACGTTGACCGGCTTGCCGTCGCCCATCGGGATCACATCGGCTGGCGTGGCGGGCGCAAGTTCGGCGCGTTCGTGATTGAAGGCGCGCGGCTCCGCCGAGCGCACCGAGGATGGCGATGCGGCGTCGTGATCGCGGTGGAAGACCTTGTCCTTGATTTTGCTGAAGAGGCTCATGACTGGCGCTCGCTCCCTCGCCCGGTTTCTGGAAGCATGGGGCATCCGGGCGTTTCAGAGCCAACGAGGCGCCAAGCTCAAGGTTCCGAGTCGGCGCCTCAGGCCGGCGCCGATCGCCGCCCGCGCCGGCCCTGCCCGCCGCCTTGACCAGCAGCCACGCCGCCGACCCGGCGGTATGGCCTTAGCCCGAAGCTCTCGACATAGAACCGCTCCGCCGCGGGTAGATCGGGGACGTCGATGTTGAGCAGCAGCGACATGGGCCTAGGCCCCTAGCCACGCCGGCATCCACCCCTCATGGCTCTGCCGCAGGCGGTCGAGCGGCAGGTCGAAGAGTCCGCCGCCGGAAAGGCTGTGGCCGCCGGCCAGGCCAATGATGCGCGCCGGTACGCCGGCCTTTTCCGCGGCCTTCAGGATCGGCTGAGCGTCTTCGGCGGCGACCAGATAGCGAGCCTGGTCCTCGGCGAAGAGTTCTACGTGGCCCTGGATCGTCAGGCTCATGCCGACATTCGAGGCGAGCGCCATCTCGGCGGCCGCGGCGGCGAGCCCGCCGTCGGACAGATCGTGGACCACGCGCAGGTGGCCAGCGTGGATCAGGCTGCGGACCAGGTCCCCGGTCTTGCGCTCCAAAGCCAGGTCCACCGGCGGCGGAGCGCCGTCCTCGCGACCCATGATCTCGCGCAGGTACATGGAAGCGCCGAAGGCGCCAGGTGTGGCGCCGATCAGGACAATGGTGTCGTTGGCCTTCAGGCCGCCGAAGTCCGCCCGGATCGCGTAGTCTTCCAGCAGGCCGACGCCGCCGACGGTGGGGGTCGGCGGAATGGCCGCGCCATTGGTCTCGTTATAGAGGCTGACGTTGCCGCTCACGACGGGGAAGTCGAGCACGCGGCAGGCCTCGGCCATGCCGTCGATGGCGCGAACGATCTGGCCCATGATCTCAGGGCGTTCCGGGTTGCCGAAGTTCAGATTGTCGGTGATGGCGATCGGCGTCGCGCCGACGGCGGTCAGGTTGCGCCAGGCCTCCGCCACGGCCTGCTTGCCGCCCTCGTACGGGTCGTTCTGGACATAGCGCGGGGTGACGTCGGAACAGACGGCCAGCGCCTTCTTCGTTCCGTGCACACGCACGATGCCGGCGTCGGCGCCGGTCGCCGAATCCTCGAGCGTGTCGGCCATGACGTGGCGGTCGTACTGCTCCCAGATCCAGCGCTTGGAGGCCATGTCGGGCGCCGACATCAGGCGCACGATCGCGTCCGCATAGTCGACGGGGGCCGGCACGTCGTGGAGCTGTTCCTGCAGGACCGGCTGGATCCAGGGGCGATCATACAGTGGCGCGTCGTCGAACAGCGGCGCGAGCGGCACGTCGGCGACGACGGCGCCTCGGTGCTTGAGGACCAGATGGCCGGTGTCGGTGGTGATCCCAATGACGGCGGCGTCCAGGCCCCACTTTTCGAAGATGCGCTGGCCGTCGGCCTCGCGGCCCGGCTTCAGGATCGCCAGCATTCGCTCCTGGCTTTCTGAGAGCATCATCTCATAGGCGCTCATGTTCGCTTCGCGCTGCGGCACGGCGTCGAGATCGAGCTCGATGCCCACGCCGCCCTTGCCGGCCATCTCAACCGACGACGACGTCAAGCCTGCGGCGCCCATGTCTTGGATGGCGGCGACCGCGCCGGACGCCATCAGCTCCAGGGTCGCTTCGATCAGGAGCTTCTCGGCGAAGGGGTCGCCGACCTGGACGGTCGGGCGCTTCTCGTCGGAGGCGTCGTCGAACTCCTGGCTGGCCATGGTCGCGCCATGGATGCCGTCGCGGCCGGTCTTAGAGCCGAAGTAGACGACCGACAGGCCGGCGGCGGGCGCGGCGGAGTAGAAAATCTTGTCGGCGTCGGCCAGGCCCACGCACATGGCGTTGACCAGGATATTGCCGTCATAGCCGCGGTGGAAATTCGTCTCGCCCGCCACCGTTGGTACGCCGACACAGTTGCCATAGCCGGCGATGCCGGAGACGACGCCCGAGACCAGGCGCTTGGTCTTGGGGTGATCGGGCTGGCCGAAGCGCAGCGCGTTGAGGAGGGCCACTGGTCGCGCGCCCATGGTGAAGACGTCCCGCATGATGCCGCCGACGCCTGTCGCCGCGCCCTGGTAAGGCTCGATGTAGGAGGGATGGTTGTGGCTCTCCATCTTGAAGATGCAGGCCAATTTCGTCCCATCTGGCCCCTCGCCGATGTCGATGACGCCGGCGTTCTCGCCGGGCCCACAGATCACCTTAGGACCGGTGGTCGGGAACTTGCCGAGGTGCTTGCGGCTCGACTTATAGGAGCAGTGCTCCGACCACATGACCGAGAAGACGCCCAGCTCCAGGTGATTGGGCTCACGGCCGAGGCGTTGCAGGATCACCTGGAACTCGTCGGGCTTGAGGCCGTATTCGGCGGCCGATTCGGCGATCGTCTTGGTGCTCATGATCAGGACTCTCAGGCGCTGGCGAGGGCGCTTTGGAACAGGATCGCTCCGTCGGACGATCCCAGCTCGGCCTCGAAGGCGCGGTCAGGGTGGGGCATCAGGCCCAGCACATTGCCGGTGGCGCTGACGATGCCAGCGATGCCGCGGGCCGAGCCATTGGGGTTGTCGAGATAACGGAACACCACCTGGCCATCGCCTTCCAACCGGTCCAGCGTGGCCTCATCGGCGAAGAAATTCCCTTCGCCGTTGCCGATGGTCATGACCGCCCGACGCGTCGCGGCATAGCCCGACGTGAAGCGGGTCTGGACGTTGACGACCTCCAGGTCGACCGCCTTGCAGACGTATTTGAGCGCGGCGTTGCGTAGAAGCGCGCCTGGCAGCATGCCGGCTTCGCATAGCACCTGGAAGCCGTTGCAGATGCCGACGACGGCGACGCCGCGTTCAGCGGCGGCCCTGACCTCCGCCATCACCGGCGACAGCGAGGCCATGGCCCCGCACCGCAGATAGTCGCCATAGGAGAACCCACCAGGGAGCACGATCAGGTCGAGTCCCGAGGGCAGGGCGGTCTCGGCGTGCCAGACCATCTCCACCGAGGCGCCCGTGGAGCGTTCGACGGCGACCTTGCAGTCGCGATCGCAGTTGGAGCCGGGGAAGACGACGACGGCGGCTTTCATCGGGCGTTCTGTCTCGCAGGTTCTCTAGCGGAATGGGCGGACGGGTAGACGATGGGGGCGCTGGCGTCGAGGCCGTGCGCCGTCATTTCCGCGTCCAGGTTTTCAGGCTGTCGAGATAGGCGGCGAGCTCGTCGTAGCGGGCCTTGTCGCCGTAGGGACAGCCGGTGGTCTTCACCTCGGTTCCCACCGCTCGCTGCAGCATGATCGCCGGGTGGGCCGGCGCGTCGGGTTCGGTGATCAGGTAGGAGGTCTTGCCGTCATCGCTGGAGTAGAAGCGATAGGGCTGGGTCGGGTCTTTCGGCGCGGGCGTGAGGCGCGGCTGGCCGACGATCTTGTCGCGCAGAGCCTCAAAGGCGCTGGCGCAGTCGAGGCCGACCATAGGGGCGGGCGGCGCGGCTTTCGGCGCGCAGGCGGCGATGCAGAGGAGTAGGGCGGCGAGGAAGGCCTCAGCCTTCACGCCAGCTCCACGCGGTAGCTCTCGATCACCGTGTTGGCGAGCAGCTTCTCGCACATGGCCTTGACCTCGGCCTCGGCGGCCACGGCGTCAGCGCTCTTCAGGTCGAACTCGATGGTGCGGCCGACGCGGACGCCTTCCACGCCGTCCCAGCCCAGGCCGTGCAACGCCTGCTCGACCGCCTTGCCCTGAACGTCGAGGACGCCCGGCTTCAAGAAAACATGGACCTTGGCGCGCACTAGTGGAGGCCTCCTTGAATGACCGTCGGCATCTCTTTCATGATGCCGAGCCGGCGGGCAACCTCCGCATAGCTCTCGATCACATTGCCGAGGTCGCGGCGGAAGCGGTCCTTGTCCAGCTTTTCGTTGGTGGTGGAATCCCACAGCCTGCAGCTGTCGGGGCTGATCTCGTCGGCCAGGATGATCCGGGCGAAATCGTTCTCCCAGATGCGGCCGAATTCGATCTTGAAGTCGATCAGAGTGATGCCGACGGCGCCGAACATGCCGGTGAGGAAGTCGTTCACCCGGAGCGTCAGCGCCATGATGTCGTCGATCTCCTGGGTCGAGGCCCAGTTGAAGGCGGTGATGTGCTCTTCGGAGACCATCGGGTCGTGGAGCTTGTCGTCCTTCAGGTAGAATTCGATGATCGAGCGCGGCAGCGCCTGGCCCTCCGGCAAGCCAAGCCGCGTCGACAGCGAGCCGGCGGCGACGTTGCGGCAGACGATTTCCAGCGGGATGATTTCAACTTCGCGGATCAGCTGCTCGCGCAGGTTCAGGCGCTTGATGAAGTGGTTGGTCACGCCGATGGCGTTCAACCGCGTCATGATGTGCTCGCTGATGCGGTTGTTGATCACGCCCTTGCCTTCCAGGATCGCCTTTTTCTGGGCGTCGAAGGCGGTGGTGTCGTCCTTGAAGTACTGGATCAAGGTGCCGGGCTCTGGTCCCTCGAAGAGGATCTTGGCCTTGCCCTCGTAGATCTTCTTCCGGCGCGTCATGACGGCTTGTTCTCCGAGAGCCGGTGCAGCAATCGCCCCGCCTGCGAACGGCCCCGTTGTCGGAATGAAAAACGCGCGCGCAATGTCCGTGCGCGCGCGGTCCGACTCGAGCCTCGGCTGTCCGCTGGAGGCGCGGTGAAATTAGCGGATGCGGCGGCTTGGCGCAAACCTTGCGCAGGGCGCCTCTTCCCATTGCGGCTCGGGACTGAGCGGGCTATGTCAGCCGCGTTAACGGAACATCTTGAGCACACCATGACGACCTATGACGATCGAGAGCGCGGCTTCGAGAAGAAATTCGCCCTCGATCAGGAACAGGAATTCAAGGCAGCCGCGCGCCGTAACCGGGCGCTGGGTCACTGGGCCGGCGCCCTGATGGGCCTGCAACCGCCCCACTCCGACGACTACGCCAAGGCGGTGGTGAAGTCGGACCTGGAACTGCCGGGCGAAGAAGATGTCTTCCGCAAGGTCTTCGAAGACCTGAAGGGTTCCGGTGTCGCCGTCACCGAAGGCGAAGTCCGCATGAAGATGGCTGAGCTTCTGGCTCAGGCCCGTGAGAGCGTTCGCGCCGGCGAATAGCCGGCCCTTTGTCATGCGCACCTTGATTCTGGCCCTTGCGGCGACGCTCTCTGTGGCGTCGGCCGTCCAGGCGCAGCACACTCCGAGCCTGATCGGCGTCTGGCGCAATCCGAAGAACTCGGTTCACGTCGATATCCAGCCCTGCGGAGATCGCCTCTGCGGCGTGGTCGTCTGGGCCAGCGAAAAGGCCAAGCAGGACTCCAAGGAAGGCGGCACGCCCAATCTGGTCGGCACGCAGCTGTTCCGCGACTTCGGCATGCAGGGCAATGGCGTGTACCGCGGTCGCGTGTTCATCCCGGACTTGGGCTGGACGCTCGGCGGCACCGCCACCCAGGTTGATCCAGATACGCTGCGCGCACGCGGTTGCCTCGTCATCTGCAAGTCGCAGGTCTGGAAACGGGTCAGCTGAGGCGACGACGCCAAGCTCAACCATATGGCGAACTTGTCGCAGCCCGAAGATTAGCTGTGCTTAGATGCGCGTCCTGTTCTGCGCTATAAATCGCGGAAAAGGGGGGCGCCAATGACGATCTTTGGCCGTCTGACGCGTACCATTGTGATCGGCGTTTGCGTGACGACCGTCCTGCCGATCCTGGCGGCGATCCTTCTCGCCCAACATCAGGCTTGGAGATCGAGAAGCGATTCGCCCAGGAGCTGGCCAACAGCGCCCTGGTTCGCGCCGACGCGACGGGCGAACAGCTCGGCGCAGCGGCGCGCGCCATTAATGGCCTCGGACTGCAGAAGGCCTGTTCGCGCGACGGCCTCGACCTGATGCGCGCCATCGACATGAACTCCACCCTGCTTCAGGGGGTTGGCTGGGTGGAGGGCGATGAGATTCGCTGTTCTTCCTTCGGCGGCGATCGCCGGTTCCCTATGGGCAAGTTTGATTTCCGATCGAGCCGCAGCTCGGTCTACCGGACCAATGTCACGCTGCTTGACCCGAAGACCGCCTACGTGGCGGTGCAGACCGGGGCCGCAGTGGGGATCATCCATAAGGATCTCGCCCTCAGCTTTGTGGATAAGGCGCCCGGCCTGGGTGTCGCGGTCTTTTCCTGGTCTCGTCGGACGCCGATTATCAACCGGGGCGCAGTGCCGCCCGAACTGATCAAGACCAAGTTCACCGGCTCGACTGTCTTCCGCAGCGGTGGCCGGACGGTGGCGGTTGTCCGGTCTCCGAGATACGACACTGGGGCGATCGCGATCCTCCCGCCAGGCGAGATGTCGAGCCGGATCGGACGGGCGGCCTTGGTGCTGCTGCCGCTCGCGCTGCTGATTGGCCTGGGACTTTCCGCTCTTCTTGTCCACGTGCTCCGGAGCATGGGCTCGCTGCCGGCGATGATCCGCGCGGCGCTCAAACGTGGCGAGTTCCATCTCGTCTACCAGCCATTGATCGAGCTGACCTCGGGACGGACCGTGGGCGTTGAAGCGCTGCTCCGCTGGGATCGCGGCAAGGCTGTCGCCATCGGGCCCGATGAGTTCATCCCGGCGGCGGAGGAATCCGGGGATATCTCGCTCATCACCGCCAGGGTGTTCGATCTGGTGGCCGAAGACGCCCGGCGCATCCGCCGGCTCGCGCCGGACATGCACTTCGCGATCAACGTCTCAGCCGCTGACCTGCATCGCCCCGAGATCGTTGAGGACGTGATCCAACTCGCACAGCGGTCGGGCATGCCCTTCTCCAGCCTGACCTTTGAGGTGACCGAGCGCAGGTTGGTGGATGTGGAACGCGCGCGCGACACCGTGCAGCGGCTCCGGGCCGAGGGCGTCCAGCTGGCGATCGACGATTTCGGAATCGGCTATTCCAGCTTGGCCTATCTCGCGCAGCTGGAGATCGACTTCGTGAAGATCGACAAGCTCTTCGTGCAGGCCTTGGGTACGGAGTCCGCAACGAGCCAGGTGGCCGTCCGCATCATTGAGATGGCCAAAGACCTCAACCTTGAGATCATAGGCGAGGGGGTCGAGACCCAACAGCAGGGCGAGATCCTGAAGAGCTTGGGGGTCGGATACGCCCAGGGCTACTTTTTCGGCCGGCCGATGCCATTGGAGGCGCTTCTGCAGCGCCTCCGGAGTGAGCGCGTCCTTTAAGGCTGCTCGCCGAACACCCGGGCGAAGACGGCATCGACGTTCTTGAAGTGGTAGCCGAGGTCGAAGAGCTCGGCCAGTTCCGCCTCGGTCAGGGTCACCTCGGGGTCGGCCACCAGGAAGTCCAAGAAATTGCCCTCGCCGCGCCAGACGCGCATGGCGTTGCGCTGAACTGCGGCATAGGCCGCCTCGCGGCTGACGCCTTTCTGGGTCAGGCCCAGGAGTACGCGCTGGGAGTGAACCAGGCCACCCAGGCGGTCCAGGTTCTTCTGCATGTTCTCGGGATAGACTAGCAGGCGGTCGACGACATTGGCCATGCGGCGCAGCGCGAAGTCGAGGTGGACCGTGGCGTCCGGCCCGATGCCACGCTCGACGGACGAGTGGCTGATGTCGCGTTCATGCCACAGCGCGACGTTCTCCAGCGCCGGAACCACCGCCGAGCGGACCAGGCGGGCCAGGCCAGTCAGGTTCTCGGTAAGGATCGGGTTGCGCTTGTGCGGCATGGCCGACGAGCCCTTCTGGCCCTTGTCGAAGAACTCCTCAGCCTCCAGCACTTCGGTGCGTTGCAGGTGGCGGATCTCGACGGCCAGCCGTTCCATGGAGGAGGCGACGACGCCCAACGCCGCGAAGTAGGCCGCGTGCCGGTCGCGCGGGATCACCTGGGTCGAGACGGGTTCGACGGCCAGGCCCATCTGTTCGGCCACATAGGCTTCGACTTCAGGCGCGACGTTGGCGAAGGTGCCGACCGCGCCGGAGATCGCGCAGGTGGAGACCTCGAATTTCGCCATCGCCAGGCGCTCCTTGGCGCGGACGAACTCGGCGTAGTGACCGGCGAGCTTCAGGCCGAAGGTCGTGGGCTCGGCGTGGATGCCGTGGCTGCGACCGACGGTGGCCGTCAGCTTGTGCTCGAAGGCGCGCTTCTTCAGCGCCGCCAGCAGCAGATCGACGTCATCCATCAACAGGTCGGCAGCCCGGCTCAGCTGGACCGCGAAGGCGGTGTCGATGACGTCCGAGGACGTCATGCCTTGGTGCAGGAACCGCGCCTCGGGGCCGACGATCTCGGTGACGTGGGTCAGGAAGGCGATGACGTCGTGCTTGGTCTCGCGCTCGATCTCGTCGATGCGGTCGATATCCCAGATCGCGTCGCGACCCTTCTCCCAGATCACGCGG
Source organism: Phenylobacterium immobile (ATCC 35973) (assembly GCF_001375595.1). NCBI lineage: Bacteria > Pseudomonadati > Pseudomonadota > Alphaproteobacteria > Caulobacterales > Caulobacteraceae > Phenylobacterium > Phenylobacterium immobile. The sequence goes on along the minus strand of NZ_CVJQ01000001.1, from coordinate 2,226,841 downwards.
GCGGCTTCGGCAGGGATCACGCCCAGCTTGGCCATCGCGTCGGCCGCGTGGGCCTCGATCTCGAACATGATCTTGAAGCGCGTCTGGGCGCTCCAGATCTCGGCGGCTTCCTTGCGGGCGTATCGGCTGATCATAGCCGGCGGTTTGGAGGCCCGGAGCCTCCGGAGTCAAGGCCGCTCAGCGTTTGACGGCGACGCCCATGATCTCGAAGCGCGAACCGTTGAGCAGCTTGTTCGTGCCAACGAAAGCGCGGGCGGGAAGGGGGCCCTTGAAATAGCCGGTGTAGAGGGTGTTGAAGCCCGCGTAGAGCGCCAGGTCCGTGCAGAACACCTGGACCCAGACGACATCATCCATGGTCGCGCCGGCGCTCTCGACAGAGCGTTTGAAGGCGTCCATCGCGGCCTTGGCGGCGACCTCGCCCGTGGCGTCTGGCATGGCGTCGATCACGCCTGAGACGTAGAGGGTGTCGCCCGCCCAGACCGAGCCTGAGAAGGCCGGCTGCGCGCCGTCGGGACGCGGCGGCGCCGGCACGGCGCGGACCTCCATGGCCTGGGCGGCGAGCGGCGCGACAAAGAGCGCAGCGGCGAGCACGAAGGACTTCATGGGCGGTCTCCTGGTTTCACAAGAGCCTAGGTGAGCGGCAGGTGTGGCGCGCCCGTCATTTGCAGCCCGAGGCCGGAATTCGGCTCGGCGCCTCAAGCGACGGCGATGATCTCGACGCCCGCGCCATTGACCATCGCCTCGTCGCCTTCGGACTTCCCCAGCAGAGCGCGGGCCAAGGGCGACACATAGGAGACGCGGCCTTCGACGGGATCGGCCTCGTCCTCACCGACGATGCGGAAGGTCTGGGTGCGACCGTCCTCGCGCGCGAACGTGACGGTGTCGCCAAACTGCACGCGTCCCGCGGCGGGTTGAGGCTCTGTCAGCTGGGCGCTCGCGCGCCGGCTGGACCAGTAGCGCAGGTCGCGGGTGGCTCTGGCCATGGCGGTACGGTCCGCGGCGACGCCGCCTTCGGCCTGGGCGCCAGCATAGGCGGCGCGCGCGTCAGCCAGCGCCTGCTCGATAGCGGCGAGGCCAGAGGCGGTGACGAGGTTGGCGTGTGCCGAGATCGGCCGGTCCGGCAGATCGGCGGCGCGGGCCTCGTAATCTTCCTCGCGGGTGAAGGCGACAGCCATGACATTCCTGACGGACAGATTGGCGTAACGATCGGGGCGGACAATCTATCCCTCGCCGCAATCGTGCGACAGTCTGTGGCCTATGCCCCTACGCAACGCCATAGCCCGCCAAATCCGAGGCCTGGTCGGATCCACCAGCGAAAGCGCGGAGAGTCCTTTAGATCACGGCGACGCTGGACTGTTTGGACCGGACTCGGTCTGCTGGCGGGTGCACGGCGATTTCACGACCATGATGATCGGCGGTGTGGCGGCGTTGCTCATGCAGATGCTCAATCGCCGCGCGCTCGCCGGCGTCTGGGCGCATTCGACGTTCCGCCAGGATATGGGCGGCCGGCTTAAGCGCACAGCGCGATTCATCGCGATCACGACCTACGGGTCCACCGAGCAGGCGCAGGCGGCGATCACCGAGGTGCGGACCATCCACGAGCGGGTCCGCGGCGTGACCGAGAGCGGCGAGACCTATGCCGCCAGCGATCCCGAACTGCTGACCTGGATCCATGTGTGCGAGACGCGACATTTCCTGGCCGCTTGGATCCGCTATCGCGAGCCCTGGATGAGCGTCGCCGATCAGGATCGCTATTTCTGGGAGGTCGCGGAGATCGCGCGCGGGCTCGGGGCTGAGGACGTGCCGGTCACGCGCGATGAGGTTGAGCGGTATCTGGCCCGGTGCAGGCCAGGGCTAAAGGCCGACGCCCTCACCCGTGAGGCCGCACAGGCGATCCTGGAACCACCCAAGATGGATGCGCGGTTCGCGCCCTTCGCGCAGCTTTTCTTTCAGGCCTCGAAGGACCTGCTGCCGGCCTGGGCCCGGGCGATGCACGGCTTCACCGGGCCAAGAACGCCGGGAACAATGCTAGGCGTTGCGAGTGTCGGCGGCGTCCTGCGCTGGGCCTTGCAAAATGGAGCGGAGGCCCGCGCCCGGCGACGGGTCGCCCCCCAGCCGGTCTGACGCGTTCAGGCTGGCCGACGCGAACGCTTGGCCTCGTACATCCGGGCGTCGGCGATGCCGAGCAGGTGGTCGAGATCATCGAGTTTGCCTGCGCCGGCGACGGCCCAGCCTGGGCTGGCGGATAATGGGAAGGCCACGCCCGCCCGGGCGTTGACCGTCGCCAGGGCCGCATCGAGCCGGGTGGCCAGCGGCGCCACATCATCGCGATCGAGGGCCAACGCGCAGAATTCATCGCCGCCGATCCGGCCCAGGATGTCGCCGTCGCGGAAGGCCTCGCGCAGCACACCGGCGAAGTCGGCGATCAGGCGCTCGCCCACGTTGTGGCCAAGTCCGTCATTGGCCTGTTTCAAGCCGTCGAGATCGAAGTAGGCGAGGAGCGCGCGGCCTTGGCTCTGTTCAAGGCTGGCCAGACGTCGATGAAGCCGCGGCGATTGTGGAGGCCTGCAGGTTCTCGAGCGCCACGGCGGTGGTGTCGGCCAGCGCCTGCAGCAGCGCCACTTGGTGTTCCGGGCGGGGGCGGTCGATGAGGCGCGTGATCACCTGGACCGGATCGCCGCCCAGCGGGACGCGGCGTTGGGACGGTTGCGTGCGTTTGTCGAAGACCGCGACGCCTGATCAAACTCTTGCGATTCGGTCGGGAATCGACAGACGAGGGCCGCATTTCGTTTGTAACCTGACGGTTCACCAAGGACCGTTGATGACCCTGATCGCCGAGCTCCGCGCGGGCACGGCCGACGCGCACCAATCTCTGGAGCAGGCGCTCGACCTGTTCGAACGGATTAGGACCCCCGCTGGCCGACGCGAGGTGGTTGGTCGATTTTTCGGCCTGCACGCCGGCCTCGAAGACGCCTTGCATCCGCATCTTTCCCAATGGCCGGGCCTGGACTTCGCTGTACGCAGGCGCACGCCGCATCTGGAGCGCGATGTTCGTTCCCTCGGCGGCGACCCGACTGCTCTGCGCCGCCATCCCTGGCCTTCCCTGAAGGGACCGGCCGAAGCCCTGGGTCTGTTCTATGTGCTCGAAGGCTCGACCCTGGGCGGCGCGGTGATCGAAAAGCAGTTGAAGGCTCGCGGTGAACGCCTTGATGGCCTGAGCTTCCTGCACCCCTACGGCGACCAGACTGGCGCCCGTTGGCGGACATTCATGGCCGTCCTCGACGCCGCACCGGCTGATCAGTCGCCTAGCGTCGTCGATGGCGCCCGACTGGGATTCCAGTGTGCGGAAACCTGGCTGTGCCGCGAAAGCGCGCCGGTTTGAGTGAGAATCCTGACCTGACGGCCTGCGACCGTGAGCCGATCCATGTCCCGGGGTCGATCCAGCCGCACGGCGTCATGCTGGTTGCGCGCCGCAGCGATCTCGTTGTCGTCCATGGCGCAGGTGAGATCGAAGGCCGACTAGGCGAAAGTGATTGGTGCGGCGCCGCGCTCAACAGCCTGATTGGGGGAAATCTGGCCGGCGCCGCGGTCGTCGCCGCGGAGGCGCGCTCAGGCTATGTCGGCCGTCTGGAGCGCTGCCGTGAGCTGTTCGATGTCAGCGCGCACCTGAGCGGCGCTCATCTGATCGTCGAGCTGGAGCCGGCGAACGAGGCCAATGCGCCGGCCGCCATGATCTTGGCGCGCTTGAGCGCAGCCGCGGCGAGTTTTGAGCGCGCGGCCACCCTGGAGGCGCTCTGCCAACAGGCGGCTAGGGCGTTTCGCGACCTGACCGGCTTCGACCGGGTGATGATCTACCAATTCATTGAGGAATCGGCCGGCGCTGTCGTGGCGGAGGACAAGGTGGATGAACTGCCGAGTTTCATGCGTCATCACTTCCCGGGAACAGATATCCCCCGCCAGGCTCGCGCGCTCTATGTGCGCAACCTGGTGCGCGTGATCCCGGACGTGACCTACGACCCGCAGCCGCTTCGTCCGGCATGGGCTGGGCCGGAGCCTCTGGACATGAGCGACGCGGTCCTGCGCAGCGTCTCGCCCATCCACATGCAGTATATGCGAAACATGGGGGTGGCGGCCTCCGCCTCGGTGTCGATCGTGAAGGACGGCGTCCTTTGGGGTCTGGTGGCCTGCCATCACCGCACGCCGAAAGGGCTCGCCTACGATGTCCGCGCCGCCTGCGCGGCCTTGGCTGGCGGCTTGGCGCGCCAGGTCCGGGCGAAGGAGGAGGCCGCACTTTACCGCGAGCGGATAAGGCTGCGGAGCCAGGAAGACCGATTTATTGATGACCTGGCTGGTGGGCCGACCCTGGACCAGGGTCTGGCGACGAACATCGATGAACTGGCCAGAGTCTTGCGCAGCGACGGCGCGGCCTCGGTCCGCGCTGGCGAGGTGCTCATGAGCGGCGCCACGCCGGGCGAGATGGCGGTGCGGCGGTTGGCCGATTGGATGCTCGCGCATCATCCGCATGAGCCTTTCGCTACCGACGCCTTGGCCACGACCATCGGCTGGATGGCGGACTTTCGCGAGATCGCCAGCGGCCTGCTCGCCGTGGTGGTCTCGGCGGACGAACCCTTCGTGCTGATGTGGTTTCGCGCCGAGCAGGTCCAGGTCATCGAATGGGCCGGCAACCCCCATAAGGATTTGACGCTCAAGCCCGGCGAATCGCTCAGTCCGCGCGCCTCTTTCGAGGCCTGGGGTGAAACCGTGCGGGGGCGCGCGCGGCGCTGGAGCCTGCCCGAGATCGAGGCGGCGTCGCGCCTCCGCCAGGGCCTGACCGAACTTCGCCATCGCCAGCAACTACTGGACCTCAACAAGACCCTGCGCGACGCGGTCGCCGCCAAGGACGGGCTTATCGAACAGAAGGAGTTCCTTCTGCGCGAGGTGAACCACCGAGTGCAGAACAGCCTGCAGCTGGTGTCGAGCTTCTTAGGCTTGCAGTCACGGGCCACCGAAAACCTGGAGGTCCAGGCCCAGCTCCATGACGCACAGCAGCGATTGAACGCCGTGGCCCTGGTGCACCGGCGCCTTTACCGCAGCGACCAGATCGAGATCGTCGACCTGGCGCGTTATATCGAGGAGCTGACCGGCGAGCTGAAGAACTCCATCGGCGAAGAGTGGTCCGACCATATCGCCCTGGACCTGGCGCCGGTTATGCTGAGCACCGATCGGGCTGTGACGGTGGGGCTCGTGCTGACCGAACTGGTGATCAACGCCAACAAATACGCCTACGGCGGCCGGCCGGGCCCGATCTGCATAAGCCTGGAGGCGGCCGGCCCGACCCTGCGGGTGGTCGTCGCCGACTCTGGCAAGGGCAATCATTCGCCGGGCAAGGGGTTTGGCACGCGCATGATGACCGCCATGGTCGGTCAGTTGCAGGGCGAACTGACCTACATCGACAATGAGCCCGGCCTGCGCGCCGTCCTGACCTTTCCGGCGAACCTCTAACTCAGCTCTCCAGGAACATCGGGGGGATCGAGGCCGCCAGCAGTGCGGCCATCAGCCAGTTGAACCGCTGGAGACGCCCCGGTTTCGCCAGCCAGCCGCGCAGGGACGCGCCAAACGCGGTCCAGACCAGGATGCAGGGCAGGTTGATGACGGCGAAGACGGCTGTGACCGCGAGCATGTTGGCCACATAGTGCTCAGGCGGCGCGTAGCCGGCGGCCGCGCTGAGAGCCATCGCCCAGCCCTTCACATTGACCAGCTGAAAGAGCGCCGCCTGGGCGAGGGTCATGGGCCGGTCAGGCCCGGCGGCGCTCCCGCCCTTGGCGCTGGTCGCGATCTTCCACGCGAGCCAGGCCAGGTAGATGGCGCCGGCGATCTTCAAGGCCTGGTGCAACGCCGGATAGGCGGTGAACAGGCCGCCCAACAGCAGGCCCGACCCCAGAATCAGGAGGGTGAACCCGAGCCACACGCCCATCATATGAGGCGCGGTCCGGCGCACGCCGAAGTTGGCGCCAGAGGCGAGCAGCATGGCGTTGTTCGGCCCCGGGGTGATCGAGGACGCGAAGGCGAAGGCGCAAAGGCCGAGATAAAGCTCGGGGGTGAGGGTGGGCATGGCGGGAGGTCCTATGGGTGGAGCCTCTCCCGTGGGCGTCAGCTTGTCTCGTCACCGTGACCACTGCTCCCGGGCGGGAGCGGCGGAACGCCGATCTCAGATGTGGATCAGGCGGTCGTTGCGCTCCATTTCACCAGCCGGCTTCGCCCGTACGGCCATGACCGTACGGTGGCGAGCAAGGGCTGCGATGATGATCGAGCGATTCACGCGCGAAATACCCTGGCGGCGACCGCCCGCCCATAGCACAGCTTTGCGCGCCCCTGAAGCACGGCCCTTGCGGCTATTGGGACCGGGCGAGCGGAACAAAGATCCGACGCAGCCGCCGTCGCCGGTTCAAGGCTCGTAAGCGGCGGTCAAATTCGGGCGGATGATCTGGGCGCTCGACGAGCTCCCTCAGGATGGCGATCGCCGGCTCCAGGCGACCCGCGCTGGCGTGGGCCTGGCTCAAGAGGAACAGGTTGGTCTGAAACTGCGGCTCCAGCGCCACCAGCGCCTGCGCGGCTATCGCGGCGGCGGCGTGGTCGCCGACCGCGAGGGAAGTTTGCGCCATGAGGCGCAGGGCCGACGGATTTCCTGGAAACGCCGCGTAGGCCATTTCCGCCAGGCGCCGCCGCTCCTGCCGACCTTCGGCGCGCAGGGCCTGTTCGATCAGGAATTGCGGCGTGTCCTTGCCCAGTCGCTCGGCCTCCTGACGAAAGTGAGCCGCGTCGAAAGTGTTATTGAGCACATCGCTGATCAGAGGGGTCAGCAGTCCGGATTGGGTGAGCAAAACGCCACAGGGGTGACCGCTGTGCGGCGCTGGAACGAGCGTGACGTCGCCCGTCGCCGCATAGAGTTCGGCATGCTGGCGATCTTCCGTCAGGGGATCGTAGACAATGACGGCGTGGCGCGCGAAGTCCCTCCGGGCCTCGTAGGGGAACCTGAGAGACTGGCCATACCGTCGCCACCGCCGGTCATTCGGCACATAGTCGCGCCAGTGCAGTCCCAGCGCCGCCGGCCGCGCAGCGATCGAGAACTGCGGCGATAGGGCGAGCGCGGCGTGGGCGCCGACCCAACCGCCGAAGCGGATCGCCGCATAGGCGCCCATGCTGGAGCCGTAGGTGATGACCCGTTCGTAGCCGGCCACCGCTTCACGAACCTTGGCGCAGAGGTCGGGCAGGTCCGGATATTGGTACCAGTGGTTGCCGACGGGCACGATGTGAACGGCGTCTACGCCGAGCTGTTGAAAGAAGTGTTCGCCGAAGCCCGCCCGCTCGAGGCCGGTCTCTTCATCGAACGGCGAGAAGGTGACGGCGCAGATCCGGCTCGAATAGCCGCCGAGCCGCCGCGCCAGCAGGGTCGCGCTTTCAAAGACGACGCTAGTTTCCGGCGCGGGGGTCATGGGCGGCGTTTCAGCAGAGCGGTTGGCAGTTTGCGACGGGTCCTTGTAACGAGACGGAGCCAGTAGCATAGGCGCCGGCGCGAAGAGATTGATGGAGTGTGGCATGGAACTCGTGATCGGCACCAAGGCCTGGTCGACCTGGTCGCTGCGACCGTGGTTGGTCGCCAAACACGCGGGCGCGCCCTTCCAGGAGACCTTGGTCGCCCTGCGCCGTGGCGAGGCGACGGAAGCGGAACTCCTCACCCATTCGGGCAGCGGCAAGGCGCCGGTCCTGAAGGACGACGGCCTCACGGTCTGGGATTCCATGGCGATCTGCGAGTACCTCGCCGAGAAATTCCCGGAAGCGCGTCTCTGGCCGACCGACCCCGTCGCCCGCGCCTTGGGCCGTTCAGCCGCCGCGGAAATGCACGCGGGGTTCTCGTCGCTACGCGGCGAATGCCCGATGGACCTGGCCGCGCAGCCGCATCATGCGACGCTGTCCGATGCGACCGCCAAGGACATCCGGCGCATCAGCGCGCTGTGGAACGAGCTGCTTGGCCGATTCGGCGGGCCGTTCCTGCTGGGTGAATGGAGCATCGTCGACGCCGTCTACACGCCGGTGGCCAGCCGGTTCTTCACCTACGGCGTGCGGCTGAGCGACTACGGCGACACCGGCCTCGCCGGCGCCTATGCCGAGCGCCTGCTGGAAACGCCGGAGTTTCAGGCCTGGTTGGCGGAAAGCTAGGCCCCAGACTCAAAACGTCCCGGCTTGGCGCGGCCAAACCGGGACGAAATGCACTGGAAGCGGTACTGGAGAAACCGTCCCAGAAAAATGTCGCGATGCCCCCTGGAAAGCGCGTCACGGCACGACGGAGGACCGTATGGCGCCCGGCCTAATCCGCCTTGCCCACATCATTGCGCCAAGTCGAAACAAAAATCCATGCCGAAGAATCGCATTGAATGCGGAAAAGCGCGGCCCCGCCCGACCAGGGGTCGGCGGTGACCGCGCTTGAAGCCCGTTCCGGGTCTCCGCCGCAGCGTATCGAGCGCGCGAGGGATCCGGGGACGCGTCGGCCACAGGGAGCGATTGGCCGACTTTCCAACGCTGCTCCGTCTCCAGTCGTCACGGCGTTGATGATGAGACGACGCTGAAACGTCGCCCCCCTACGTGCCCCTGAGAAAAATCAGCGAAACGCGCTGAGCGTCAGGCCGAGGGTCAGGGGGCGCTGCGGCGTCGACTGGTTCACCTGCACGAACGTGAAGGGATTACCGAACGCGAAGGTGTTGGCGAGCTGGTCGAGGGGGTTGGTGACGAACAGCTCGGCGTTCCAACCGCGACCGCTAAGGGCTGCGGCGAACTTCAGGCGCACATAGTCGCCCATCTTGGACGATAGCGCCGGATCGAAGGTGACGCGCGAGGCGCCGACATAGCTTGCCGCGCCAGTCACCCGCCACGCGAGGCTGCGCGCAAAATCACGCCTATAGGACGCGACGAGGCCGAAGGAGATGTCCGGTGCGTTGGGCAGACCCTTGGCCAGCTGTTGAGCGAATTCAGGGTTGGCGCGCAGGATATCGGTGCGCGACGCCAGCAGATTGGCGCTGAGAGACAGGCCGCTGACGGCGTAGCCGGCCTCGGCCTCCAGGCCCATGATCGCAGCGTCGCCGACGTTGGCGACATAGAGCAGGCCGGAGTCGCGGAACTGGTCGGTCTGGATGTTGGTCCAGACATCGTAAAAGAGGGCGGCGTTGAGCGACATTCGACGGTGAAGCAGCCTGAACTTGCCGCCCAACTCGAAGTTGGTGAGGCGATCGGATGAAAACGCCTCCCGACCCGCGGTGAGGGGGTCAATGCCGCCGGTGTTGACCCCGCCCGCCCGGTGGCCCTGCGAGATGACGCCATAGAGCGTGTCGCCTCTGGCGAGTTCCCGCTGCAGGGTGAACTTAGGCGACAGGCCGGTGGTGCGTATTGTGCGACTGACGCCGCGTGCGGGCCCCCGTTCGGACCACACGTCCGATCGGGTGCGGACCTCGGTGCGGAACGCGCGCGCGCCCAGAGCCGCGGTCCAGCCGGGCAAGACCTCCAGCGAAGCTTCGCCATAGAGGGCCAGATCGCGGATGCGATCGCGCCGGTCGTCCACATAGGCGATCGTCTGCGAGGCGCCTTGGCCGGCGAAGATACGGTTCGGCGCTGATTCGTTGGTCAACGCCCCATAGGCGCCCGCCAGCCAGCCGAAACGGCCAGCGCCGTGAGAGGTCAGGACGATATCCTGGACGGCCATTTCCGTGCGCGTACTCTCGGTGTAGACGCCGACGCCATTGCCGAGGTCGCTGAAGTCGCTGATCACGCGGGAGGCGTCATAGAGGCTGGCGTAGCGGTGCTGAACGTAGGCCGTCGTCGCGGCGAGTTCACCCCAGTCGAAGGCGCCGCGAAGGTTGGCGCTGACCAGGCCGAAATCGTTGTCGTGCGGTTCCTGCAGGTTCTGCAGCCGTGTCAGCCCGAATCCGCGAACGGTATAGTGGGTGTCGTCAGACGCCAGGTGCTGGCCTGTCGCCGAGAGCGTCGCAGACCAGGTGTCGTTGGCCTGGAAGGCGAGCGTCACGCGCCCGCCGTAGCGCGTGGTCCGATCCACATCCTTCAGGTCCAGGTTCAGGTCGTCGAGATATCCGCCCTGGCCCTCTTCATAGGTGGCGATCCGCAGGCCGAGCCTGCCCTCGACCAGGGGGAAGTTGCCGATCGCCTCGACGGCGTGGCTGGGATCGCCCTTCGAGGTGTAGGCGCCGGTGACGCGGGCCTCGCCCTCATAGGCGTAGAGGTCGGGCTTGCGCGTCACGATGCGGAAGACCCCGCTCAGCGAGCCGCCGCCATAGAGCGCGCCTTGTGGTCCGCGGACGAGCTCGACCTGTTCGACATCGACCAGACGCAGGTCGGGATCCGGGGCGTTGTAGTTGAGCGGTGCGTCGTCGAGGTAGGTTCCGACCGTCGAACGCGATCGCCCGGTGAAGGCGCCGTCCGACAGGCCGCGGAGCAGCAGTTTGTCGCGGGCCGGTCCCAAGTCGGTGGTCAGCAGGCCTGAGAGCTGGCCCGAGATGTCGGCCGGATCGACTGAGCCGGTTTCGGCCAAGGCGCGCCGTGACAGGGTGCTGACGGAAGCGGCCAGGCGGTTGGCGGCCTCGACCCGCTTGGTGACGGTGATCAGGACCTCTGAGACGGTGGTGGGCGGCGCAGGCTCAGGCGCCGCGCGCCGCAAGGGCGAGATTTGCACCACCCCGGCGGCCGGCATGCGCCAGTCGCAGTTGGCGTCGGCCAGCAGGCGGTGAAGCGCCTGCTCGATCGTGTAGCGGCCGACCAGCGTCGGGCTCGTCCCACGGCAGGCGGCGGCGCCCAGCAGCGAGATGTCGGCCTGCAGGGCCAGGTCTATCAAAGCTTCGCTGTAAGGCTTTGGGGTGATGCGAAAATTCAGTTTCGGGGGAGCGGCGAGCACGGGCGAGCCCGCCGCAGCGAACACCGCCGCGCCGATTAAGGCCGCCAGGCCGGACGCCGACTTTCGGATCGTTTACCCCCCTGAACGTGCGGGGGCCCTACCTCGCCCGAAGCAGGACGCCCTGTTCGGAAGGTACTGCGCTCACCGGCAGCATCAAGGTCAGGCGATGCACCACATCGGCCTGGTTGTCGAGCACGAGAACGCCCGTGATCGGCATGTCCTTCAGGCGCGCATCGGAGATGCGGATCGGTTGATGAAATTCGCGATTGAGGTCCGCCACGACTGCCGACAAGGGCTCGCTACGGTAGATCATGCGGCCCGCCCGCCAGGCGAAAGCCTCTCCGGGATCAACTTGGCTGAGTTCGGGCTGGCCTTGCAGGGCGACCTTGAAACGCTGGCCATGATGCAGGCGGAACACGCGCGCGCCAGGCTCGGCGGTTGGGCGCACCTCGACGATCCCGCGGCTTACGGCGACGCTCAGGCCCTCGGGCCGGTTGCGTACATCGAACTGCGTACCGACCACGCGCACGGCGTACCGGCCGGCGTCGATGGTGAAAGGCCGGTCAGCGTCCTTTGCCACATCGAAGATCGCTTCGCCTTCCGGCAGGCTGACCCGGCGTTCGCCGTGACGGAAGCTGACGGTCATCCGCGTCTGAGCGTTCAGGTCGACGGTCGAACCGTCAGACAGCGTGACCGTGCGCTTTTCACCGACACCGGTCGAGTAGATCTCGGTCGGCGAGGGCAGAAGCGAAGGCGTGATGATGAAGGCGGCGGCTGCGGCCGCGGCCAGGCCGCCCATAGCCAGGAAGCCGCGCCGGCCGAAGGCCGGCTTTCCCGTCGCAAGCCGCTTGGCGCGCCGGACGCTCTCAAGCTCCAGGCCGGCGAGAACCTGAGGGGCGGCCGCCTCATAGGCCTCGGCCGTGGCCGTCACCGCGTCGAACGCCTCGGTGTTGGCCGGGTCGGCGTCGAGCCAGGCGTCAAAAGCCAGGGCTTCGTCGTCGGCGAGCTCAGCGCCGGCGCCCAGGCGTGCGAACCAGTCGCTGGCTTGCGCCAGACGATCCTCCGCAACCTGTAGCCGTTCGCTCATGAGCGCACCTTTCGCGCGGACGGGACTCGCCCACGACATAGGACAAGACGCCACGTCCCAGCCTCGCCCCTACCTCTGCTTAAGAATTTCGCTGCGATCACGACCGCAGCCTTCCGGTCAGGGCCTTCATCGCCGCGGCGATATGCTTTTCGATCGCCTTGACGGAGACGCCCATGGCCTGGGCGGTCTCGGCCTGGCTGCGGCCTTCGAGCTTATGCAGGCGGAAGGCGCGGCCCATTTGCGGGGGTAGGTCGGCGACGGCCTCGACCAGGCGGGCGATGCGTTCGCGCTCGATGATCGCCTCGTCAGCGGGCGCGTCGGCCGAGACCTCCTCCAGTCCCAGGCGCGGCCGCGAATCGTCGCGCCAGGCGGTCTCGCGCACGGCCGAGCGCCGCGCGCTGCGCGCCCCGTCCAGCAAAAGGTTGGACGCCATGCGATAGAGGAGCGCGGCCGGCGACTGCACAGTCAGCGTATCAGGGCGCGACACGATCTTCAGATAAAGCTCTTGCGCCAGATCGTCAGCCGCGCCCGCGCCGGCGCGGGCGGCGAAGAACCGCACGAGATTGGCCCTTCGCGCGAAATAGGCCGCCAACAGAACGTCGGGCCCGCTCTCGGCCGGGGAATGGTCAGAAGGCTCAGTCACGCAAAGACGGGAGCGACGATTCGGCAAACGAGGCCATCGGCGCGCCAGTCCATGATGGCCGGCTGGCCGAGTTCGCCGGCGAGACCGGAGCCCAGCAACCTCGATCCGAATCCATGGGACGGGGGCGCTGCGACGGGCGGGCCGCCGACCTCGCACCAACGCACCTCGACCTGGGCGCCGTCGCCGGAGAGCGTCCACTCCAGGTCGACGTAGCCATCCTTGGCGCGAAGGGCGCCGTACTTGGTCGCGTTGGTCGCCAGCTCATGCAGCGCGAGAGAAATGGCCAAGGCCGCATTGGGGCGTATACGCACCGGCGGGCCGTTGAGCCGGATCCGCGGCGCACGCGGGTCGTCGTAGGCCTGAACGGCCTCTGTGGCCACTCCGGTCAGTTCCGGCGCGTCCCAGTTCTCGCGCGTCAGGACGTTGTGGGCCGCCGACAGGGCCATCAGACGGTCCGTGAAAAGGTTGCGCGCCTCGCGGCTGACCACAGCGTCGCGGAAGGTTTGGCGTGCGATCGACTGGATCGTGGCGAGCGTGTTCTTCACCCGATGGTTCAGCTCATTGATCAGGAGCTGCTGGCGATTCTCGGCGGCGCGTGTCTCGGTCACATCAATGGCTAGCCCGACGTAGCCTTGAAAGACTCCGTCGGGGTCGATGCGCGGCTTGGCCGAGGCCCGCATCCAGCGCCATTCGCCTGTGCCGAAGCGGAAGCGCGCCTCGAATTCGTAGGCGTCGTTGTTGACCCGCGCGGCTTCGCGCCGCGCCAGGACCGTCGGCGCATCGTCGGGGTGCAGCAGGGTGAGCCAGGCCTTGCCCAGCAGGCCCTCGCGCGGGCGGCCAGCGTATTCGAAGAAGGCCTGATTCACGAACTCGATGTCGCCCGGCACGTCAGTGATCCAGATCGCCGCAGGCGCCGAGTCGGCGGTGGCGCGGAAACGCGCCTCGCTCTCGCGGAGGCGGTTCTCAGCCTTGCGCGTCCGGGTGATGTCGCGAAAGGCGACGGCGATCCCTTCGCCGAGGAGATTGCAGCGCAGCGCCAGCAATATCTCGGGATAAAGCGCCGAATAGGCCTCCCGTAGCGCTGGGCGTCGCGACGACATCACTTCACGCATCAGGTCGCCGAGCGGCAGGTCAGCGATGCGCGGAAACACCGTCCAGAAATCTCTCCCCAGCACCGCTTCGGCGCTGAAGCCCATGTGCTGCTCGCAAACCTTGTTGCAGGCTATGAACCGCCAATTCTTGTCGAGGCTGAAAAAGCCCTCGCGAAAGCCGTCCAGGCTCTCTCCAAGGTAGCTGGCGAAGCGCCGTGCCTCACCGGCGTCCGCCAAGGTCGGCTCTCCCGAAGTCGCGCTTGGCTCTCGATCAGCCACCAGCGAAGATCTCCCCAGCATTGTCGCTTTGCCGATATGTCTGGGCGTTTGCGCCGGGCGGAGCAAGGCCCCCGTCCAAATTGCAACCTTAGAGCAATCCCAAGGCCTTGAAGCTGGCGACTCCGTGGCGTCCGACGATCAGGTGGTCGTGGACGGCGATCCGCAGGACCTCGCAGGCGCTGGCGACCTGGCGGGTCATGTCGATGTCGGCGTTGGACGGCGAGGGATCGCCCGAGGGATGGTTGTGCACCATGCCTTGCAGTATTCTATGGCATTGATTGTTATGCAATAAATTGAAATCGGACGAGGACTGGTGCCGGAGACTGGGAGCGGTTGATCATGCCCGAACGTGACCATCACACCTGATCACCCCTGTGCTCGTCGAGTCCCCTGGATGCACGACACTGCACCTTATTCTTTTCATCCCACGCATCAAGCTCGTGGAGGGGGTAGAGCACGGCCTTGCCAATTTTGACGAAGGACGGGCCGAGACGCATCGCGCGCCAATTTCGAAGCGTCCCAACCGAAACACCGCCCCGGTAGCGTTCAGCCACCTCGTCAGGTGTAAGGAATTTGCTATCTGGCACTACCGCCTCCTCCGGCAGCACGATCAAGGCCGTGTCGCCGCGTTTGAGTTGATCATCGCGGTAGGCTGTCGAGGATCGCTTCGGGTCTATATTTAAGCCCCCGGGACCGGAGCCTCACGCTTCCGCACGGACATACATGCTGCGCCATTCACCGGCGCGAAAGGCGGTTCCGGCAGGCGTCGGGGGAACGGATATCATAGAGGCCACATAGGCGGAGTTTACTGCGCTGCATCACAACCGAACCGCCGCCCCGCGCCGGATCCCGCTACTCGATGGGGCGGGACCCCGCGTTAGCCATTCGCGGCCGGAACCGAGTCTTCGCAAAAGGCTTTCTCCGGGCCATGACAAACACCCAAATGACGCCCGAAGAAGTCGAGCTAGACAGACAATGGCGGACCCGATTTGGCCAACCCTTGCCTATGCTGGGGTCAGCCGAAATTGTCTGGCGTATACTCGCGACAACGCCCGCCGACCGGCCCGCTGCTGTCGATGCTCACCCGGTGGCAGCCCTCCCCGCGCTGGAGACGAAGTGACCTTCGGCTATAATTTCGAGACAAGCGATGGAACTCGGGCGTTTCGCAAGGGCCGGCGGGACGCGTTCTCCAGCGTGCGCTGCCCCGAACTGAATGAGGTCATATGAATCCCAGACGCGCGTTCGGATGCGAGCTTTGCCGCCAGCCGCGAGGAAAGTGCCGACGCCTTTTTTGACGCCGGAAGCTTAGCGCGCGACGGGCCCGCGCAAGGGCCAGCTCGGATCGACTGGACAGCTGCGCCGGCGCCGCAAGGACCAGCCGAGTCCTGCTCGGTCCAAGGTTAGAGGCGCTCGCGCGACCAAGGCCCGCTGGACCTGCGCCCGGCGCGGCGCTCCGAAAGCCCTGCACTGGTCCGAAGGCTGCCATTTCGACTTTTACGAGACCCTGCCAAGGTCTCGGAGACCGTCGGGGGCGTGGCGGACTACTTCCGGTTGGTCGCGGCCTGACGTTCAGAGGCCGGAGGGCCACGTCCTGGCGCTCGCCACGGCGTAGGCGGCGAGGCTGGCGAACCCCAGGCCGGTGCGAATGGCGTGGAGCACGCCCCACCGCCGGATGGCGCTGCGGGTGTCGCGCCCGGCCTGATCGGCGGAGGCGGTCTCGAGCCGGCGGGTGATCGGCCTGATGGCGGCGAAGGTGAAGGGCCAGTTGGCGACGATCAGCACGGCGCCCGCCAGCCACAGCCCGTTCGGGTCAAGCCAGAAGGCCAGCGCGCCCGCCGCGCCCGAGGCCAGGGCCAGATTGCTCTGCGTCAGCGTGCCGCGCTTGTAGCTCGGGACCCACTGCTGGAGGAGGGCTCGGTCGTCCAATCCCAGTCGGGCCGGCTGTTCGGCCACATTGATGTACAGCGCGGCGCCCGCGAAGACAGCGCTGAGGACGATCGGCAGCAGCAGGATCAGCGCGGTCATGGTCATTGCTCCGGAAGGGTTGAAGGATCGGCGTCGAGCCGGCCGGCGACGGTCGACAGGACGCGGATCGCCGCGGCCACGTCCTGCGCGGATAGGCCGGCCGCCAGCCCCGCGACCCAGGGGGCCTGCCTGCGCAGGGCCTCGGCATAGGCGTCCTGCCCGGCGGGGGTCATGGACATGAGTTTGGATCGCGCGTGGTCGGGGTTGGTCAGGAGGACGATCAGGCCGGCGCCGCGCAGGTCGTCGGCGACCCGCTGCACCGACTGGCGGGTCAGGCCCATGGCCCGCGCGATCTGCGACACGGTCCGCGGCGCGCCGTGCTCCGCCAAGGCCCCCAGCACCTGCCAGCGCGCGCTGGTCAGGCCGATGTCCCGACCTACGCCGTCTTGCTGGCCTTCGATCTGGTCTGCGCCGGCCTCGTCCCCACGATCGGCGTTGTCGCGCTCACCCTCAACCTGCCCAACGAGATCCGTGGGCGCGGGATCGCCACCTATGTGCTCACGACCGCCCTCGCTGCTGCGACGGGACCCGCCGCCATCGCCCTGGTCAGCCAGGCCTTGGGCGGCGAGGCGATGCTGGGCCACGCCATCGTCGTCGTGGCTGTCCCGGCGGCCCTGCTCTCCGCCGGCTGTTTCGTGCTGGCCATGCGGGCTGACGCCGTCCGCCGTCTGGCGGCGGCCTAACCCCAGAGGACCCGCCAAGCGGCTGCGCACCGCGGGCCTAGGTGATGTCGGACGCAAACGATCCTTGAGGAGATGAACGACCATGTCCGCGCAAACAGCTGATCTGACGCTGCCGCACCCCTATCTGTTGTTCCTGGGCGATACGACCGAGCGCGGCTACGCAAAGACCGCGTTGGGCCTGCGCGACTGGGCGGGTGACAAATGCGTCGGCGAGTTCGTTCTGGACGGCGCCGCCGTCTCCACCGGACTGCCGCAGATGACGCCCTCCGAGGCCGTGGCGCTCGGCGCGCGGGCGATGGTGATCGGCGTCGCCAACAGCGGCGGCGTGATCCCGCCGAACTGGCGGGCGTCGCTGATCGAGGCGCTGCGCGCCGGCCTGGACATCATCAGCGGCATGCATCAGCGGCTCACCGACATCCCGGGCCTGGCCGAGACCGCCGCGGAGTGTGGTCGGCGCCTCATCGATGTGCGCAACCCGCCGCCGTCGATCCCGACCGGCACTGGGCGCAAGAGAACGGGAAAGCGGCTGCTCACCGTCGGCACCGACTGTGCCCTGGGGAAGAAGTACGCGGCGCTGGCGCTCGCCCGGGCCTTTGCCGAAAAGGGGGTGGCGGCCGAGTTCCGGGCGACCGGACAGACGGGCATCATGATCGCGGGCGGCGGCATACCGATGGACGCCGTCATCGCCGATTTCGCGGCGGGGGCCGCCGAGATTTTGTCGCCCGATGCGGCGGCCGATCATTGGGACGTCATCGAAGGACAGGGGTCCATTCTGCATCCGGCCTATGGCGGGGTGTCGCTCAGCCTGCTCCACGGCAGCCAGCCCGATGTCTTCGTGGTCTGCCACGAGCCCGGTCGCACCCACGTGCTCGGCGTCCCGGGATATGAGCTGCCGAGCATCCAGGACATCATCGAAGCGACGGTTCTGCTCGGCCGGCGCACCAACCCGGCGATCCGCTGCGGCGGCGTCGCCTACAACACTCACGCGCTGAAGCCGGACGAGGCGGCGCGGCTGATGGCTCTCGACAGCCAGCGCCTGCGCCTGCCGGTGGCCGACCCGATGCGGGGCGGGCCGGCTTTCGACCGTCTCGTCGAGAGCTGTCTGGAATGACCGGCTAACGCCGGGGTCTTGTGCAGGCCTGTTTTCGGGTCTTCGCCTTGCCGGGTGTAACCGGCGGCCGCGCCGATCCGTAGGAGGGAGACGACAACTCCTTGGAGGCCTTATGCGCCACTCGTCTTCGTTCGCCGTTTTCGCCGCTCTCGCCGCCGCCGTTCCGGCGGTCGTCGCCGCCGCTCCTGCGGCCGCCCAGGTCGCGCCGACCGTGCAGCCGTACAATCAGGCGGCCTTCGACGCGGCCCAGAGAGCGGGCAAGCCGATCCTGGTCTGGGTCCATGCGCCGTGGTGCCCGGTCTGCCGCGCCCAGGCCAGGACGATCGCCAGCGTTACGGCCGCCCCCGCCTATCGCGACATGGTCGTGTTCCGCATCGACTTCGACACCCAGCGGCCGCTGTGGCAAAGGTTCGGCGCGACCCAGCAATCGACCCTGATCGCTTTCCGCGGCGCGCGCGAGACCGACCGGATCGCGCACGAGACGGACGAAGGCAAGGTTTCCGCCGTGATCCGCAGCGCGATCAGCTGACCTGCGGATGGCTTCTGCGCTCAATCCCGCGCTCGCCTATGTGGCGGGCGCGCTGACCATCCTTTCGCCCTGCGTCCTCCCGCTGGTGCCGATCGTCCTGTCCTCGGCGGCCCAGCGGCACCGCTTCGCGCCGCTGGCGTTGGCGGCGGGCCTGGTCGTCGCCTTCACCGTCACCGGCTTCGTCGTGGCCGCCTTCGGGCAGGCGCTGGGGATCGATACGCTTGTGGTTCGCGCCGCCGGCGCGGTCATCCTCTGCCTGGCGGGCGTGGTACTGCTCGTGCCCTGGCTTCAGGACCTGCTGGCCCGCGTCGCGACCCCGCTCGCCGCCTGGGCCAGCTCCCATCAGGCGGCGCTTGACGACAGGGCCGGGCTTTGGGGCCAGGCGGCGGTCGGGGCCCTGCTGGGCATCGTCTGGGCGCCCTGTGTGGGACCGACCCTCGGCGCGGCGGTCGCGCTCGCTGCCGAGGGCAAGGATCTGGGCGAGGTGGCCCTGGTCATGGTCGCGTTCGGCCTCGGCATCTCGACGGTCCTGCTCGTGATCGCCTTCGCGGCGCGAGGCGCCCTCTCGCGGTGGCGCGGCCGGATGATGACAGCCGGCGGACGCGGAAAGACCGTGCTGGGCGCCCTGCTGCTCATCATCGGCGTCTTCATCCTCACGGGGATCGATCGGAAGATCGAAGCCTTCGCGCTGGATCATCTGCCTGAGCGCGTCGTCACCTGGTCGACCGCGATCTAGGGCCCTTGGGCCCGCAACACCCTAAAGGAGCCGACGAAATGAATCTCAACGGCAAGCGCGCCCTCGTCACCGGCGGATCGAGCGGCATCGGGCTCGAGATCGCCCGCGAACTGCTCATCGCCGGAGCCATCGTCGGCATCACTGGTCGCCGGCAGGGGGCCGTCGATCAAGCCCTACGGCAGCTGGAAGGCCAAGGCCCCATCCGCGGCCTGTCAGCCGACGTGACCACGTCCGAAGGCCGGGCCCGAACGCTCGAATTGGCGGCGGAATCGCTCGGCGGGCTCGACGTTCTCGTCAACAACGCCGGCGGCGTGCGCGCTGGCCGGCTCGAAGCCATCACGGAGGACGAGATCCGCCAGATGGTCGAGGTGAACCTGACGGGTCCGATCCTCCTCACGCGGGCGGCGCTGTCCCTGCTGAAGGAGAGCGGCGACGGCCTGGTGGTGAACGTCAGCTCGGGCATCGCGCTTGTCGGCATGGCGTTCTATTCGCCCTATGCCGCGGTCAAGGCCGGCATCGCTCACTTCGGCGAGGCGCTTCGCCGGGAACTGGACGGGGAGGGGGTCCGTGTCCTGACGGTCTATCCGACGGCGACCGAGACGCCGATGATGGCGACGTCCGGAATGGGACGGGACGGCGGTCGCGAAACACCGTCGGATGTGGCCCGGGAGATAGTCGAGGCGATGACCCAGGACCGCCTGGAGGTTGTGCGTGGCGGCCCGGCCCGGCTCGAGATGGTGAAGCAAAACCGGACCGACCCCCAGGCTGTCGATGAAGCCCTGCGGCCGATCAAAGCCGCCATGGAAGACGGAGCGCGCGACCACTCGGCCCTGTGAGGCCGCGTGGGACGTCGCCGCGCGAACCCTGCAGCCGAATATGAAGTCGAGCCCAACCCCTGTAACGGATAGAGCGGAAGCGACGTAAGACTGACCGGAATGAGGATGGCGACGAGCGAGGCCGAGCTCAAAGCGCTGATGATCGGCAGCCTTGACGGCGATGCGCTCGCGCATGGCCTGCTGCTGCGCGCGCTCGTGCCGCTCCTCACCGCCTTCTATAGACGGCGTCTGGCGCGGGCCGAAGATGTCGAAGACCTCGTACAGGACACCCTCATCACCGTGCACACCCGTCGAGAGACCTTCGATCGCAGCCGTCCCTTCACCGCCTGGCTCTATGCGATCGCGCGGTATCGGACGATCGACCACTATCGGCGTCATCGCCAGACGGTGGCGATCGAGGACGTCGAGTCCATCCTGATGGCCGAGGGCTTCGAAGACGCCGCCGGCGCGCGTATGGACGTCGATCGCCTGCTCGCGACCCTGTCTCCCAAACAGGCGCGCGCGATCCGCGACACCCATGTCGAGGGCAAGAGTATCGCCGAGGCCGCCTCCGGTGCCGGCATTGGCGAGTCGGATGTGAAGATCTCGGTGCATCGGGGCCTCAAGGCGCTCGCCGCCCGGATCAAAGGCCAAGGATGATGAAGACCGAACAGCTTATCGATTCGCTCAGCCAGAACGTGTCTCGGGTGCCGCGTCACGCGGTCCCCAGACGCATCGCAGTCGGCTTGGCGGCCGGCGGGCTTGTGGCGATGCTCCTGATCGCCGTGACGCTCGGAATCCGTCCGGATCTGCGCCTGGCCATGCACGGCTTCTCCTTCTGGATGAAGTGGACCTACACCCTCTCGCTCGCGCTGGGCGCAAGCTATGCGATCATCCGCCTGGCGCGGCCGGCGCCCGCGCCCTTGCAGGGGCTCTGGCTGCTCGCCGCGCCGGTGCTGGTCCTGGTCGGGATCGGGGTCGGCGAGCTCGCCCGCACGCCGTCGTCGGAATGGCTGGCGATGTGGCTTGGCCGCAGCTGGACCTCCTGTCCCTGGATCGTGCTGACGCTCGCCGCGCCGATCTTCGCCGGCTTGCTCTGGTCCTTCCGCAAGCTCGCCCCCGCTCACCTGCGGGCGGCCGGAGCGATCGCCGGCCTCAGCGCCGGCGCATGGGCCGCGACCATCTATTGCCTGCACTGTCCCGAGGTGTCCGCCATCTTCGTGCTCACCTGGTACACCCTGGGGATCGCCGTGGCGGCGGCTCTGGGCGCGCTGCTGGGGCCGCGGCTCCTGCGCTGGTAGCTGACCTCGCGAGCATAGCCCCAGGGGAGCGGCGGGTCAGTGCCCGCCGGAGGTGTTGATCGGTCCCTTGGGTTTGGGAACGAACCAGATCAGCGTCGCCGCGAACGCAAAGCAGATGGCGATCGCAGCGAACACATTGAGCGTCGCCAGCATATAGCTCTGCCCTTCGAGGAGGCCGGCCAGCAGGGTCCTCGCCGCCTCCGGCGGGGCGCCGCTGGCCATCATGCCATCGAGCGTGGCCTGTCCCTGCGTCATCGCCCCGGTCAGCTCGGCCTGATTGTGCCGGGCCGCGTTCGTCCAGCCGGTTTGAACCAGGGAGGTGGCGAACGCGCCGCCCAGCACGCGCATGAAGTTGGAAATGCCGGCGGAGTCCTCCTGCTCGTCCGGATCCACGCTCGCCATGCAAAGGCCCGTGACCGGAATGATGAACATCATCAGGAAGACGCCGGTGAGCAGCATGGGCCCCGCCATCTGGATGAAGGCCATGTCGGGCGTGAAGCCCATCCGCCACACCGAGACTAGGCCCAGCCCTAGGACGCCGATCGACACGATCAGCCGAGCGTCGATCGTCTCGACCGCCTTGCCGATGATCGGCGAGGCGATGATGGCCAGCACGCCCATGATCCCGGTGGCGTAGCCCGCCCAGGTGGCCGTGTAGCCCATGTTCGACTGGAGCCAGAGCGGGATGATGACGACCGTGGCGAAGAAGGTGCCGAAGGCCACGCAATAGGTGATCGAGGCCGCCACGAACCCGCGATGGCGGAAGACCCGCAGATTGACGATGGGGTGCTTCTCCGTCAGCTCCCAGATGAGGAAGGCCACGAAGCCGACTGCGGCGACGGCCGCCAGGAGCCGGATTTCCGCGGCCGCGAACCAGTCGTGGTTGCGGCCCTCGTCGAGCATGATCTGCAGGGCCCCGACCCAGACGACGAGCAGCCCGAGCCCGACGATGTCGATCCGGGCCTTGATGACCGCCTCGACCCGGCCGCGGAAGATGTAGAGCAGCCCGAGCCCGCCGGCGATCGCAAAGGGGATCTTGATATAGAAGATCCATTCCCATCCGATGTTGTCGGACAGGAGGCCGCCCAGGATCGGGCCGGCGATCGGGGCGATCGTGGTCGTCATCGCCCAGATGATCGTGGCCACCGTGGCCTTCTCGCGCGGGAAGACGCGCAGCAGCAGGGTCAGGGACAGGGGAATGAGCGTGCCGCCGGCGAGGCCGAGGAGGACCCGGGAGGCGATGAGCATGCCCAGGGTGCTCGACAGGCCGCAAAGCAGCGAGAGAACGCCGAAGGCGAGGAAGCTGGTGATGAACACCCGTTGCCCGCCAAACCGCCGCGCCAGCCACCCGGTGAGCGGCACCATGATCGCTTC
This sequence comes from Phenylobacterium immobile (ATCC 35973), assembly GCF_001375595.1. Taxonomy (NCBI): domain Bacteria; kingdom Pseudomonadati; phylum Pseudomonadota; class Alphaproteobacteria; order Caulobacterales; family Caulobacteraceae; genus Phenylobacterium; species Phenylobacterium immobile. Next base: position 2,204,213 of record NZ_CVJQ01000001.1, on the reverse strand, counting down.
GGCCACGGCGTAGGAGGTGATGACCCAAGTCGCTTGCGAGACCGACACCCCAAGGCCGCCGGCGATGTTCGGGATCGACACATTGGCGATGGTCGTGTCGAGGATGACGAGGAAATTGCCCAGGCCGAGCAAGGTCGCGGCGATCGCGAGCTTCATGCCGGTCAGGGGCCGGTGAGCTTCATCTTCGTGTTGGGCGATGGCTTCGGCCATGGAAGGACGCTCCCGGCTGATCAGTTGGAGACGTCGATGTCGACGGTCATCGACAGGCCCACGCGCAAGGGATGTTCGGCGAGCTGCCTCGGATCGAGTCGGATTCTCACCGGCAGGCGTTGGACGACCTTGATCCAGTTCCCGGTGGCGTTCTGGGCGGGCACCACGGCGAAGGCCGCGCCCGTGCCGCCGGAGAAGCCGACGACCGTACCGTGATACTCGACGCTCTCCCCGTAGAGATCGGAGGTGAGCGTGACCCGTTGTCCGGGCCTCACCTTCTTGAGCTGCCCTTCCTTGAAGTTGGCGTCCACATAGGCGGCCTGGATCGGCACGATGATCATCAGCATGGCGCCGGCTTGCACGCGCTGGCCGACCTGGACCTGACGTCGGGAGACGATCCCGTCGACGGGCGCGCGCAGAACTGTGCGCTCGAGATCGACCCGGGCCTGATCGCGCGCGGCCCGCGCGGCGAGGACTTCGGGGTTGTCGGCTCCGGCCCTGGTTTCGATCAGAGCCCGGTTCGCATTGCGGCTGCCGATGGCCGACGTCCGGTTCGCCGCCGCCTGGGCGCGCGCCGCGTCGGCGGCCTGGTAGTTCGCAAGCGCGGTGCTGTGCGCATTTCGTGCAGCGGTGAGTTCCTCCTCCGAAACCGAGCCCGACGTGACCAGCGCCTCGCGTCGTTGAAGATCCACCCGCGCCCGGTCCAGATCGCCGCGGGCGGCCGCGAACTGCGCGGCGGCCCGCGCCTGGTCGGCGCCCCGGGCGGTGATCTGCGCGCCAAGACCGCTGTCGTTGGCGATCAGGCCGCGGACACGGCGTTCGGTCGCCGCCAGCTCGGCCTCGGCCCGGGCCAGGGCGAGCGTTGCGTCCGTATCGTCCAGCCGGACGAGGACGTCGCCACGCTTGACCGCCACGGTATCGTCGACGAGCACCTCGCGAACCGGCCCGCCGATCAGCGGCGTCACCTGGGCGACGTTCGCGCCCACATAGGCGTTATCGGTCTCCACATGGTTCGAGGCGATCACGGCGCCGTAGGCGAAATAGCCCGCGCCGAGCACCGCGACCGTGGCGGCCAGGCCGACGAACAGCCGTTGTCGGGTGCGCTTGACGCGCAGATCGTCGAGCCCGGGGCCGTCTGCGACGGGGGTGTGGGGGTGATCGATGTCGGGGGTGGAGTTGGTCATGGCTTAACCCTCAGAGCGGAAGCCGCCGCCCAGCGCGCGGACGAGCGCGACATCCAGGGCGAAGGCACGAGTTTTCAGGACGGCGACGGCCCGGCGCGCGGAGACGAGCGCGTCTTCGGCGGCGAGCACGTCGAGATAGGTGGCCAGGCCGCCGCGATAGCGGTTGTTGGCGACGGTCCAGGCGGCGGTCGCGGCCCGTTCGGCCTCCAGGCCGTGCTCGAGCCTGCGCCCCAGCGCCCGATCGCTGGCCGTCGCGTCGGCCACGTCCCGCAGAGCCTGGGCCAAGGCGCCGTCATACTGCGCCACCGCGGCGCGGTAGTCGGCTTCGGACGCGCGATAGCCCCCGTCCAGTCGTCCCCCGTCGAAGATCGGCAGGGTGATGGCAGGGCCGACCGTGCCGAACTCGGACCCCGACTTGAACACATTCTCGACGCCGAGGGCCTGAAGGCCGATCAGTCCGGCGAGATTGATGTTGGGATAGTAGGCGGCGCGCGCTTGAGTGATGCGGCTGGCCGCGGCCTCGCTGCGGAGCCGCGCGGCGATGATGTCGGGCCGGCGGCCGATCAGGTCGGCCGGCAGGTTCGCCGGCAGGCCAAACGCCATGTCGACCAGGGCCGCGGGACGGCTGATGGCGGCGCCGCGATCCGGACCGGCGCCCAGCAGGACGGCGATGCGATTGCGCGTCAGCGCCAGCATCTCATCCAGGCCGGCCAAGTCGCCCTGGGTCGTGGCCAGCGCCGAACGCGCGCGCTCCACGGCGCCGTCGTTCTCAAGGCCCTGGGCTTTGCGCCGCACCATGAGGTCGAACGTCCTGCCCCGGATTCGGACCGCGTCGCTGAGGGCGTCGTGTTCGGCGTAAAGCGCGGCGAGGTCGGCGTAGGCCTGAGCGATGCCCGAGGAGACGGCGAGACGCGCCGCTGCGGCCTCGGCTCCCGCCGCCGCGCTGTCCGATCTCGCGGCCGCCAGGGCCGAGCGATTCTTGCCCCAGAAATCCAGCTCCCAATCGAGACGGAGCGCGGCCTGGCCGTAGTCGGGCCAGTCCTGCGGCAGGACGTCGCCAGGGATAAGGAAGTTATAGCTCTGCTTGGTCGCGCCGGATTCGGCGCTGGCGTTCAAGGCGGGCAGGAGCCGGCTCCGCGACTGGCGTACCATCGCCTCGGCGCGCTGGAACCGTGCCTGGGCGATTCGCAGATCGGCGGCCCCGGCCAAGCCCTCCTCGATCAGGCCGGACAACTGCGGATCGCCGTAGTCGGCCCACCAGCGATCGGAGGGCCAGTCGGCTTGCGGCGCCGCGAGGCTGCTGGCGCTGGCCAGGCTGTCTGGCGAGACAAGCGATGGAAGATCTCCCCTTTCCGGAAGCATGGCGCAGCCGCTCAACACTAGGGCTCCGGCTAGGGCGCCGAAGCTGATCGCTCGGCCCGACCGATCGGAACGTCTCATTGGCCACCCCCCTTATAAGTAGACTGTACGGTCTGATAATGGCGGCCGACTTGCTTCGCAATGGAAAACTGTACAGGCTGGTTTAGGAAAGGAGCCGGCATGAGGGTAAAGACAGACGGGCGACGCCAGGCGATCCTGGGCGCCGCGCTCCAAGTTTTTCGCGAGGTGGGCTATCAGCGGGCCAGCATGGCCGCGATCGCCGCGCGGGTCGGCGGGTCCAAGGCCACGCTCTACAGCTACTTCAAATCCAAAGAGGAGCTCTTCGCCGCGGCCATGGTGTCGGCGCTGGATGATCAGGGCCAGGAGGCGATCGGGCTGCTGGACCCCTCGGACCCGGACGTCGCCTCGGTGCTGCGACGCTTTGGGGAGGCCGAGCTGACCCTGCTGACGTCATCCGACGCCATCGCAATCCTGCGGGCCGCAATCGCCGAGGGAGGGAATTCACAGCTTGGCGCGATGCTGTTCAAGATCGGACCCGGGAGCGCCTGGAGCCAGGTCAGGGACTATCTCGTCGAGCTCCAGGGTCGGGAAGTATTGCGCCCGGCGGACCCGCAGATCTTGGCGGCCCATCTGAAGGGGCTTCTTGAATCGGGCGTGGTCGAACCGCTGCTCTTCGGCGCCGATCCGTGGTTCACGCCCAAGGATGCGGCCGCCACAGCCGTGGACGCCTTCCTGCGCCTTTACGGCGCCGGGACGCCGGGCAGGAGCGAATAGCGCCGGCAGGACGGATGCGTCGATTGGATCGTGAGGTGTAACCGCCGCCAAGCTTGCCACGTAATCACAAGGGCGCCCACGCGTTAGTTAGGACCCCCAATGTCATTGCTTCAGAAATACGCGGTCTCCCCGCTGCCGTTGCCGCAAGGCTGGTATGCGCTCCCGCTGCGCCTCATCCTTGGATATGGCTTCTTCGCCCACGGCTACGCCAAGCTCGCGCGGGGCCCTGAGAATTTCGCCGGCATCCTGCATTCCATCGGGATGCCGTTCCCGGAACTGCTGAGCTGGGGAACCGTCGCGGTCGAGATCATCGGCGGCCTCATGATCATCGCCGGCGCCTTTGTGCCACTCGCAACCGTTCCCATGATCGTGGTACTGCTCGTCGCGATCTTCACCGTGCACCTCCCGAACGGCTTCAGCTCGATCAAGCTCATGTCCTACGACGCCAGTGGCGCGCATTTCGGACAGCCGGGCTACGAGACCGATCTTCTCTATATCGCCGGTCTTGTGGCTCTCTCGATCGCGGGTGCCGGGCCGTGGTCGGTCGACAACTATCTCCAACGCCGATGGTCGCGTTTTCGCGGCAGCTGACGATCCGGACCTCGGGGGTGCGGTCAGCGTCGGAGGGTTACGCCGCACCTTACCCCAATCAGTCACGCACTGAGATTTCATGCGGCTAGCCTCTCCGACCAGAACCCAGATCGAACGACGTGCCCTTCGGCGTGGCGCGATGCCAGGACTAGGTAGATGAAACGCCGATCATTTGGGACAATGCGATGCCAGGGGGATCATGCCCGATCTCGGACTCGACCTTAGGTACCTGCGAAATCTGATTGTCGCCGCAGAGCAAGGAAGCTTTCGCAGGGCTGCAGAGGTGCTGGGTGCGTCCCAGTCATCGATTACGAGGCGCGTGCAGTTGCTGGAGCGCCGCCTGGGATTCGCTGTGTTCGACAGGACGCCTGCCGGCATCCGGCTGACCCGAGCTGGAGCCCGGTTTCTGTCGGAGGCTGCGCGGGGCGTCAATTATCTGGACCGTGCCATGCAGCTAGCCGCTTCAGCGGACCGGGGCGAACGGGGGGTGATTCACGTTGGGATCCTCGCCTCCCTGAATTCGGGCCATCTGCGCGAGATGCTAGCGGCGTTTCGAGACAAACATCCGAATGTCGAGGTCGTCATTCACGAAGCGACGCCCCAAGAGTGCCTCCACTGCTTGGCGACAGGGCACTTGGACATCTTGTTTCTCACCGGCGTTGAGGCTGCGCCTGGCTACCTCGCTGAGATGCTCTGGAAGGAGAGCGTGTTCATAGCCATGCCTTCCGAGCACCCGTTGGCCGGTAGAGATGAGATTACTTGGGACGAGGTTCGTCATGAGACTTTCATCGTCAGCGCTGGCGGTCCCGGGGCAGAGATCCACAATTTTCTGGTTAGGCGATTGGCTGAGTTCGGATTTCAGCCCGATGTCCGTATTCAGCAAGTCGGGCGCGAGACACTCATGAACCTCGTCGCCATTGGATACGGACTCACTCTGGTCGAGACTTCATTTGTCGATACCAAGCAGCAGGGCGTAGTCGCCTGCAGGGTCGCCGGCGAAACGGGCGTACTTGAGTCGAGCGCCATCTGGTCTGCGAGAAACTCAAATCCGGCGTTGAAGCGATTGATGAGCGTCGCGCGCGCGGTGAAAATCGCAGCCGCGTCAGCACGGCGAACGGCCGTTGGAATCCTTATGCCACTGATGGCGCTCCTCGCTCCTCCCGGCGTGCCCGCGCAAATCCCCGATCTGTTTCTATGAAGCGTTGAACCATGGGTGCGATCAGCACGGAGGGATCACCGATCGCCTGGCCCGCTTCTCGTCCAAGAATTTCAGCATAGGCGACCAACTCCCTATGCAGGGCGGCGGGTAGTTCGACGGTGACCTTGACCGGCTTTTGGTTCGGGATGCCGGACAGCTTCAGCTTTGCCATGATCACCCTCCATATGGCTCGAGCAGGAGGTCGCGCGTGACGAGAACGTGCACCGGGGACCCCGGCCGGATGGTCAGCGTGGGTGCAATGTTGAGCTGTCTCCGAACCATCTGCTGCCCAGCATCATTGATCGTATCCTGGCCGCCGTTGCGGATCGCTTGAATCAAACGATCGTCATCATCGACGGCAAGCTCCGCGCCGACGCCGAGCAGCGTTGAAAGCCCCGCTGCCTTGGCAAGGTCCCACCAGTGATAATCGACACGGTCCTGCAGGCCTGCGAAGCCTTCAGCGTCAGCACCCGGTTGACGGTCGAGGACGATCGACCGGCCGTTCGGGAAAATCAGTCGGCGCCAGACCAAGAGCACGCGGCTTTGCCCCGACTGAACGTTGCTATCGTACTCACCGATGACCCGTGTCCCTTGCGGCACCAGCAGGATGCGGCCCGTAGGGCTGTCGTAGATGTTCTCGGTAACCTGGGCGGTGATCTGACCGGGAAGGTCCGAACGGATCCCCGTGATCAGTGCGGCGGAAATCACGGCTCCGGCCTGCAAAATGTTTAGCGACGCCGGCGCGGCGACGCGATCGGGAGCGGCGGTGCGTCGGTCGGCGGCCGCATTGAGGAACGCGTTCTGCCGGTCCTGTGGCGTGGGCGTCGCCGGCGAGGAGGCCAAGCCAAGACCGGCGAGATCGGGTGCCGGTTGCGTGGCAGGCGTCGCCTGGGACGGTAGTGCGGACGCTGTCATTGTTTCGGTGGCGGCGAACAAACGCGCCGTGCGCGCCGCTTCAAGCTCCTGAATGCGCCTCTGCTCTTCTGGGCTGGAACCCGGGCCGGGAGCGGCCACGCCGGGCGCGGGAACAGGCTGGCCTCTGTTCTGTGCGGTCAGCATCGGCCGACCGAGATCACCCGGCAGCGGAGGTCCGAGCTGAGGCACGCCGGAATAGTCACGTGGCAGGCCGGCGATGCCGTCCGCCGTCGCGCGGTTCTCGGTCGAGTAGAGCTCCTCGTTTGGCCGACCGCCGTCGGGCGTCTGAAGGGAGTAGATAAGCGCGCCGCCGATCCCGACGCTGGCCATCAGGCCAAGGCCTGCCAGCACCTTTCGCGACAGGCGGGTGACGCGCGGCGGCTCTGCGCGAAGCCGCATCGGCGCCGGACCGACGGGGTCCCCGGTCAGCGGCCGCGCCTCCTCGTCCAGTTCTTCCTCTTTCCTCGGCTCGGTCTCGCTCACGACGTCGGGCTCCCATCGGTGCGCACGATGCGGACGCGCTTCTGGCGATCGCCGGGCCCCATGCGCAGCTCGGCGGCGGCAAAGAGTCGATCGACGATCATGTAGTGGCCGCGTACCCGGTAGTTCACCAACTCCGAGACGTTGCCCTCGGAGCCGACGACGAACAGTGGCGGCAGCTCGCCCTGGCCGATGCCGCGCGGAAATTCGATGAAGACCTGGTGGCCGTCGTCGAAGGCGCGCAGCGGCCGCCATGGCGCCCGGTCCCCGTCGATTGCGTAACGGAAGTTAACGTTGGCGAGGTCGACGCCCGATGCGACGGGCTGTGCGACCTCGGCTTGGCTGTTCTGCCGGCGCAGCGCGATGAGCTGATCCTGCGGGTACTGCCACGAGACCGAGGCCATGTAGGTGCGCTCGGTCGAGCGGAGTTCCATATGGTAGGTGCGCAGGTTGGTGTTGATGATGAGGTTGGTCATCAGGTCTGGCCGGGTCGGCTTGACCAGGATGTGGACCTGCAGGGTCGGCCCGGCGCCGCTCTGCGTGTCGCCAATGATCCAGCGCACCGTATCGCCGGCGGCGACCGGACCCGAGCCGACGAGTTGCTCGCCCGGCTGCAACGCGATGTCGGTGATCTGTCCGACGGCGGTGTAGACTTGGTAGAGCGCGCCCTGGGTGAACGGATAGACCTGCATCGAGTTGATGAAGCCGTCGCGCACCGGCTCCATGCGCGCAGCAGCATTGGCCTGGCTGACGCGCGCCGTCGGGTCGGTCGGCTCCGGCGTGGATCGAGAGGGTTCGACGCGCTGCATCTGCCCGGGCAGGGGGAGCGGCCGCGGGATTTCGACCACGGTGACTGGCCCCGGGGGGGGCACAGTCTGTACCGCCGGAGCAGCGGCATCGTACGAAATCTCCGGCGGCGGAGTGCTGGTGGCGCAGCCGGCGACCGCGGACGTCGCCAGCATCAGGAGCGGCAATGCGCTTCGTCGCAGAGCCGGGATCGTTGAAATGTGTGAAGCCGGGTTTCCGGCTTTACGGAAATACGGCTTCATTGCCCAAGCTCCCGTGACCAGTTGACGGCGTTGACATAGATGCCGAGCGGGTTCGCCCTGAGCCGGTCGGCGTTGCGCGGGATCTGCACCACGATCGTCAGGATCGCGGTCCAGCGCGTGGTCTCGGCGAGCTGGCCGTTCTCATAGCGGCGCTCGACCCAGGCGACGCGGAAGCTGTCGGGGGACGCGCGAATGACGCTGGAGACATCGACGGCGATCTGCTGGCGGCCGACCTTCGCAAACGGGTCGTTGGACCGAGCGTAATCGTTCAGGGCCATGGCGCCGCGATCGGTCGTGAAATCATAGGCGCGCAGCCAATTCTGGCGCACGATGATCGCGTCGGCCGGAATCGAGCGAACCTGCTCGATGAAACGCGCGAGGTGGAAGGCGATTTGCGGATCGGTCGGCCGGTAGTCGGCCTCTGCGGGCGCAACCGCCTGCGCCTGACCGAGCCGGTCGACCTGCACCACCCACGGCACGATCGTCCCGCGGGCCGACTGCACGACGAGCGCGGTCGCGAAGCCGGCCGACAGGATCAGCGAACCGAACGCCATGAGCCGCCAGTTCTTGGCCTGAACACACGAGGCGCCGATGCGTTCATCCCAGACCTGGGCGGCCCGCTGATAGGGCGTCTCCGGCTCGGAAGCTTTGCCGTAATGGGTGATTGGTCGTTTGAACATCAGCGATCGCCTTCGGAAAGATTGACAGAAGAGCCGCCGCCATGGGCGTCGCCGGTACGGACGGCGTGGGCCGTGGCCTGGACGGCATGGGTCATGTGCTGGGAGCGGCGCATCCGCTGGGCCCAGGCCGGGGGAGCGCCCGCGGTCGCGGAAGCGGCGGCAGCGGTGCCGTCACCGGCCGCGTCACCGCCGATCGAGCCTGCGGTGGACGTGCCGCCCGTCGCCTCGAACGCGGCTTTGCCGCCGGCGTTGAAGCTCGAGCGCATGCTTTCGGCGGCACGCGATGCGGCGCGGCGAAGGGGGGAGACGGCAGCACTGCCGCCAGCGCGGGCAACCCCGCCGAGCCCGGACGCCACACCGGACGCGCCGGACTGACCGGCTGCGCCAAGGCTGTAGGCGGTGGATGCGCCGCCAGCGACTGCAGCGCCGCCACGAGCGGCGGCGGCGGCGCCACCGGCCAACGCAGCACCACCCGATGCGGCGGCGCCGACGGCGCCAGCGCCGAGCGCCACCATGCCGCCTGCGGCCATGCCGGTGCCGACCGCAGCGCCGGCGCTGAGCTGCGGGCCGCCGGAGACGAGACCACTGGCGATGCCGGGACCGAAGATGCCGAGGCCGAGCAGCGACAGCGCGGCGAGCGCTATCGCCATCGCTTCGTCGATGGTGGGGGTTGCCCCGCCGAAGCCGGACGTGAACTCGGAGAAGAGGGTCGAGCCGATGCCGATGATGACGGCGAGGACGAGAACCTTGATGCCGGAAGAGATAACGTTGCCGAGCACGCGTTCGGCCATGAAGGCCGATTTGCCGAACAGGCCGAACGGGATCAGCACGAAGCCAGCGAGCGTCGTCAGCTTGAACTCGATGAGCGTGACGAAGAGCTGGATGGCGAGGATGAAGAAGGCGAGCAGCACCAGCGCCCAGGCCAGGAACATGCAGGCGATCTGGATGAAGTTCTCGAAGAACGACCAATAGCCCATCAGACTGGAAATCGAGTCGAGCAGCGGCCGTCCGGCGTCGAGACCGGTCTGCGCGACCTTGCCGGGGCGCATGAGATCAGCCGTGGTGAAGCTCGTCCCGCTGGCTTTCAGGCCGAGCCCGGCGAAGCTTTCGAAGATGATCCGGGCGAGGTTGTTCCAGTTGCCGATGATGTAGGCGAAGACGCCCACAAACAGCGTCTTCTTCACCAGGCGGGCCATGATGTCGTCGTCGGCGCCCCAGCTCCAGAAGAGTGCGGCCAGCGTCACGTCGATGACGATCAGGGTGGTGGCGATGAAGGCGACTTCGCCGCTGAGCAACCCGAAGCCGCTGTCGATGTAGCGGGTGAAGACCTCGAGGAAATGGTCGATGACGCCGGTGCCGCCCATGATGTTATCTCGCCTCGTCGAGCTGCGGCGGCGCGATCGGCGCGGCGGGCTCCAAGGCCGGCTGATCGGTACGGCCCGGTTGGGGAGTGGGGTCGTTTCGCGGCGCCGGCGGCATGTCCGGCAGTCGCTCGGCAGGTCGCGCGCCGGGCGCGAGGAAGCGGTTGCGGTTTTCGGCCCAAGCCCGCAAGCAGGCGGGGTCGCGGGGACCGGCTTCGCCGAGCGTCTGGCAGCGGATCAGCGCGTCGCGCAATGGGTCGGCCGCGGTCACGGCAGCGCGGCCGGACGGCCACGCCTCGGGCGCTTCCTCTTTCCGGCTCATCTCGATCGCGGTCGCAGTGATCGCGACCGCGACGAACACGACGGCGCCGAGCCGGGCGAGCATCTTGCCGTCCATGGCCGCGCCCTCAGTTGCCGTTAGGGAACATGCGGGCGTTGCCCGGCTGGTAGCCGCTGCCCGGCGTCAGGAAGCGACGGCGCTGCTCGCGACCTTGCTCGGCCGCGGCCGCGCGCTCGGCCTCGGTCAAGCTCTGCGCGCGACCGTTTGCGGCGACCACAGCCGTCAGGTCCGCGAGTTGCTGCGCTTGCAGGGCGAGAAGCTGGTTGCCGGCCTGTGTCGCCTGCAGCGCGCCGGTCGCGCCCTGGCTCTGGCCGACCAGCGCCGACATCTGGGTCCGGTTCGTGTCGATGTTGCCGACGACGCCGGCCTGGACGCGCATCGCGTCCTGCAGGCCCCCGACGGTATTCTGCCAACGCTCGCGTGCGCCGGCCACGAGCTGCTGGTCCGAGGCGGACATCGACGCGTTGCCGTAGGTGGTGCGGAACGCCTGGTCGATGTTCTGCACATTGTAGGCGATGCGCTGCGCTTCGCCCAAAAGCTGTTGCGTCCGCTGGACGGACTGCTGGAGATGCTGGAGCGACGAGAATGGCAGGCTCGTGAGGTTACGCGCCTGGTTGATCAGACCGGTCGCCTCGTTCTGAAGCGACGTGATCTGGTTGTTGATCTGCTGAAGCGCCCGCGTGGCGGTCAGGAGATTCTGTGCGTGGTTGGTGGGGTCGTAGACGATCCCGCCAAACTGCGCGTGGGCGGGCGCGGCCATGAACGGGATCGCGGCGACGGAAACCGTCAGCAGCGCGGCGGTCATGCGCAGCGCGCGCGAGCGGGAACGAACGGTACGGGTCATGAGCGTGCCTCCGGATCGGTTTGGGGGATGACGTTGGTGAGGTCGGCGATGAGGTCGGCGGCCCAAGCGAGCCGATTTTCGGCAAGCCACTCGACAAGGAAGCCGTCAGTGCCGCTGCGGGCGTGGACCTCGGCGATCAGTGCCTGATGCTGCTTTGATGAGGCGGCGCAGAGCGCGAGCGCCACGTCCGACAAGCCCAGCTCGAACAGCCGGTTGCCGCGCCGGGACTGGCAGTAATAGTCGCGCTTGGGCATCGCCCGCGCGAGGATCTCGATCTGGCGATCGTTGAGCCCGAACCGGCGATAGATGGCCGTGATCTGCGGCTCGATGGCCCGCTCGTTCGGGAGCAGGATGCGGGTCTGGCAACTTTCGATGATGGCCGGCGCGATCGCCGACCCATCGATGTCCGACAGCGACTGCGTGGCGAAGATGACGCTGGCGTTCTTCTTTCGCAGCGTCTTCAGCCACTCGCGGAGCTGACCGGCGAAGCCCTCGTCGTCCAGCGCCAGCCAGCCTTCATCCACGATCAGTAGCGTCGGGCGACCGTCCAAGCGGTCCTCGATGCGGTGGAAGAGATAGGCGAGCACGGCGGCAGCGGCTCCAGTGCCAATCAGCCCTTCGGTCTCGAAGACCTGAACATTGGCTTCGCCCAGATGCTCGGCCTCGGCGTCGAGCAACCGGCCATAGGGACCGCCGACGCAATAGGGTCGGAGCGCCTGTTTCAGGTCGTTGGACTGCAGCAGGACGGAAAGACCCGTCAGCGTCCGCTCGCTGATAGGCGCGGACGCCAGCGATGACAGCGCTGACCAGAGGTGCTCCTTAACCTCGGGCGTGAGCGGCACGCTCTCGCGTCCTAAGATCGCGACCAGCCAATCGGAGGCCCAGGCGCGCTCGGCGACATCGTCGATGCGCGCGAGCGGCTGAAGCGACACGCTGTCTTTTGAGCCCTCCGTGAGGCCGCCGCCGAGATCGTGCCAGTCGCCGCGCATGGCGAGCGCGGCGGCGCGGATGGAGCCACCGAAGTCGAAGGCGAAGACTTGGGATTGCGGATAGCGCCGGAACTGCAGCGCCATGAGCGCCAGCAGCACCGACTTGCCGGCGCCGGTCGGGCCGACGATCAGCGTATGGCCGACATCGCCGACATGGATGGAAAGCCGGAACGGGGTCGAGCCTTCGGTCTTGCCGAACAGCAGTGGGGGTGCTGCAAAATGCTCGTCGCGTTCCGGTCCCGCCCACACCGCCGACAGCGGGATCATGTGGGCGAGATTCAATGTGTTGATCGGGGGCTGGCGGACATTGGCGTAGACATGACCGGGCAACGAGCCGAGCCAGGCGTCCACCGCGTTGATCGTCTCGGGCATCGCGGTGAAGTCGCGGCCCTGGATCACCTTCTCGACCATCCGCAGCTTCTCGGCGGCGATGCGCGGGTCATCATCCCAGACAGTGATCGTCGCCGTCACATAGGCCTGGCCGGCATAGTCCGCGCCCAGCTCCTGCAACGCCATGTCCGCATCGGCCGCCTTGTTCGAAGCATCGGTGTCGACCAGCGCCGACGCCTCGTTGGTCATCACTTCCTTCAGAATGGCGGCGATCGACTTGCGCTTGGCGAACCATTGTCGCCTGATCTTGGTCAGCAGCTTGGTCGCGTCGGTCTTGTCGAGCAGAACGGCGCGCGTGGACCAGCGATAGGGAAAGGCCAGCCGGTTCAGCTCGTCGAGGATGCCGGGCGTGGTCGCGGTCGGGAAGCCGACAATGGTGAGGATGCGGACATGCGCATCGCCCAAGCGCGGCTCCAGCCCGCCGGTGAGCGGCTGATCGGCCAGCAGCGCATCGAGATACATCGGCGTCTCGGGAACGCGAACGCGATGCCGCTTCGTCGAGACGGTCGAATGCAGATAGGTCAGCGTCTCGCCGTCATCGAGCCAGGCGCATTCCGGCATGAAGGCGTCGATGAGCTGGAGGATGCGATCGGTGCGGTCGGCGAGGCCGCGCAGGATCTCGTGTGCATCGACGCCGGCGTGATCGCGGCCCTCGTAGAGCCAGGTCTCAGCGCGGGCGGCATCCTCGGCCGGCGGCAAATAGAGGAAGGTCAGGAAGTAGCTGGACTCGAAATGCGCGCCGGCCTCCTCGAAGTCGGCCTTGCGTTCGGCGTCGACCAAGGCGGAGGCGCTGTCGGCGAACATGCTGGCCGGATAGGTCGCCGCGCCATGGCGCTGCGCTTCGACGAAGATCGCCCAGCCGGAGCCGAGGCGACGAAAGGCGTTGTTGAGCCGGCCGGCGACGGCGACCAGCTCGGCCGGCACGGCGCTGTCGAGGTCGGGGCCGCGGAAGCGCGCGGTGCGCTGCAGGCTGCCGTCCTTGTTCAGCACGATCCCTTCGCCGACCAAAGCGACCCAGGGCAGGAAGTCGGCGAGCCGGGTGTTGCGGTTGCGATATTCGGCGAGGTTCATCATCGGCGCCGCTCCTCAGACCGACAGGTGGCCGGGGATGCGCAGATGCTTGCGCACGACGTCGACGAACTGCGGATCACGCTTGGCGGCCCAGACGGCCGCGAAATGCCCGACAGCCCAGAGGCCGAGACCGACCAGCCAGAGCCGAAGGCCCAGGCCCAGCGCGGCCGCCAATGTGCCGTTGAGGATGGCGAGCGAGCGCGGCGCGCCGCCGAGCAGGATGTGCTCGGTAAGCGCCCGATGCACCGGAACCGAGAAGCCCGGCAGCTCGCCGCCATGGTCGACGCCATCGGCCATCAGACGAGCGCCCCGCCGCCAAACGAGAAGAAGGACAGGAAGAAGCTGGACGCGGCGAAGGCGATCGACAGGCCGAAGACGATCTGGATCAGCTTACGCGCGCCGCCCGACGTGTCGCCGAAGGCCAGCGTCAGGCCGGTGATGATGATGATCATCACAGCGATGATCTTGGCGACCGGTCCCTCGATCGATTCGAGGATCGATTGCAGCGGCGCCTCCCACGGCATCGACGAGCCGGAGGCGTGGGCGGCCGGCGCGAGCGCCAGCGTTACGATGGTGACGGACACCGCCGTGGCGATGTGGCGGCGGATGCGCAAAGCATGCTGGATCATGACGGGTCTCCTGTGAGGGGCTGGCTTGCGGGGGTGACGCGGTAGTCGCCGTCGGGGCCGAGGCCCTCGATGCGGGCGAGTTCGGTGAGGCGGCGCGACGCGCCGCGACCGGACAGCACGGCGACCAGGTCGATCGTCTCGGCGATCAGCGCGCGCGGGACGGTGACGACGGCTTCCTGGATGAGCTGCTCCATGCGACGCAGCGCGCCGATGGCGGTGCCGGCGTGGATTGTTCCGACGCCGCCGGGGTGTCCGGTGCCCCAGGCCTTCAACAGATCGAGCGCCTCGGCCCCACGCACCTCGCCGATCGGGATGCGATCGGGGCGCAGGCGGAGCGAGGAGCGGACAAGATCGGAGAGCGAGGCGACGCCGTCTTTGGTCCGCATCGCGACCAGATTGGGCGCGGCGCATTGCAGCTCGCGCGTATCTTCGATCAGGACGACGCGGTCCGAGGTCTTCGAGATCTCGGCCAGCAGCGCGTTGGTGAGAGTGGTCTTCCCGGTCGAGGTGCCGCCGGCTACGAGGATGTTGCGCCGGTCGGCTACGGCCTGGCGCAAGGTCTCGGCCTGACCCGCAACCATGATCCCGGCGGCGACATAATCGTCGAGCGTGAAGACCGCGACGGCGGGCTTACGGATTGCAAAGGCCGGCGCGGACACCACGGGAGGCAACAGCCCCTCGAACCGCTCCCCCGTCTCGGGCAGCTCGGCCGAGACACGCGGGGCGCCGGGATGAACCTCAGCGCCGACATGATGGGCGACTAGACGGATGATCCGCTCGCCGTCCGAAGGCGACAGCAGCTCGCCTGTGTCGGAAAGCCCTTCGGAAAGCTGGTCGATCCAGAGCCGCCCATCGGGGTTGAGCATCACCTCGACGATCGCGGGGTCTTCCAGAAATCGAGCGATCGCCGGCCCGAGGGCCGTGCGCAGCATGCGCGCGCCGCGAAGGATCGCCTCCGATTTCTGGTGAGTGGCCGCCACGTCGTCCCCGTTCTCTTGCAGGTCCGCGACATGCGGCCCTGGATCGGGGATGAGTAGAGGAGGCAGAAATCACGGCCTGACAACAACCATAATGTGGTCGTCGTACTGTGGCGTACAAATACAGGTAAACGGCGGAATGCCGGAATACTTGCGGTGTACGCTGTCGTGATTAATCCGCGTCGTGCGCGGGCGCGATGTCCTCCGAAATCTCTTGTCGAAGTTTCGGCCCGTGAGCGAGTCGCCGTCCGAGCGCGGTGACGAACGCCTCGTAGCGCTCGCCGGCTTTGGCGCGCGCCGCGGCCTGGGCAGGCTCGGGGAGCGGCGGGTTCGTCGTCAACCAGAAGCGGATGAACACGGCCAGCGTTTCGACGGCGATCCCAAGGTCGCGCTCCATCCGCGCCATTCGTCGGTCGATCTGGTCGAGCCGCTTCGTCGTCGCAGCCTCCTGCCGTTCGGCAGCGTCAGGCGACAGGAAAGAGGCGATGCCGGCTTCTGCGATCAGCGAGAGGGATTGATCGCGCCGGGCGGCATGTGCGGCGAGCGTCCTCATGACGTCGGGTTCGAGATAGACCGACAGCCGCTGCTTCTTGGGAGATTTTGCCATGCTGCCTCCTAAAGCTCGATGCCATCGCCGGGATCGAGCGACGCCTGGCGTGCGACCTGGCGCATGGTCTGGTTCATGCGCGAGAGGCGTGCGGCGTCCTCATCGGCGTCATCGCGGGGATCGATCTCAAATTCGTTTTCGATGGGTTGCTTAGGCTCGACGGGCTTTGCGCGGCTCAGTTCTGGCTGGTGCCGGCGCTCGGAGTCGGTCGTATCCTCATCCTCCGACCCGCTCCCGCCGCCAGTCGCGATCGACACGGTCGGCGTCGCTGGAAGGGGCAGCGTACTCCAGTCGTCCGGTCGGGCCGTTGTCGGCTTCACCAGGTTCGGTGGCGCTACGATGCGTTCCTGAAATCGGAGATCCTCATAGTATCGCGCCTTTTTCGCGCGGATCGGCGGGGTGCCGGCGACCATGACGATTTCGTCCGATGGCGGAAGTTGCATGATCTCGCCGGGCGTCATCAGTTGCCGGGCCGTTTCCGAACGCGACACCATCATGTGACCGAGCCAGGGCGACAGGCGATGACCGGCATAGTTCTTCATCGCGCGCAGCTCTGTCGCGGTGCCGAGGGCGTCTGAAACACGCTTGGCGGTCCGCTCGTCATTCGTCGCGAAGCTGACGCGCACATGGCAGTTATCGAGGATCGAGTTGTTCGGGCCGTAAGCCTTCTCGATCTGGTTCAGCGACTGGGCGATGAGGAAGGCTTTGAGACCGTAGCCCGCCATGAATGCCAAGGCACTCTCGAAGAAGTCGAGGCGGCCGAGCGCTGGAAACTCATCGAGCATCAGCAGCAACCGATGACGGTTGCCCTTCGCCTGCAGATCCTCGGTGAGCCGCCGACCGACCTGATTGAGGATCAGGCGGATCAGCGGCTTGGTCCGGTTGATATCGGACGGCGGCACCACGAGGTAGAGCGTCGTCGGATGCTTGCCGCCAACGATATCGACGATGCGCCAGTCGCAGCGGCGGGTGACCTCGGCGACGACGGGGTCACGATAGAGACCGAGGAACGACATCGCGGTGGACAGAACGCCCGACCGCTCGTTGTCCGATTTGTTGAGCAGCTCGCGCGCAGCACTGGCGATCACCGGATGCGGGCCGGCCTCGCCAAGGTGGGCTGTCTTCATCATGGCGGCCAGCGTCGACTCGATCGGCCGCTTCGGATCGGAGAGGAAGGCAGCGACGCCTGCCAGGGTCTTGTCGGCCTCGGCATAGAGCACGTGCAGGATCGCGCCGACGAGCAGCGCATGGCTCGTTTTCTCCCAGTGATTTCGCTTTTCAAGCGAGCCTTCCGGATCGACCAAGATGTCGGCGATGTTCTGCACGTCGCGGACCTCCCACTCGCCGCGACGCACCTCGAGCAGCGGATTGTAGGCGGCCGATTTCGTATTGGTCGGATCGAACAGCAGCACGCGACCATGCCGTGCGCGATAGCCGGCGGTGAGTGTCCAGTTCTCCCCCTTGATGTCATGGACGATAGCTGAGCCGGGCCAGGTGAGCAGCGACGGCACGACCAGGCCGACGCCCTTGCCGGAACGCGTGGGTGCAAAGCACAGCACATGCTCGGGGCCGTCATGGCGGAGATAGTCGCGCTCAAATTTTCCGAGGACGACGCCATCCGCGCCCAAGAGGCCGGCGGCGCTCACTTCGCGAGCATCGGCCCATCGGGCGGAACCGAACGTCTCGGCATTCTTGGCCTCACGCGCCCGCCAGAGGGACATGCCGATCGCGACGGCGATGGAGATGAAGCCGCCTGACGCCGCGATATAGGCGCCTTCGATGAAGATCGGCGGCGCATAGGCATCATAGAAGTACCACCACCAGAAGATGGCGGGCGGATAGTAAATCGGGCAGCCAGCCAGGTCGAACCACGGAACTCCGAGCTGCTGTTGGAAGCCGAGCCGATAGGCCGTCCACTGCGTCGCCGCCCAAGTCGTCATGAGCACGATCAGGAAGACGGTGAGAATCTGGCCCCAGAGGATTTTGGTCGCCGACATGGCGGGTACTCCTTTCATGGTTGGGCTACATGCCGAGGCCGCGGTTGCGGCCGAAGCTCCAGTCGACGCCGCCGGCGCCGCGCGACACGCCGGAGACGTGCTGACCGACCTGACGTTCGAGGGACGGCGACCAGGGCACGAGCTGGAAGCCGAGGCCGTCGTCGATCATGGCGAAGCGGCCCGATGCGAGCGCGAAGCGCTGGCGATAGGTGCCCGCCACGTATTCGCCTGTGGCGGCCTTGGTGAATTGGCGGCCGGTCTCGGCCGCGAGCTTCTCCCCAAGGGCCTCCACTTCGCGCTGTCGCAGTGTGTCGATCAGCCCGGGCGAGAAGCTGACGCCGCGCGGTTGCCGCTCGGCGAGACCCTCACCAATAAGATGTTCGGCTCGCCTCTCCATCGCCTCGCGCACCTCCGCGCCGAAGCCCCCGCCGCCGAGCGCGACAGGATCGCGGGCGATTGCCTGCCGGTCGAGCCAGGTCGCGCCGGTCGCGGTGACCTGCCGCTCGATGTCGAGGTCGGAGCGCACGGCGATCGCGACGCGTCGTTGGCCGCGCGCGTCGTCGAACTTGCGCAGCTCCACGATCGAGCCCGGCGCGCTGTCGCCGGCAGCGTCGAGGTCGGGCAGTTTGATGTGATGGGTGCGTCCGTCCGTGCCATCGACAACGGCGTAGGTCGTGCCCTTCAGCTCGTCGTCGAGACCGCGATCGACCAGCCGGCCGACGACAGGATCGTCAATGCTCTCGCCGGCCAGCACATAGCTGGCCGCACCGCGCTCGATGCCGCGCTCGGTCAGACCCCGGTGAATGCGCTTGATGATGTCGCCACGCTCGCCCAGCTCGCGCAGGGTCGCCTCGGCATTCTCGGATACGACCCATTGGCCAGGGCCGACCTGATCGGCGAGGCCGAGCGTCTCCAGCTTTCGCAGCCGACCGACTTTCATCGCGTGGAATTCGTCGGGCTGGCGATCGGAGTGCGGAGCCAGATCGACGACGCCGGTGCGATAGCTGTCCCGGGCGAGTTGGCGATCGAGATTGGTCCAGCGCTCGGCCTCGATCTGGCGTTCCAGATTGCGGCGTATCTCGTGATCGGTGCGCGGCCCCAGCTCTTGGGTGACGAGATCCTGTGCGCGGGCGCGCATGCCTTCCTTGATGTAGTCGCGAGAGATCACGAGGTCCTGGCCGTCATCGGTGCGCCCGCGCAGGATGATGTGGACGTGGGGATTATCCGTGTTCCAGTGATCGACGCAGACCCAGTCGAGGCGGGTAGCCAGGTCCTTCTCCATCTGCCCCATCAGGTCGCGGGCATAGGTTTTAAGGTCGGACATCTCCGTCGCGTCCTCGGGCGAGACGATGAACCGGAAGTGATGCCGGTCGTCCTGGGTCCGCTCCGCGAAGGCCTTGGGATCGGCGTCCTCGGTCTCCGGCCCGAACAGCCGGGCCTTCTCTCCATCCCGGGTGACGCCCTCGCGCCGCAGATAGCTGAGGTGGGCGGAGAGCGGCGCGGCCCGAGCGGTGTGCCGGACGACGCGTGTCTTGATCACTGTGTTGCGCGATCGGCTGGTGAGCAGACGATTGGCCTGCACCGTTGCGCGCTGGCCTCGACCGAACCGCGAGCGGTTGCCCGAGCTGATCTTACCGGAGCGCGAGACGCTGCCGCCGGCGCGCTGGGCGGCCGCCAGCGCCTGGGCGATGAAGGGCCGCGCCTGTTGTGCGCGGGTGGATCGGATGCGGCCCGGTCGGATGCGGAAATCGTCCTCGCCGCTCATCGCCGGAACCCCGCACATCGTGCAAACGCGCGGAAATCCTTGGCGTAATGGCGGATACGCAGGCTGCGCCGATCAGGCGCACCTCGCGCCAATGCGCTATAAGTCTCTGAAAAAACACGACCGCACCAAGCCGCACATCGCGCGCTTTTATCTCGCCATCGTTCGGTTGTGCTGCCTGCTCTTCCCGCCTCTGACGCCAATTCCACGCCAGAGCCCGACAATGCCGCAGGAAGGGCGAAGTCCCTCATCGCGGCCCCGCAGTATCGGTTCGCGCAACGAACAGGCCATCTGATCGCGGTGCCGGCAGGACCGGATCGCGCGCGGACTCCTGCGCAGAGGGTACGGCCGGATCGCCGTCCCGCTGCCGTTGAACTGCACCAGCGCTGCTATCGACCTGCATGATGAAGAGCGGCGCACGCGTCCAGGCGAGCGGATCGGCGGTCGCCACCGTGACGGGGGCAGCGATATCGCCGCCGCCGATGATTGGCGCGAGAGCGGCGACATAGGCGCGCGTTTCGGCCGGCAACGGACGCCCAATCGCGCGATAGTCCTCGTAGCGGCCGGGACCGGCGTTGTAGGCCGCCAGAAAGCCCGGCGAGCCGTAGCGGTCGTGCATCTGGCGCAGATACGCCGCGCCCGCCATGATGTTGTCGCGTGGATCGTAGGGATTGCTGCCGAGACCATATCGGGCGCGCAGCTCGGCCCAGGTCGCGGGCATGATCTGCATCAGCCCCATCGCGCCCTTGGGCGAGATCGCGCGCACATCACCGCGGCTTTCGACGCGCATGACGGCCCGAATCCACGCTTCCGGAACGCCGAACCGGCGCGCTGCGTCGGCGATATGACCGGCATAGGGATCGCTGGGCGATGCGCGCTCCACCGACGCGTCTTGTGCGGCGGCCGGGACGGTCGACGACAGGCCGGTAAACAGGCCGGAAAGGAGGAGGAAGGCTGTGTTCCGGACGGTAGGAAACCTTCCGACGACAGCGCGATGGCGGCGGGCCGACATCGCTCAGTCCCGCTCGCCGCGCTTGGGCGGGCGGTTCCAGTGCAGGCCCCACGCCGATTTGTCGTCGGCCGACTGAAACAGGTTAGCGCGGATCGGTTGCGGAAAGCATGGATCGTCGAGCTGCAGCGCGACGTACTCTCCGGCCTTCTCGCCGGTGCGCTTCCAACCCGCGCCGAGTTCGGCTCGGGTTTCGTTGTTCATACTGTCGAAGACGTGCACGCGGAAATCCGGCGCATTCTCGGCATCGGACGGCTCGGCCGGAATGATGATGATGTCCTGGTGCAGCAGGAGCGTCTCCAAGTGGCCAATGAAGCCACTATCGTCGCGGGTGAATTGACCGATCAGGGACATGATTTCCTCCTTGGGATTGCGGTGAGGTTGGGCATGGGCTCGCCGTCACCGCGTCGGCGCACGCCAGACGAAGCGGCCATCGCCGTCCTCGTCGGTGTAGAGAGGGATGGCCCGGCCGATCACGGCGGAGGCAGGCAGCGGTCCGAAGTAGCGGCCGTCGAGGCTGTCGCGGACCTGCCAGTTCATCAGGAACAGCTCGCCCTCGGCGACGACGCGGCAGCCCTGCCAGACGGGCAGCGGATTGCCGCGACGATCGCGATCGAGCGCGTCGCCCATCGGCACGGCGTCGATAGTGATGGCGAGGCCGGTCCTGCAAACGCGTTGGCCAGGAAGCGCCACGACGTGCTTGATCAGCGGTACGCCGCGCGGCAGATAACCGCCCTCGGCGAGAAAGCTCGCGAGCGGCTCGGGCGCTCGCACCGCGACTAGATCGGTGACGTCCGGGGACGGGTCTGGCGCGATGGCGTAGAGGCCGATCGGCGTGCTGGCCGACGCATTCCAGATCAGCTTCGGCGCGAAGGACACGAGCGACAGGATGCCGAGCAACGACACGGCGGCCATCGTGGTGATGGCGTAGCCGAGCCGGGTCATGCGCCGATCCTCCGCGCCAGGAGGAAGGCGCGATGGCGCTGCATCGTGTAGGCGCGCGGCGCCTCGCCGACGGCAAGGCGGTTGTGGACGTGCCGCCAGTGGTCGGGCGCGACGTCGACCGGATCGATGCTGGCCGCCTCGATCGCGTCGATGTGCTGGAGCATGCGTTCGACCTTCGGCCAGCCGTCGACGCGCAGCAGAATGTCGCCGCCGGGCGTCACGGTCGGGATCGTCTGGCAGGGTTCGTCGGGGCCGACGGCGCGCAGGACGTCGAGCCGGGAGAGCACGGTGCCGTGCTCGTTCGCAGCCCAGCGCACCAACGCGAAGACCGCGCCGGGAGGAAAGAAGAGGATGCGGCGGCGGCGGTCGAGCACCTGTTCGCTGACGTCGCGGCCGAAACGGATCCAGTGCTCGACTTGCTTCTCGATCCAGACGAGTTCGACCTGGGTGAGAACATCCGGCGGCGTAAGAAGTGCGCGGCCGACGCGCGCGGATGCGGCGGCAAGGCCGGTCATTGGGAGTCTCCTTGGGCTGGTGGGAATTCGCGCTCGAACAGCGCGCGCAGCATGTCGGCGACGGTCTGGCCGCGCTGGAAGGCGGCGATCTTGATCCGGCCGCGCATGTCGGCGGTGACGTCGATCGTGAGCCTGGCAGTGAAGTCGGCGGCGACCTTCGCGTGCGGCGACGGACGGTCTGGCGCCTTGACCCAGCTTTCCGGATCGGCCGGGCGGGCCGCGAAGCTGCGTTTCGGGGACCGCTCCCTCATGCCCCGATCCTCAAGATTTCGGCCGCGAGCGCGGTGATCTCGCGCGCACCCGGACAATCTTTGTCCTGTTCGGCGGCGATCCGGCCGGTCTGCACGACATCGGCGAAGACGATGCGCTGACCGATTGTCGTCGAGAGCAACGGCGGATCGTGATCCGCAAGCGTCTCGGCGGTTTCGCGCGCGAGCACGGTGCGAGCCGCGCAGCGGTTCAGCACGAAGCGGGCGGCAAGCTCTGGGCGGTAGATGCGCGCTTCGCTGAGCAGCGCGAGCATCTCGGCGGATGCCCAACCGTCGAGCGGTGACGGCTGCACCGGGATCAGCACGAGGTCGGCGGCGAGCAGCGCCGAGCGCATCAGACTGGCGACGCGTGGCGGGCCGTCGATGACGACATGGTCGGCGTCACGCGCCAGCTCCGGCGCTTCACGGTGGAGCGTATCGCGCGCCAGGCCGACGACACCGAACAGCCGCTGCAATCCCTCCCGGCTCCGTTGCTGCGACCAGTCCAGAGCCGAGCCCTGGGGATCGGCGTCGATCAGGGTGACGCGCTTGCCGCCGCGGGCCCATTCGCCGGCGAGATGTAGCGCCAGCGTCGTCTTGCCGACGCCGCCCTTCTGATTGAGGAGCGCGACGATCATGACGGTCTCCCCGCGATCGGGGACTGGTCCACACGGCGCGAAAAAGCCGGGTCCGTTAGAAAGATTCCGTAGGAATCTAGGTTAGATAAGTTACAGGGCTCGCAAGCTGCTGATTCAGCGCGAGGAATCGGCCATTTCGGTCCCCGATAGCACGAGCATCCGGTCCCCGATGGCACGATAGGGCCGGTCCCTGATAGCACGAGATGATTCACAGCTTATCCCCAGGGCGAGTTGTCGAGCGGCGACGGCGGCGCGGGATGCCGAGCGCGTCGGGATCGGTGGGTACGAAGGACAGGATTTCGGGACCGCCGACGCAGTGCTCGATGGTCAGGCGATAGCCCGGCAGCGGTTGGCGGCGGACGATGTCGCGCAGGTCGTAGGCGAAGTGCTTAAGCGGCGAGAGGCTGCCGGACTTGGCATGGAGGTGGGGGAAGTCGAAGCTCCAGCCGAACTCCTGTTTGCCGCCGTGCTTGCGTACCAGCCGGTAGAGCCAACGCTCCAGCCCGCCGGTGAGATCGAAGTATTTGCGGTCGATCGTCAGCACGAGCGCGTCGTCGAGCACGGCCCCGTAGAACCAGTCGGGGACGATCAGCTCGAGGCCGAGCGGCCGGCCGCGGTGATCGGCGCGCTCCCTCCATTCGTTGATCCAGGAGAAGCGGTGCATCCGCCGCTCGGTCGGCTGGCGGATCGAGGTCGCGACAGTGGTCGACTGCAGCCGGTCGAGCGCGGCCTTGAGGCGGTCGTAGTCGCGGAGCGACACGCCGCGGCCGATGAAGTTCAGAATCTCATAGGGGGTGGTCGCCATCAGGCGCGACGGACGCAAGCCGACATCGCGCGCTTCGACGATCTGCGAGGCTGCCCAGATGAGGACGTCGGCGTCCCAGATCGTGGCCATGCCATGTTCGGGCACGGCTTCGACGCGGATCTTCACCGACCCCGCCTTGAAGTCGATCGGCGCCAGGCGCTTCGACTTGGCGAGCGAGAAGAACGGGTAGGCCATGAGGTCCTGCGCATCGCGCGGCGCGAGATCGCCGGGCAGCGCCCGGAATAGATCGAGCTGCGCGCGCTCCTCGCGATGGTGGGGGTGGGACGACACGGCCGGTCGTCTCAGCGCGGGAAGCGGCCGCCGGCGGCGGGCGAGGCGATCTGGCGTTTGGCCGGCAGCACGGTGCCGCCGCGCGGATCGGAGGTCGAGGTGACGAGACCGCGATCCGCCCAGGCCTGGAGGTCATCGACCGAATAGACGACGCGGCCGCCAAGCTTGCGATAAGTCGGCCCGGTTCCGTAGGTGCGGTGCTTTTCGAGGGTGCGTTCGGACAGGCCGAGGAAGCGCGCCGCCTCCTGCGTGCGCAGGTAGCGTGGCGGTATATTGGCGGCTTTTTCGGCCATGATCGAACCTCCGTGGTCTCGCGGGAGGCCGCTGCGAATGAGCGGCGGGTTGCGAGCACGGTGGCGCGGAGACGGCGGCTTCGACGATGTCGAAGTAAGCGGCTAAAATCGACACCCGAGCGGTGTCAGCGATCTCGGCGTGGGCGGCGCAGCAAGGTGCGATAGCCGCCGCGAACGAGCTTCATGCCATCGCGGGCGAGGCGGATGGTAATTTCCCGGATGGGGTCGCCGACCCAGGACGCCGCGTCGATTTTGTGCTGAGGGAAGAGTTGCTCGGCGACGACGCGGTAGATGGCGCCGCTCTCGCGGGCATCGACGGCGCGCAGCATCTGGCGCGCGCGCTGACGTCTCTGGGGTGTCATGCGTGGATCGGGCGCCGTGCGCCTGCCGAACATCGCCTGCCAAAGACGTTCGACGGCGGTGAGCCGATCGGGCGTCAGTTCGTCGAGCAGTATGAACGCGCCGAGGGGACGGGCATCATCGACGTCGGCCAGGGCCACATCGTAGGGCTCGCCCTGCAGAGCGAGTCGCATCAGGCCAGCTTCATGCTCGACGACCGCGTGGGCTTGCAGATCGTCAACCCGGACGCTGAGATCTCCCGCCGGCTTCGGACCAGCGATGAGCGGAAGTGTCGCCGGATCGGTTTGCGGTATCCAGAAGATCGGCTGGATGAGCGCGGAGTTGCGAGGGTCGGCGACGAAATCGCAACCCCCATTGTTCGGCAAACTCCCGAGCGACGTCTTCGGTCAGTCGTCCGACGTCCAGCAACTCCTGATATGACTTTCTGTAATCGGGATTACGACGCAAGAATTCCCAGGCAAGATCGCCGGGAGTCAACTTTTCGATATAGTCGTAGGCGGTTTCAGACCGCCAACTTTCATCCTCGGACATCCTCCACCGCCTCTACGCAATGTTTTACAACGCGAGTTACGCAGGGGATACGATCCCCGGTTGAATGGAGCGGGGGAAGAACGAAGTGGCCGCAACGTGATGCGGTTTGCGCATCACCTCAGTGCAGGCGGCCCTGGAGCAGCTCACAGAAGCCGCTGGTGGTCATCCATTTCGCGCGGTCGAGATGGTTGGTGTAGATGCGTAGGACGCGCTCCGGTTCGATCTTGGCATCGAGGCCGAAGAGAACTTCGACGACTTCACGCCAGTCGGCGCCGGCGGCATCGGCGTCGAGCAGCCGGACGTAGAGCTTCAGATGCTCCTGATCATAGGCGGTCAACGCCGCCCCGGCCGGTGGCTGATCAAGAAAATCGTCTTTGGTCACAACATCCCCCGATCGCGAGATGTATCCAAAATGGAGGAGATTGTTAACCGTGATTGGACCGGAACGACGACGCAAGGCCCTGGCGCGGGAAGATGTGGCAACGCCGCGACGTGTCGAACGTCAGCTTTCCTGCTTTGCATCAACGAGCAGCACTCCCTTGCCCTGATCGGAGTTCAGGAAGACGATGCCTGCGCGTTCGAACGCCCTTCTCACCTCATCGCGCGTACTCTCAAAGACCTCGAGACCACTGAGGGATTCGAGGCGCTTGAGCGCGGTCAATGAGACCCGGGCCTTGTCAGCGAGCGTCTCCTGTGTCCAACCCAGCAACGCGCGTGCGGCCCGAAATTGTCGGGAGGTGATCATGCATGATCACCTCCCACACGGACCTACGCGCACGCCAAAACTACGACTATAATAGTCGCTCTTAGTGGGATTTTCTAGCCAGAAGTAGCTGTTCGGGCTCTGTGCGATCGATAAAGGCCGTAACTGATTCGGTCGCCTCGGTGCCGAAGGCCCCGGCCTGTCCGGCCGGGGCCTTGCGCGGGCCTCAGTCGCCGCGCCGCCCGTTGGGGCGGGACCAGATCAGCGAGAAGCTCTCGTCCTCGTCGTCGAAGAGGTTGGCGTAGATGGGGGCGTTGAAGCTCGGATCGTCCAGCTTGAGGCCAAGATAGTCGCGGCCTTCGTTGGAGCGCTTGGACCAGGCGGCGCCGATCTCCGCGCGGCCGACCAAAACCCGGTGGCTGGGGGCGTTCTCGCCAGTGGCACGCTGGTCGGGGACGATGCGCACGCCCTTGGCCTGGACGCTGAGGGTGACGATTTCGCCGGTGAACTCGTTCGAGCCGGTCTTCTTGAAGGTGCCGATGGTCGCCATTGTTAGTCTCCGTTTTCCGTTCCCGAGCCCGCACCATTGCGGCCTCGATGGCGATCGGTAGGCCGGAGGCGATCGACGGCGCACCCCGAAGGGGCCTGACAGCTAAGGAGGACTTTCTTGTCCCGCGAGGAATGGCGGCGCAGCCGGCAGGGGAAGAAAGTTTGACGCCGCTGTTGCGTCATAGGCGATCGAGGCGCAGCCGACCTTCGGCCAGATCAGGCCATTGAAGAGGCCGTTTGGAGCGGTTGAGGCACGGTCAGAACGGAGAAGATGGCGGCCGTCCCGCACTGGCAGACTGGTGTCGCATCAACGCTCGCGGGCTTCGTCTCCTCCCGGCAGGGCACCACTGCCGCATCCTGACCCTCCACCGCCATTTGTGAGATCGCCGCACCGGATCCTCGATGTGCCGCAGAGACATGGTCCTGCCACGGTAGCGCTCCAACGAAGGTCGCTTCCCGGGAGCTAGCGTCGATCCGCGCCCAACACTTCAATCCAGCGGCCTCAGGCGGCGAGGGCGGTCGCCGCCCATCGCAGGTCTAGCCTTCGCAACGACGATGACACAGGTCAGGTCCGCGCAAGGCTCCGGCCGGACGGGCCCGTGGCCGCTGCCATTCCCGTGATCCGCACGAAGGCGGTGATGCCGACTGCGACCGCGCCGATGACGGAGAAGATGGTCTGCCAGGTGTCGGAGGGCATGGTGTGTTTCACGATGCCGTGCGTCGCGTGGTAGCCAGCGAGCGCCGCAGGCGCGACGAAGGCGAGTGCGATCGCGAGGCGTATCCAGAGCGGACGGATGATGGCGAGCAGGAACTGCCCAAGCCCCAGCGTTAGTGCGGCGCCGACGAGGCCAACGATGATCGCGCCGAGCCAGCCGGCGCCGGTCTGATAGGCCCATGTCCCGGCGCTGACGCCTGCGAAGAACGGCAATGCAAACACAGCCAGGGTGAACAACAGCCAGCATAGGCCGCCGATCGCGGCGATGCTGGCGAGGATACCAATGAAAATCATGGTGGTGTTCTCCGTGAGAAAAGGTCTGACGGTTGCGCCTCCACCACCACCACGACGCGTTGCCAGTATAGCCGAAGAGGCGGCGGGACGGGAGCGGAAATCCCGAGGGATTTCCGCTTGCGGCGGCGACGCCTTGCCCGCGATCAGCGGGCGAAGGGATCGACCTCGTGAATGATGGCGGCGGCTTCGCCGTCATATTCGCCGGCGGGCATGACGCCCATGGTGCCGTCGCCAGCCTGGAAGATGACGATTGAAACCATGAGGGTGGTGGCGAGGCTGAAGGCGAATGCGTGAGCTTGCTTGAGGGACATCTGACCGGCTCCTGTCTTGGAGGCGGGAGGCCATCTCCCGCGCGACAGGCGCCCGATGTGTCCGGCCGATGGCCGCAATCACCGCGAAGGCGAAGCCGCAGCGGCGGCATGCTCGCATAGCCGACCCTTCACGGGTTGATGGCGTCAAGCCCTCGGCTGGACCAAGGATTAGCGCTATGGAAGCGGGAGATGGTTTTCCGCCATGACCTGGGCCACAAAAGAAACGCCCATTCAACGCTGCCCGTCAAAGCATCGTTACCGAGCTGTCGGTCACGACTCGGGTTGATGGCGTCAATCCTTTGCTTGGATCAAGGAATAGCGCATTCGCCACGCGGCATCTGTCGTTCATCAGATATCTGCGAGGTCTGATGCCGGTGGAAAGATCGTCGGAATTGCCCGATAATAGTGTGTCTATACCTAGAGTATTTCTCATGCTGACGGTAGTACGACCCCTAGCGAACTCTGAAGTCGTGGCGGATTGGGCTCGTTCAGCGGGCTTCAACGACATCGACCCCTCAAACTGGCATGTCACCATCGCGAAAACGTACAATGCGATTGATGTCATCACCCTGATCCCGGACGCATCGGTGCTGGTCGCTCCGGCGTCACCGCGTCGGCTTATCGCGCGCATGGGAGGGGTCATCGCCTTGATGTTCAGGTCCGTGACTATCGCCACACGCCACCGCGAGTTCAGGATCGCGGGTGCTGGCTGGGAACATCGCGTTTTTCGCCCGCATGTAACCATTGCCATCGACGACCGGCGAGAACTCGACGGCGTGGTGCCATTCTCTGGCGACCTCGTCTTCAGCCGCGAGATATGGTCGCCATGATTGAGACGGCGCTCACGCGCCGCCTCCCTTCGGGCGGAAATCGAACAGGGGGATGCCGAGCTTCTTCGCCTTGTCGGCGAGGTTGTCCTGAATGCCGGTGCCGGGGAAGACGATGACTCCGATCGGCAGGACGTCGAGCATCTGATCGTTGCGCTTGAACGGTGCGGCCTTGGCGTGCTTCGTCCAGTCGGGCGCGAAGCCGACCTGGGGCACCTTGCGGGTGTCGGCCCATTTGGCCGCGATCTTTTCGGCGCCCTTCGGCGACTTGCCGTGCAGCAGCACCATGTCGGGATGTTTGGCGTGAACCTGATCGAGCTTGGCCCAGATCAGGTGGTGATCGTTGAAGTCGAGCCCGCCCGTGAAGGCGATTTTCGGGCCGGCGGGTAGCAGCACCTGATTGTCGGCGCGCTTCTTGGCGGCAAGGAAGTCCCGGCTGTCGATCATCGCCGAGGTGAGATTGCGGTGGTTGACCATCGACCCGCTGCGGGGACGCCAGTTCGACCCGGTGTGGCGCTCATAGTGTTCGGCGGCCTGGTCGCGCATCAGCTCGAAGGCGTTGCGGCGTTCGATCATGGTTTGGCCCTCCGCCGTCAGGCGTTCCAGCTCGACGGCCTTTACTTCGCTGCCATCCTGTTCGCGCTGACCGCGACGCTGCGCCTGCTCATTGACGTCCAACTCGCGCTCGATCCGGTCGGTGGCTCGGTGGAAGACGTTGACCGTCGACCAGAGGAGATCGTCGAGGTCGGGCTCGAGGCGGGTGTCCTCCAGAGTGACGATCAGTGCGTCGAAGATATCGGCGATGGCGCCGGCGACATGGGCGCCCTCCGGAAGCGGTCGTGGATCGGGCTCATCCGTGAAGGGACGGTAGCCGTAAAGCTGGAGTTCGCTCAGGACATGGTCGGTGGGTGAAGAGGCGTGGTGCGGCTCAAAGTCGTCGTGCTCGCTCATCGGGATGCTCCGTCGGTTCGACCGCGACCCTCGCGGCCTTCATGGCGACGAAAGCCGGCGGGCGGTTCGGACCTGCACCCGCAGCGAAGCGGAGGGCCGGAGCACAGCGGAGGATGACGAAGGCGCGCTATTTTGCTTCGCGATGGAAAGCGGCCCTTGGCCGCGCCGGAAAATAGTCCGCCGCAGACATTGCGGGTCCGGGCCGTTTGCTGGCCGATCGCCCTCTCGAAGGCCGGGGCGCGGTTCTCTCCGACCTCAAGATCATCCGAGCGATGCCGACGACGGCGCACCCGCAGCCTGCATTCTTCTGTCGGCCTATGCCGCCAGCGCCATGAAGTGTGCGACGTCCTGTGGCGCGATCTGCACCCGGGTCGCTGCCCGGAGGCTGTCCAGGCCAGCTAGGCGAAGATCCTCGTTGAAGTCGCCCAGGTTTGGAGACACCACGACCGCCTCGATACCGGCCGCGTTCGCCCGTTCGATCAACGTCGCCATCGCACCGTCGCCAGCCGGATCGTTGTCGCGGGCGATGTAGAGCCGGCGCAGCGTGTCGGGGAACAGGATGGCCGAGAGATGTGCCGCCGAGAGCGCCGCCGCCATCGGCATGTTGGGCAGCGCCATCCTTAGCGACAGCATCGTCTCGATGCCTTCGCCCGCCGCCATCACCTCGCCCGCCACGCCGAAGCGAACGGCATGTCCCAGAAGGTCGCCCATCGCCCGTCTCGGCGTGTCGATCGGGGCTTTGTCCGAGCCGTCAGGGGCGAGCCATGTGCGATGCGCCCCGGTCTGACGTCCGCCCAAATCGGTGACCGATGCGATTATCGCCGGCCAAGTCTCGGTTGGGGAGTGCTCGTCAGGCCGGTAATAGCAGCGAGGATGGAAGCGAAGGCTTCCGGTGCCGTGCAAATCCGTAATGCCGCGTGTGCGGAGATACGTCTTTACGAGTGTGCCCGAAATCGGCTGCGCCATGGCGAACAGCCGTCGTGCTGCTTCCGGTGATCCTGATGGCGCCGGCGACTTACGCTCGCCACCAAGAGGACGGTCCGGTTCGGGATGCGGCATTGACAGGAAGGTGCGCGCCTCATCGGCGACGTCCTTGAAGTCGATCAGGCCGCAGCTCTCGCGGATGACGTCCAGCAGGTCGCCATGCTCTCCGGTGGCGGCGTCGGTCCATTTGCCGGCCGCGCCCTTGCCAGTTTCGCCGCCCTTCAGCCGCACGAACATCGAGCGGCCCGGCGTATTGCGCACATCGCCGACCAGCCAATAGCGGCCTTCCCGATGACCGGTGAAGAGATAATGGCGACAAACGGCCTCGGCCTGAGCAGCCAGCCGTCGCGCAAGATCTGTGGCAGGTTGCATCGCGGGACTCCGAGACGAAAAATGGGCCCGCCGTTGCCGGCGGGCCCTCGGGGGACGTGTTGCTCCTTCGGCTATTCTGCCGCGATCACATGCATGTCGATCTCGGCCGGCTCATCTTCGATCTGCGGCTCGGATTCCGCCATGGCCGTTTCGCCGCCGTCTTCCGCCGTGTCCTCGACCCCACGATCGTCGGACTGGTCAGTCTCGACGGCCGATGCGTCATCGACCGCGGTGACCGGGTGGCCGGGCGTGCGCAACGGCTCCGGCAACCAGCCGGACCCGGCGAGCAGTTCCTGCGCCTTCTCGGCCATGTCGCCCTTCTTCAGGTGCTCGATGCGATCACCGGCGCGCGTACCCTTCGCCTCGCGCACCGCCGCGAGGATGCGGGCCTTGGTGACACGGCCGAGATAGGTGTCGATCGTGGGCTCCCAACCGGCCGCCACCATGTCGAGATCGACCGCCTGGGCGAGCTGGTCGGCGTGGGCGAGCGCACGAGGCCGACGGTTGTAAGCCTCGTGGATCGCGTTGACCGACAGCGACACGCAATGGGCAAACAGAGCGTGGCGGCTGTCGCCGTCGAACGCCTGCAGCGCCTCCCACAGCTCGCCGGGCTCCTTGGGAAGCGCCGCCACCCACGCCTGATGGCGGCCGTCGACTGCCGCGGCCAGGCTGCTGTCATTCAGACCCGGCGCCTGCGCGCCGAAACTGACGCTCTTCAGGTCGAACTCCAGGCAGGTGTCCGAGCCATAGTGATAGAAGGCCCGAAGCGTGAGCGCATGGAGCGCGGCGAGGAAGGCGACATCGGGTCGCTCGCCGAGCGCGTGGCGCAGAGCCAGCGTGCGATGGGCGGTTAGTTCGGTCATCAAGCGGTCCGGGATCGGCTTCAGGCCGTCGTCTCCCTCGGGGTCCGCCGCCGTCTCGATGTCCACAGTGAGGTGATCGTCCTCATGCTCCATGTGCGCCGCGATGATGTTGACGCCGTCCTCGATCTCGGGATCGACTTCCGGCTCAATCGGCCGTTCGTCTTCTGGGCGGACAT
Organism: Phenylobacterium immobile (ATCC 35973); assembly: GCF_001375595.1. Taxonomy (NCBI): domain Bacteria; kingdom Pseudomonadati; phylum Pseudomonadota; class Alphaproteobacteria; order Caulobacterales; family Caulobacteraceae; genus Phenylobacterium; species Phenylobacterium immobile. The sequence continues at coordinate 2,172,405 of NZ_CVJQ01000001.1, read as the reverse complement.
AGCCGCGCTCGATCCGCAGGTTGCCCGATCCGTCGATGCTGACGAAAGCACCGGCCCGCGCGATCTCCTCGGGATCGAAGACCATCGGGCGATCGTCGAGCGCGCTGATCGCGGTCTCGATCTCCCCGAGCCGTTCGTCCACCTCTTCGGGCAGTTCCTCGGCATCGGCATAGGTTTCCTCCAGTCCGTCCAACTCGGCCTGAAGGGCGTCGCGGGTGGCCTGTTCCTCCTCGGTGAGAGGGAGCTGCTCGCCACGGAGGTGGCGCAGGCCGTAGGTGTGGCCGTAGGGGAAGTCTGGCGCGACATCGATCCACTTCCAGCCTTCGGCGGAGATCGCCCCGGACTGCTCACGCAGCTTCTCGGCCACCAACATGTCGAGAAGGCCGACATCCTGCAGCCAGCCGCCGTCGTCACCCTGGAACAGGTCGTGCATGATGACGCCGCCGGCTTCGGTGTAAGCTTCCAGCCCGACGAACTGCGCACGTTTGTCGGCGGCGCGGACCGCGCCCTCGGTGAGCATCCGGCGGATGAGATGCGGCTCCTTGCCGTAGCCCTGTGCGAGGCGCTCGAAGACCTGCTCCTGCCGCTCATGATCGCCGTTGACCGTGAACGCCATCAGCTGATCGAGGGTAATACCGTCGGCGGCATAGACATCGAGGAGCTTGGGCGAGACCGACGCCAGACGCAGGCGCTGCTTCACGACCGCGACCGACACGAACTGGTTGGCGGCGATCTCTTCTTCGGACATGCCCTTCTCGCGGAAGGTCAGGAAGGCGCGGAACTGGTCCAGCGGATGCAGCGGCGCCCGTTGGATGTTTTCAGCGAGCGAGTCCTCCTCGGCCATGCCGCCCTCCCGGATGACACAGGGCACTGGCGCATTTTTGGCGAGGCGCTTCTGCTTCACCAGCAGTTCGAGTGCCCGATAGCGGCGTCCACCGGCAGGGATCTCGAACATGCCGGTCTCGTTGCCGTCCGCATCGCGCACCGGCCGAACCGTGATGCTCTGCAGCAGTGTTCGCCGGGCGATGTCCTCGGCCAGCTCTTCGATCGACACGCCGGCCTTGATCCGCCGGACGTTCGACTGGGAGATAACGAGCTGGTTGAAGGGGATGTCGCGCGATGACGACAGGGTGATTTTCTTCGCAGCAGTAGCCATTGGAATGCACTCCGCGACGGGCGGCCGAGAGCCTCTCTCTCGACCTCCAACCCGTCACGAAGCGAAGCGCCGCCCTCTTCCTCTAAAGGGGGCAGCGCCGCGGAACGGAATTGGGGACACGCGGAAGCGCAAAGCCGGAGACACGGAAAACCGCATCTCCGGCTTTGCGACTGTCAGGCGGCTCGCTCGAGCAGCTTCTTCGCCTTGGCCTCCATGTCGAGGCGGGTGTCCTGATGCGGCTTGTCGCGCGCGACGGCGGTGATGCCCTGAACGAAATCGAAGATGCTCTCCGGCGGACGGCCTTCCTCGGCCAACACCGTGTCGATGATCTTGCCGGCTTCGGCTTTGGAGAAGCCGCGACGGCGCAGGAAGTCGCTGCGATCCTCGTCGCTGCGCGCCACGATCCGCTCGCGCGCCGCCTTGATGCCGTTGACGAAAGGCAGCGGTGAGGAATTGGCGAAGTTCAGCAGCGCCGGCGCCGCCTCATGAGCGAAGCGGTTGGCGGCATACTTGGAATGGCGGATGGTGATCTCCTCGAAATCCTCCACGCCCCAGAGATTTCGATTCTGGCAAACCGCGCGCAGATAGAAGCTCGCCATGCCAAGCGTCTTGGCGCCGACCTCGGAGTTCCAGCAATAGAAGCCCCGGAAGTAGAGATCCGGCGAGCCGTCCGGGAGTCGGCCGGCCTCGATCGGATCAGATCGTCGACCAGGAAGAGGAAGACGTCGCGATCGGAGGCATAGAGCGTCGTGGTGTCCTTGGTGATGTCGACGCGCGGATTGTAGATGCCCGTCGACCAGTCGAGCACTCCGGGCACTTTCCAACGTGTATCACCCGTGCCGTTGCCGGCGATGCGTTGCACGGCCTCGACCAGTTCGTGATCGTAGATGCGGCCGTAGTCCGGGCCGGTGACGGCGCGCAGTTCGACACGGCCGTTATCGGTTTCCAGCGTCTTGATCTGCTCCGCCCGACTGGACGTCAGGCCATATTGCAGGTTGATCGCGGCGAGCGGCGCGGGAAGCTGGCGCAGATAGGCTGCCGGCGCGCCGACCAGGCTCGCGAGTTGGCCGAAGCTCCAATGGGTCGGGGCGATGGGCGTATCCGTGCCTGGCAGGATCAACGCCAGCCGTTCCGGGTCGCTACGGTTCGCCTCGACATGGATGAGCGCGCTTTCCACCATGCGGGTCCGGCTGCGATCGGCGCGATCACGGACGGACCGCGCTAGCTCGGACAGCGACAGATATCGCTCATCGGCCGGGCGCGAGAACCATTCCGACGAGACGCGGCCGATGCGCTCGCCGCGGCCGACATCCACTTTGTAGCCGCCGCTGGTATCGCGGCGGGCCTCGAGAACTGAAACCTGGGTCATGGGACCAATCTCCATGACGGGCGCCGGAGACCTCTTCTCCAGCCCTCAACCCGTCACGGCAAAGCCGGTCCGTCCTCTTCCTCTATTAGGGGCGTTGCGGGGCCTCCCGCAGAAGGGGTCGACCGAGACGCAAGACTCGGGCGCAGGGGAAGAAGCTATGGGGCCGGTGCTGAAGATTTGAGAGCATCGTCGCTTCTTCCACCTCACGGAGACGCCCCGATGAAGCCGGTAGATGATCTGAGCCGTTCCCTTGTGGCCTTTGACCAAGAGTCAGCAGTGGTCGCGGTGATCGAATTGAGTAACGCAAGCTGGCTGGTCGCCGGCACGCTGCCTGGGGTCGCGCGGCGACCTCTGAAGAAGCTGGACCCCGATCCGGCGGCGCTGGAGCAGCTACTGACGCGCTGGCGGGTCGAGGCGGAGACCGCCGGCCGGCCGATCAGCCGGATGATCGTCGCTTACGAGGCCGGCCGCGATGGCTTCTGGTTGGCGAGGTGGTTGCAGGCCCGTGGCTGCGAGACCCACGTCATCCATCCGACCAGCGTGGCAGTGTCGCGTGAGCATCGCCGCTCCAAGACCGACCGGCTAGACTCGGCCATGCTGATGCGTGTGTTTTTCGGCTGGCTGCGCGGCGAGCGCGGCCACTGCAGCATGGTCGCCATCCCCAGCCCCGAAGAGGAGGACGCCAAGCGGCCGAGCCGCGAGCGCGAGAGCCTGGTCGGTGAGCGGACCCGGATCATCAACAGCGTAAAGTCGGGCCTGCTTCGGCTCGGTGTGCGCGGCTTCAACCCGGCGCTGCGCCGGGCGGCCAAGCAGCTCGAGACACTAGTCACGCCGGAGGGTACAGCCCTGCCGCCCAACACCCTGGACGAAATCCGACGCGATCTGGCCCGCCTGAGCGTGGTGCGTGAGCAGATCGAGGCCATCGAACGCGACCGGCTAGCTCGCCTGCAGACGGCGCCGCACTCACGGTCCAATGCGATGGTCGTGCTGCTCGCTCGGGTTGTCGGCGTCGGCCTGGAAACCGCCGACATGCTGGTCCAGGAGGTCCTTTCGCGGCCGCTGCGGGATCGCCGGGCCGTAGCCCGCTACGCCGGCCTGACCGGCTCGCCCGATGAGAGCGGGTCCCGGCGACGAGAGAAGGGCTTGGCCAAGTCCGGCAACGCCCGTGTGCGCCGCGGCCTAATCCAGTTGGCCTGGCGTCTCCTGATGTTCCAGAAGGGCAGTGGCCTGGCCGCTTGGTACCGCTTCCGAACCGAAGCGGCGCCAACTGGGCGAAAGAAGATGATCGTCGCCCTGGCCCGCAAGCTGCTGATCGCGTTTTGGCGGCTGGTGACAACCGGCGCCGTACCCGACGGCCTGGTCCTGCGCGCGGCATGAGAGCGGCGCTGACCCGCAGGAACGACAGAGTTTGACGGCGATCGCAGGCGCGCACGTCGTCGATCAGATCCGAGGTGGCGGTGACACGAGGAACGCCGTGGCCAATACGCCGAGGGAAGAATGTGCCCGCCGCCTCGGAGACTCGCACTTGAAGCGAATGGCTGCTTCATGGTCCAGGCCCCAAGGGCCAACCGAATACAAGGTTGCGGTGCGACTATCGCGCCCGACAGCGAGCTCCCCTCGGATCAAGATCGAACGTATGTCCGGCGAAGCTTACCGACCACGGTTGATGAGCGAGGCCTTCTGATGTCATAGCCGACCGAGGGTGCTCGGCCACAACGGCCGGTCAGGTTTCACGTTGGTCGGGCCGCCAGCGCGGAGAGCCACGCCATGCGCCCGCCCATTCGTCGCACGTCTGTCCTCCGCGAATTCCTCGATAGCGAGGCCGCCGGCGGAATTCTCCTCATGGGCGCAGCGGCGCTGGCCCTCTTCGTAGCCAACTCGCCGCTGGCGGGAAGCTACTTCCAGATTCTCCACGCCCCCTTGGGCGGGCTCGACGTGTTGCACTGGATCAACGACGGGCTGATGGCCCTGTTCTTTCTGTTCGTCGGCCTGGAGATCAAACGCGAGTTCCTGGACGGCCAACTCTCCACCTGGGCCAACCGCGCGCTCCCCGGGATCGCCGCGGCGGGCGGTGTGGTCGTTCCTGGGCTGATCTATGCCGCCGTCAATGCAGCGAATGCCGAAACCCTGCGTGGGTGGGCCATACCTACGGCCACCGACATCGCCTTCGCGCTGGGCGTACTGTCCCTGCTGGGCTCGCGGGTTCCCACCAGCCTGAAGGTATTCCTCGCCACCTTGGCCATCGTCGATGACTTGGGGGCGGTGCTGGTGATCGCCGTCTTCTACACGGCGGAGCTCAACCTCGCGGCGCTGGGTGGGGCTGGCGTCGCTACCCTGCTGCTGATCGGCCTCAACCGATTGAAGATAGCTCGGCTCGCACCCTATCTGGTGCTCGGCGCGGCTCTGTGGTGGCTGGTGTTGCTCTCCGGAGTCCACGCCACCGTCGCTGGCGTCGTCCTAGCGCTGACCATCCCCCTGCGCCGCTCCAAGGCTGCGCCCGACGACATGACCTCGCCGCTGCACCGCCTGGAGCATGGCTTGAGCCCGTGGGTCGCCTTCCTGATCGTGCCGGTGTTCGGTTTCGCCAACGCCGGCGTCTCGTTCGCCGGCATGAGCGCCAGCGTTCTGCTCGAGCCCGTCACCCTGGGCGTGGCGCTAGGCCTCTTCATCGGCAAACAGGTGGGCGTCTTCGGCGCCGCAGCCCTGGCGATCAAGCTCAGATTGGCCAACCTTCCCGTCGCCGCCTCCTGGCCGCAACTCTATGGCGTAGCGCTGCTTTGCGGCATCGGTTTCACCATGAGCCTCTTCATCGGCCTGCTCGCCTTCCCGGACCCGGCCCTGCAAGATGAGGTGAAGGTCGGCGTGCTGGTCGGATCCCTAATCTCCGCTCTGTGCGGCGCGGCCTTACTCAGCGTGGCTAAGCGCGAGCCGCCTAAGAGCGGCCCAGGCGCCGTGGCAGCTGTCGATCGGCCGCTTTGAGCTCGCTGAAGCCGACACCACATAGATCGAACGTCTGTCCGGCGGGCCTTGACAAGGAATTCCCCATACAAGGCTTTCCCCTCTCGGCAAAGTGTGGACGCTAGCGCGTCCTAAGCGGGCTTGCGGAACGAGTATCAAGAATCGAATGAACAATTTCGAGAAACGCCGAAATAGAATAAAGTTATTAGGACCAAAATAGTCCAGTGAATGGGCATTGGCGGGTGAGGGGCGGAAGCGAATGCGAATCAAGCATGTGGAGATCGAAAATTTCCGGCTCCTGAGAAAGGTCGCGATAGGACTAGAGGAGCGGACCACGGTCATCGTCGGCCGCAATAACAGTGGCAAGACCTCGATCGCCGAGCTGTTTCGGCGGCTCCTCTCCGAACGGACGCTGGCGTTCAAGCTGGAGGATTTCTCCCTCGGCTGTCATGAGTGCTTTTGGACCGCGTTCGATGCTTTCCGGGCCGGTGCCGAGTCATCCGATGTCCGCGGCCACCTCCCGTCGATCACGATCACGCTCGACATTGCCTACGAGGTCGATGCGCCGGATCTTGGGCCGCTCAGCGACTGCATCATCGATCTCAATCCAGACTGTTCAGAAGCGCGGCTGGTTCTCACCTTTGGTCCACGAGCGACGGCAGCCGAGACGCTGTTCGCCGGCATCGTCGCGCCAGGCGAGGACGTGGCTGCCGACCGCATCGCCCTGTTTCGCGCACTCGGTAGCCGATTGCCGGCGGCTTATGCGTCGTCGCTCGAGGCGGTCGATCCCAATGACCCGACCAATCGCAAGGCCTTGGAACCGAAGACGCTCACCGCCCTGGTCCACGGGGGCTTCATCAACGCGCAGCGCGGACTGGATGATGACACCCATCGCGAACGCGATGTGCTCGGCAAAGTCGTTGAAGTGCTGTTTCAGTCGGCGTTGACCGATCCGCTCGACCCGGAAAAGCGAACGACGGCCGAGCAGCTGAAGGCGGCGGTGGAACAGATCCAGGGAGACCTGCATGTCGGCTTCAATGCGAAGCTTACCTCCTTGCTGCCCACCTTCGATCTGTTCGGCTATCCAGGCTTGGCCGATCCCGGGCTCGTCACCGAAACGAGCTTCGATGTCGACAAGCTCCTGAACGACCATACCAAGGTCCGCTATGTTGGCGTGAACGGCGTCACTTTGCCCGAGACCTACAACGGGCTCGGCGTACGCAACCTCGTCTACATGCTGCTTCAGCTGCTCCGTTTCTTTCGCGAATATCAGGCAAGTCCGGCGGCTGCCGGCGTGCATTTGGTCTTTATCGAGGAGCCTGAGGCCCATCTGCATCCGCAGATGCAAGAGGTCTTCATTCGTCAGCTCGACCAGATCACGAGCGCGTTCGTCGCGCAGCTCAACGAGAACCGTCCTTGGCCGGTGCAGTTCGTCGTAACCACGCATTCTCCGCACATGGCGAATGAAGCGCGCTTTGAGTCCATGCGGTATTTCCTGTCTGTGACGGACGGCGAGGGCTTACGTCGGTCGGTCATCAAGGACCTGCGGCAGGGAATGGGCGATGCGCCGGCCCCCGACCGTGAATTCTTGCACCAATATCTAACCCTGACTCGATGTGACCTATTCTTCGCTGACAAGGCCGTGCTCATCGAAGGCACGTCGGAGCGGCTCTTGCTCCCCGCGATGATCCGGAAGACTGATGCTGCGGCCGCTGGCGAGCCACAGCTCGGTAGCCAATATCTGACGGTGATGGAGGTTGGTGGCGCTTACGCGCACCGGTTTTTCGATCTTCTCGCCTTCCTTGAGTTGCGCGCGCTGATCATCACCGACATCGACGCCGTGAAGCCGAATGACAAAGGGAAGCACGTGGCGGTTCCTGTCGCGGACGGTCAGTTCACCAGCAACGGCTGCATCAAGGCCTGGTTCGGAAATGCAGTGTCGCCGGCTGCATTGTTGGCGAAGACGTCGCCCGACAAGATGGCTGGCAGTCGCCGGCTTGCCTATCAGATCCCGGAGGCGGACGGCGGGCCGTGTGCGCGTAGCTTTGAAGATGCGTTCATTCTTGCAAATCCTGAGCGCTTCCCACTTGGCGATGGGGATGCCGCCGCACTCGCCTACGAGCACGCGGCCGAGCAGAAAAAGTCGACGTTCGCATTGGAGCACGCGATCGAACACACGGACTGGAATGTGCCCCGCTACATTTCGGAGGGTTTGCGGTGGTTGGCCCAGGGTAACCCAGCCCCCTTGGAGCCGCCCCCCGCGGTTGCTGTCGAGATTCTCGCCGGGGTAGCTGGCGTCGCCGTGAACGTCGCTGAGGTGGGCGAACATGGCTGATGGCGCCGAAAGTCCCGCCGACGCCGCCGGCCGCGTCGCGCTTGAACGGATGTTCGCATGCCTCGACGAAGGGAAAAGCTTTCGTCTGGAAGCAGGCGCCGGAGCGGGCAAAACCTATTCGCTCGACAAGGCGCTTCGTCGTCTCATCGACCGGCGCGGCACAGAGCTACTTCGCCAGCGCCAGCAGGTTGGCTGCATCACATACACTAACGTCGCCAAGGACGAGATAATCTCGCGTATCGAAGCTCATCCGGCGGTGCGGCCTGAGACCGTCCATGGCTTTTGCTGGTCGATCCTGCAGGATTTCCAGACGACGCTGCGTGCGCTCGTGCCCGAATTGCCCGGTTGGGCGGAGAGGCTGGAGCCCGTTGGCGGCATTGGTGCTCGGCGGGTGCATTATGAGCTTGGCTATCCCAGTGTCGGGGAGCAGCAGGTCACGATCCGGCATGAGGATGTGCTGGCGTTGATGATTCATGCGATGGCGCTGCCCAAGTTTCGCGCGGTGTTGACCGCACGCTATCCGGTGCTGCTGATCGACGAATACCAGGACACTGACGCAGCGTTTGTCGATGCGCTTAAGGCCTGGTTTCTCGATCATGGCGAAGGCCCATTGATCGGGCTTTTCGGCGACCATTGGCAGAAGATCTATGGCGATGGGTGCGGCTCGGTTGAGCACGCCGCGCTTGCGGTGATCGACAAGAACGCCAACTTCCGATCGGCGGACCCGATCGTGCAGATGCTAAACCGTATGCGCCCCGATCTGCCGCAGATGGTGAGCGACCCTGACGCGCCTGGCGAAGCGCGCGTCTTCCACACCAATGCCTGGCCGGGCGTGAGGCGTACTGGACAGGGCGGCGGTCATTGGACCGGCGACACCAGTGCCGATGCGGCCAGAGCATATTTCAATCACATCAAGGTACGGCTCGGCGGCGAAGGCTGGGATTTCGCGGTCGGGAAGACCAAGATACTGATGCTCAGCCATAGCGTGCTGGCTCGCGAACAGGGTTACGCGAGCATTCCGCCGATCTACGGTCAGTTCAACGACCCATGGCTGAAGAAAGATGATCCTCATATCAAGTTCCTGACCGACCAACTCGAACCGGCCTGCGCGGCGTTCGAAGCGCAGCGTTACGGCGATATGTTCGAGTGCTTCGGCACAGGCATGCCGCGCATTCGCAAGCACCTGGACAAGGTCGCGTGGGCTGATGCGATGGCGGCGTTGATCGCGCTACGGCTCTCCGGATCGATCGGCGAGGTGATCGATTTCATCGCTGCGCAGCCGCACATGCGGCTGCCAGATGCGGTCGAGGAGCGTGAGAAGAAACTGGCGGACGCGGGGCCTGACCCTGTCGAGGGAGAGTCGCGGCGTGTCACTCAGTTGCGGAAATTGCGGCAGGTTGCATACGTGGAGCTCATGGCGCTCGATCGGTTCATCGATGGCCATACGCCGTTCGCCACGAAACATGGGGTGAAGGGCGCCGAGTTCGAGAATGTGCTCGTGGTCGTCGGCAGGGGTTGGAACAAGTATAATTTTGCGCAGATGCTGGAGTGGATCGATGCCGATCCACCTGCCGACAAGCTGGAATTCTTCGAGAATAATCGAAATCTTTTCTACGTCGCTTGCTCGCGACCGAAGGTTCGCTTGGCGTTGCTCTTTACACAGCTTCTCAACGCAAATGCGATGGCCAAGCTAACAAATTGGTTCGGGCCGGAAAATATCGTCGCGCTGCCTGGCCAACCTGATGAGGTGCAGGCATGACCGGAAGATTCAAATCGTGAGGGGTGCTTAGCGGCGCAACCGTCCGGTGAGGTTCCCTATTTCAGCGCGTGGCTGCGGACTTGCGCCGCCGGGCGACGGTGGGGGCTGGGAAGACATCGGCGGCGACTGCGGAGATGTCGCCGAGATTTTGGAGCTTGAGCGCCGGGCGCTGCGGCAGATTCACAACGAGTTCCAGCTTTCCGCCGATCGCCTCGACATAGCTGCGCAGGGTCGAAAGATACATGTCCGCCTGCTTCTCGATCTTGGACACCGACGGCTGTTTGATGTGCAAAGCCGTGGCGATGTCCGCCTGCGCCTTGCCCGCGATCTGGCGCAATTCGCGCAGGCCTTCGACCTCTTGCTTAAGTTCCTGATAGCGTGCTTCGACGGCTGCCTGTCGCTCGGGCGGCAGGTCGGCGATGATCTCGTTCAGGGTCCGGCCCATTTCACTTTCCCTTCTTTGCGGATTTCAGGCTTTCCAGATGGTCGGAAAACCGGAGATCCGCTTTTGCGATGAGGCGGTCATAGAAGCGCTTCTGGCTCCCTCCCGACTTGTCGCCAGCCACCAAAACTATCGCTCGCCGCTGAGGGTCGAAGGCGAAGGCTGCTCGCCATTCGCCATCCAGCGCCTCGAACCGCAACTCCTTCATGTTGGAGTATCGCGAGCCCTTGAGCGTATCGCAGTGCGGGCGCGCAAGCTGTGGGCCAAAGTCCCTCAGCAGCTTGGCCACGGCCAGCAATGCGTCCTGTACAACAGGCTCGAAGGCGACGTACTCCAGCTCGAAGGCCGTGTGGAATTCTATTTCCCACATCATATAGCCTCCAAGCTATGTCTGGTCAATGAAAATCGAAGGCGCATCAGTTGCCGCCCTCGACGCTTCCTTCCTGACGGAGCAGGTCGCCGATGCTGTTTTCGCCAATTCGACAACGGGCAATGACCCGGTCGTAGGAAACCACACGGCCGCTGCGTCCGCGCTCCGTCGTGCAGGTGACGGCGCGTCGCAGCGCCAGGCGTTCGAGCACCGCCTTGGCCGCAGAGCCATCACGCGCGTTCAACTCCGGGGCATTGAAATCGGCTAGGCGAACCTCGATCCACTCATTTGGATCAGGAGTGTGGCCGACGCACAGACCGTCTCCATCGCCGACATAGCGCACGGTCCCGACGAAGGTGACACCCGGTCGCGACGGGAGCCTGCCTTCGCATGGGTCGGCGAGGGCCGGCGCCGCCGTGCCGATGGCCATCGCGGCGCCAGCAATCAAGAAAGCTCGCACGCTCAGGCCGCCTTTTTCAGCGCGGCGCTGCTCTTCTTTTTAGTCAGCAAGGCCCGAGCGAACTTGTGCCATTTTGCCATGGCGGCACGTTTCTCTGGCATATAGTTCCACCGATCGTAGCTCTTGGAGCTGACATCCTGCAGCGTGTGATTTTGCAAACGATCCCGGATTTCCTTCGACAAGCCAGCCTTGCCGGCCAGCGTTTTCCAGGTCCGCCGGAGATCGCGATTGGTCACGTAAGGAATGACCTCGCGGTCTCGCTGGCGCCACATGAATGAATAGAGCGTGCCGTGGCTCACCGGCTTGGAAGGGTCAGTTGCCGAGGGGAAGAACCAGCCATGCTCGTTCACATTGATGGACGCGATGAGCTCTGCGGCGATTGTCGGCACGGGGATGGCGTGGGGTTTTCCGTTCTTGGTCTTAGACCAGTCGATGATCCGTTCCTTCGCGTCCCACTGGTCGACGTGTAGGCGTGCGATCTCCTGTACGCGCTGCCCGGTCAGCATCAGAAGCCTGACCGCGCGGGTGTATGGCGGATGCACGGGAGTATCGGGGCATTCGAGCCAGCGGTAGAGCCGGAGGAATTCATCCTCGTCGAGCCAGCGCGTTCCGACCTTTTTGGGTTCGGTCGGTATGCCTGCGGCCGGATTGTAGACCAAGCGGAAGCGACGTGCTGAGTTTGAGCGGTAGTCGTGCTCCGATTTGAGGCCCCAGCTAAAAGCGGATCGAATATAGCTTCGAACATGATCGGCCATCGAGCGCTTGCCGCGTTCATAGATGGGGCGGAGGATGGCCGTGATCTCATCCGGTTCGATGTCACGGGCAGGCCGGTTACGCCCCAGCGTATCCGCGATCTTGTTGAGGCCCTTTTCCGCCTCCTTCCAGGACGATTTTTCCCCATCCTTGAGGTAAGCGACATAGGCCTCGAAGAGATCGGCGACGGTTCCAGGCCGCGTGTCGCCGGCGATCTTGATACTGCGGCCCTTCTGGATCATGTCCGCGAAATCGCGGTTGAACATCTCTCGTGCCTTGCTCAGTGGCATCGAAGGATATGATCCGAGCTTTTTCTTAATGCGCTTCTGATCGCGCCACTGCTGAGCCATCCAGTCGGCGGTGACCCGGGTCGGCATGGGCTTCATCACAAGAACGAGGCGTCCCGTTCCGTGGCCCTCCCCATCGACGAGGCTGACCTGCTTTCCCGTCTGTTCCACTTCCTTCAGGGCGCGGCGTATTTCTCCATCGGTAAGGCTTGGCACTGGGGTTCTCCATCGGCTTCCAAGTGGGGTCGCTCGACGGGTTTGTGGGGTCGGCGACTGGGGTCAAAAAGGGCTTCGATCCCCCTAAACCGACCCCACTATGCCATGATATCCGACTCTACGACAACCCCAAAAACCCTTGTGAATCAGCGGTATTGTGCGTGACTGAGCGTGATCCAAAGTGATGAGTGGGATGATTGTGCACGAGAATGATCGCACTGGCGGAGACCTCCAACGCGCGGCGGGCCACTTCGCGAGGATAGACCGGGGCATGATCGACTGTGCCGCGATTCATCACCTCGTCGGCGATCAACTGGTTCTTCTTGTCGAGGAATAGGACGCGGAATTGCTCGCGCGGTTCATGCGCCAGGGCGACCTTCACATAGGCCAGCAGGGCCGACCACGACGAGATCACGGGTCGGCGAACCACCGCCTCCCGAGCCAAACGCAGCGCGGCCTCATGCGCCAGGCCAAGATCTCTGGCGATCGCCTCGCCGACGCCGGGCACGGTCTTCAACGCTTGCGGACCGGCCGCGAGAACCGCGCCGAAGGAACCGAACCGCGCGATCAAGCCCTTGGCCAAGGGCTTTACGTCGCCGCGTGGCGCCGAGCGGAACAGCATCATCTCGAGCAGTTCGTAGTCAGGCAAGGCCGCCAAGCCGCCGGCGTCCGCCCGTTCGCGCAGCCGGTCGCGATGACCGGCGTAATGCGGAGACGGCGCGCGCTCAGGCGCGGCGGGCCAGAGGTCAGCTGAGGTGGCGGAGTCGCGGACGGCGGACATGACCTTCATGTTCCGCAAATGTTCCCAGAATGCAAGCGCCGCCTAAGCCGGCTCGCAGAAGCCCAGCCGGCGGTACAGCCGGAGGGCGCGCTCGTTAAGCGGATTGACGAACAACTGGACCTTGGCCCAGCCGGCCTCGTCCAGGGCGGTGATCGCTGCGGCGATCAAGGCCTCGCCGTGACCCTGCCGCTGGTGGGCGGGCGCGGTCACGCAGAAGGCGATCATCGGCATGGCTTGGAAGACCGTGACGACCACGGCGGCGACCATCTCGCGGCCGCGCCAACGCGCGAAGGAGCAGTGAGGTAGAAAAGGGCCGACCCGGCCGTCAAAGGTGTCGCGCACAAGCGCCAACGCGTCGGCTTCGGTTTCGCCCTCGTCGTCGACGCCGCCGCGATAGGCGGCCAGCATCAGGCGGGACAGATCCAGTTCGTCGTCCAGGCCAAGCTTGAGCAACTCGCTGTCGCCCGCCAACGCTTCGAGCACATGAAAGTCCGGCCTTTCGACAAGGCGTTCGAGCCGCAGGCGGCTCAAGGCGTCAGGTGCTCTTGATCGGCGGCTGGAACAGGCTCGCAGGCGACAGGGTGAAGACTTCAAACCCGTCTTCCGTCACGCCGATCGAGTGTTCGCATTGCGCCGACAGCGACTTGTCCCGCGTCACCGCCGTCCAGCCATCGGACAGCACCTTCACCTGCGGCTTGCCCAGATTCACCATCGGCTCGATCGTGAAGAACATGCCGGCCCGCAAGGGCGCGCCCTCGCCGGGGCGGCCGTAGTGCAGGATGTTCGGCGCGTCGTGAAACACCTTACCCAGGCCGTGCCCGCAGAAGTCGCGCACGACCGAGCAGCGCTGGGCCTCCACATAGGACTGGATCGCGTGGCCGATGTCGCCGGTCGTGGCCCCGGGTTTCACGGCTGCAAGACCGCGGGCGATGCCCTCATAGGTGACTTCGACGAGGCGGCGGGCCCGCGGCGCGACCTCGCCGACGCCGTACATCCGAGACGTATCGCCGTGCCAGCCGTCAACGATGACAGTGACATCGATATTGGCGATGTCGCCCTCGCGCAGGGTGCGCTCGCCCGGGATGCCATGGCAGACGACGTGGTTCGGGCTGATGCAAACTGTCTTGGTGTAGCCGCGGTAGCCGAGGCACGCAGGCAGGCCGCCGTTGTCCAGGATGAACTCACGCGCCAGGCGGTCCAGTTCGTCGGTCAAGACGCCAGGTTGGACATGCGGCGTCAGCATGTCGAGGCATTCGGCCGCAAGCTTGCCCGCGCGGCGCATGCCTTCGAAGCCGTCGGGGCCGTGGATCTTGATGGCGCCGGTGCGGCTCTCGATGTCGAGGATATCTGTCATGGGAGGCTAATGTCGCAATCCTGAGCCTCAAGTTCAACCGTCGCCGCGCGCCGGCCAGCGTGGGCGAGCCGAATGGCGTGCCGACGCATCGAGCGCGGCTTGGGCAGTGCGGTCTGGCGCAGGGCGCCGGCTACCGCCGCCACGGCAATGGACGGCTGATCGTCACCGAATTGGTGGTGATGTCGCAGGCGTAGACCAGCACCTCAACGCCCCTGTCCGAAACCTCGTCCAGCGTGCGGGCGAACACGGGGTCGAGCTCGGCGCAGGCCGCGAAGCCTTCGCAATCGGTGCGCTGGACGACAAAGAGCGCCACCGCACGGTCGCCCGCCGCAGCCATGGCGGCCAGTTCGCGCAGGTGCTTGGAGGATCGGGCCGCCACGCAGTCGGGAAATTCCGCCAGATCGCCCGTGCGTCGCAGGTGGCAGTTCTTGATCTCCAGCCAGCAGTCCGGCCGATCTTTGTTCTGCAGGAGAAAGTCGACGCGGCTGGCCTCGCCGTACTTCACCTCACGGCGGATGGTCTCGTAGCCGACCAGTTCCGGGATGGCGTCCGCGGCGAGCGCCTCGGCGACCAGTCGGTTGGGATGCATGGTGTTGATCCCCACCAGCCCGCCATCCGCCTCGACCAGTTCCAGCGTGTGGGCGAGCTTGCGGGTCGGCGAGTCGGATCGCGACACCCAGGCGCGCAGGCCCGGCGCGTTCAGCCCCAGCATGGCGCCCGGGTTCGGACAGTGGGCGGTGACCATCGTCCCGTCGTCCAGCGCCACGTCGGCGAAGAAGCGCTTGTAACGGCTGACGAGGGTTCCGCGGGCAAGGGGCGAGGCAAACTGCATGATGCTCTAGCTAGCCGCGCCGGCTTTGCCTGGAAAGCGGTCGGGTCTATGCCAGGACCATGGAAGAGAACGTCGAAAAGCCCGTCACCGCCGCTGTTCTGATCATCGGCGACGAGATCCTGTCGGGGCGCACCCAGGACACCAACCTGCGAGACATCTCGCGCTACTTCGGCGTTCACGGCGTCGATGTGGTCGAGGCCCGCGTCGTGCCCGATGTGCTCGAGGATGTGGTCGCCGCCCTGAACGCGTTGCGCGCCCGCTATGATTATGTCGTCACCACCGGCGGTATCGGCCCGACCCACGACGACATCACCGCCGACTGCGTGGCGGCCGCGTTCGGCGTGCCGCTGGAGGAGCATCCGGAGATCATCGCCGGCATGATCGCGCGCTCGGGCTATGAGCTGACGCCGGCGCGGCGGCGCATGGCGCGCGTGCCGGTAGGCGGCGAGCTGATCAGGAATATCGTCGCTGGTCCGCCTGGCTTCACCATCGGCAATGTCTTCACCCTGGCTGGCGTGCCCAACATCATGCGCGGCATGCTCGAGGACGTCGGGCCACGGCTGAAGGGCGGCAAGATTACGATCTCGCGGACGGTGCGGGTGACCGGCACAGGCGAGGGCGTGATCGCCGCGCCGTTGGAGGCCGTGGCCAAGGCGCACCGGTCGATGTCGCTGGGCAGCTATCCCTTCAACGGGCCGCAAGGGGTGGGCTCCAACCTGGTCCTGCGCAGCCGCGACCCGGATGAGTTGGCGATCGCCACGGCTGAGCTGATCGCCGCCCTGGCCGAAAAGGGAATCACCCAGGTCGAAGAGGTCGATCCGGCAAGCTGAGGCTTCCTTGCGCCTTCAGGCGCCGCTAGGATTCTCAGCGCCGCGGGCGTGGCGAAATTGGTAGACGCAACGGACTTAAAATCCGTCGGCCGCAAGGCCTTGCCGGTTCAAGCCCGGCCGCCCGCACCAGGAAGATGCAGGACTGACGGGAGCAGCGGGCGATCGTGGCGCGGGTGGCGTTGATCAGTGCGGATGGAGACGCGCAGGCCGATCTCGCTGGCGTGCTGGAAGCGGCCGATCTCGCCTGCTGGGTTCTGCGCGGCGCTGAGGAAGCGGGCAGGGTGTTTGGCCGCGAAACCTTTGACGTGATCCTTATCCACGGACGGGGTGACGATGGGGCGGCCTCCGACCTCGTACGCCAGGTTCGACTGGGGCCAGCGGCCGCAGCGCCGCTGCTGGTGATCGCGCCGTCCGCCTCGCAGGACGATATCGCTGCGATCCTTGAGGCCGGGGCGGACGACTGCCTCGACGCCACGCCTTCGCCGGCGGTGCTGGTGGCGCGGGTTCGCGCCGCGCTACGCCGGGCCGCACCGGCAGGCGACCTGCGAAAAGTCTGGCGCGTCGGCGATTTCGAGATCGATCCGGCGCAGCGCGCGATCCGTCTGGACGGCCGCGACATCGCACTGACGCGCATGGAATTCGCCCTCGCCGAACTGTTGTTCGCCAACGTTGGTCGACCGCTGTCTCGAGCCTATGCGCTGGAAGCGGTGTGGGGGCGCAATCCTGACGTTCCGACACGGACGCTGGACACACATGTGTCGCGCATCCGCAACAAGCTTGGCTTGACCCCTGCAAACGGCGCTCGCCTGTCCACCGTCTACAGCTACGGCTACCAGCTAGATCTGCTTAAGGGATAGGCGCCGAGCTGAGCAGTCATCGCTCTGGAGCGCGGCGCACGCTCCAGAGCTTTGAGACTAGGCCACGGAATTTCCCCGGGAACTGGAGAAGCCGAACCGGGTGGGCCCCGACAGCTGCGCAGACGCGCGGCGGTCAGCTCTCCCGCTTATGGACGGTGCGAGATACGCGCAATTAAAATGTCGTAAATTTACAACAAGACACAATTGTTCACATTTCCCGTAACGCATTCCCATTTACTGAGACCCTGGTTGCCTCTAGCGGTGGCGATCGGAGAAACCCCGGCGTGCGAACCGGGTGCGGCTCTTTTGGCGCCGCTGGGGCAGTAAGCTTCGGCGCAATCGAACTGGAGAGACTAAATGGCGACTTATAATTTCGCGACGATCACAGCGGCCCAAGCCGCTGGCGCGACCACCGCTGACGACATCCTCGTCTCGGGCGCGGTCTCGGCCAACCAAGCGACCGTCCTGTACGTGCCGCCGGTTGTTACGCCGGACGCCACGACCCCGGCGACGATCCAAATCACCATCGGCGGCGTGACCAAGATCTTCGGCGCCGGCATCTCGGGCGCGAACAACGTGTTCGTGTTCGGCGACGGCTCGCAGCTCTATGTCGGCTTCCAAGCCTCGGGCGGCGGCGACGTCGGCGCGACGAACGCTGGCAATGACGCCCTGTTCGGCCTCGCCGGCAACGACGCCCTGTCGGGCGGCGCTGGCAATGACCTGCTGCAAGGCAACCAAGGCCAAGACACCCTGACGGGCGGCGTTGGTTCGGACACCATCTACGGCGGTCAAGGCGACGACCTGATCGTGGCTTCGGCTGGCGACAGCGCCAACTTCGTCAACGGCAACCTCGGCGAAGACACCATCAACGGTTCGGCGGCTGCTGACACCCTGCTGGGCGGTCAAGGCGACGACACCATCAACGCCGGCGCGGGCAGCGGCTACATCAGCGGCGACCTGGGCGACGACGAAATCAACGGCGGCGCTGGCTCGTCCTCGATCTTCGGCGGCGCGGGTGAAGACTACATCTTCACCGGCAACGGCAACGACACGGTCGACGCCGGCGCTGACGACGACCACATCGACACCGGTGATGACGCCGTGACGGTCTCGGGCGGCGAAGGTGATGACCTCATCCACGTCGACGGCACCGCCGGCCAACTCAGCGGCCAGATGAACGGCAACGAAGGCGATGACTTCATCTCCGGCAGCACGGGTCATGACTTCTTCCTCGGCGGTCAAGACAACGACACCCTGATCGGCAATGGCGGCAACGACACCCTGTCGGGCGACTCGGGCGCTGACTTCCTCGATGGCGGCGCTGGCCGTGACGTCCTCCAAGGCGGCGCGAGCGACGACACCCTCGACGGCGGTACGGGCCAAGACATCCTCTCGGGTGGCACGGGTTCGGACACCTTCATGTTCGACGCGGCCGACTCGGTTCCGCCGACTGACAGCTCGGACGTCGACACCCTGGTCGGCAACGCCGACACCATCATCGACTGGACCTCGGTCGACATCCTGGACTTCGGTCTGGGCGTGATGGGCGACGCCTTCAGCTACCGTGAGATCGTCGACGCCTCGATCACCGACTACGGTGATGCGCTGGACGCCGCGATCCTGGCCAAGACCCAGGACCCCTTCGCGGTCCAATACGTCGCCGTCCAACTGGGCGCCAACGTGCTGGTCTTCAGCCACGCGGTGGACCTGGATCCGGGCGCGGGCTTCGACTGGGCCTTCTCGACCGTCGTTCAGATCAACGGCATCTCGGCCGCCAACATCGGCGCGGACAACTTCGTCTAAGCTGATCGGCTTCCAAGCCTATCTCTGAAGGGGCGGGTCATCCGAAAGGGTGACCCGCCCTTTCTATTTGGGCGCGATGCTCGAGACCGGCCAGTTGGGACTGAACCTTCGGGAGCCATGCGCGCTATAGGAGCGACGCGACCTCCAATTCCCTCATGGTAGAGCTGGCCTCGGCCCCCAAGGCCCGGCCGCATCACAGGAAGGTTCCTCCCCCTCATGGCGACCTACGATTTCTTCAGCATCACTGCGGCCCAAGCCCTTGCGGCGACTTCGGCCGACAGCATCACCGTCGGCGGCGGTTATTCCGCGCGACTGGCCACTGTGATCTACACGCCCGCGACCGCCACGGCGTCGGCCACGGTCGCAGTGACCTTCGGGGCGCGTACCGTCGTGTTCTCCGATCAGGTTGCGGGCTCTAGCAGCACCTTCACCTTTGCTGACGCCTCGCGGCTGTATATCGGCACAGACGGCGCGAACAACGCGACCGGCGGCGACGGCACAGACGCGTTGTTCGGCGGCGAGGGCGCCGACACCCTGAACGGCGGCGCCGGCGGAGACCTGATCCAGGGCAACCGCGGCGACGATCGCCTGATCGGCGGGCCTGGCGGCGACACGATCTTCGGCGGCCAGGGCGCCGACACCATCGCGCTCGGCGGCGACGACACCATGGCCAACTTCGTGAACGGCAACATCGGCGCCGATACCATCACCGGGGGTCCGGGCGCCGACACGCTGCTGGGCGGCCAGGACGGCGACGTGATTTTGGCCGGGGATGGCGGCGGCTATCTTAGCGGCGACCTGGGCGACGATAGTCTGCGCGGCGGTGCGGGCGCGGAGCAGATCTTCGGCGCCGATGGCGCCGACACCATCCAGGGCGGCGGCGGCGCCGATACGATCTCAGGCGGCGCAGGCGCCGACACGATCACGCTGGGCGATACGACCGGCGCAGCCGCCAACGGCAACGAGGGCAATGACGTCATCACCGGCGGCAATGTCGGCGACGCGATTTCCGGCGGCCAGGGCGGCGACATCATCGATGGCGGGCTCGGCGACGACCTGATTTCAGGCGACGCCGACAACGACAACATCACCGGCGGCGGCGGTAACGACACGCTGCTGGGCGCCGACGGCGACGACACGATCGGCGGCGGTCTAGGGGCTGATTCGCTCAGTGGCGGCGCCGGCTCCGACAGCCTGACCGGCGGCGACGCCAACGACACCCTCGACGGCGGCGACGGCAACGACGTCCTGATCGGCAACGACGGCGCAGATAGCCTGAGCGGTGGCGCAGGCGACGACACGCTTTCCGGTGGGGACGGCAAGGATGTGCTGTTCGGCGGCGCCGGCGGCGACACCTTTATCTTTGCGGCTGGCGGTTCGTTGTCTTCGGGTGGCCTCGCCGATGAGATTCGCGACTGGGCTTCGGTCGATCGTCTGGACATTGGCCCGGCGGGAACCGCCTCCAATTATGCGGAGATCACCCAGGCCTCCATCACCACCTACGACGCCGCAAAGACCGCGGCCGTCACCCAGTTTGGTGGCAACTCGGCGCTAGAATACGTGGCCGTGCAGGTCGGAGCCAATGTGGTGGTGTTCTACAACGACGCCGATGACGCGGTTCAACTGACCGGTGCGAACCTCGACTCGATCAGCCAGGGCAATTTCATCTGAACTGCTGACAGACACGCTAAGGGCGGGCGTCCCGGCTGGGGCGCCCGCCCTTTTTGTTGCGCCGTGCAGTGGGCTAGTTCTTTTTCGGCGAGGCCATTTCGGCCATCAGCTCTTCCTTCCGCGCCTTCATGCGCTCGCCCATGGCGTCGAGATCCTCGTCGCCCTTCTTGGCTTGGCTGAAGATGCCGCCGGGCTGTTCTTCTTCCTTCACGTGATGCTTGATGTACTCGCCCAGCACCTTGACCTTGGCGTCATAGTATTGGTCGCTCGGCTTCATCGCCTCGATCTCGGCGATAAGCTTCTTGGCGCCGTCATGCTCGACATAGGCTTCGTCCAGCATGTCCTCTTCTACGTCGCCGCTTTCTTCCGGATAGAAGATTTCTTCCTCGATGGCCGTATGGACCTTCAGGGCGGTGGCGATTTGGTTGAACAGAGCCAGCTTGTCAGCGTCTTCCTCAAGCTGCTCATATTCGTCGAACCAGGTCTCGACCTGACGATGGTCGGCTTTCAGCAGGGTAATCGCCAGCGGGTCGCGTTGACCGGTGCGGCGCTTGCGGCCGCTCTTGGCCTTGGTCGCGGATTTCTGGCTGGTGGCGGTGGCCATGGAACTTGCTCCTCCTGCCGCATCGTTGGCGGCGTGTTGCGATGGCAGCATAAGTCTCCGTGGAACCTCGGGTTCCGGGCCGTGTCGAATGACCGCTATTGGCTATAACCCAGGCGCACATTGAGTGTGTCGAGCACCTCGATCGCCGCCTCCGGCGCCGCGGTTCCCGGCGTGAAGATGCAGGCGACGCCAATCTCTCGCAGGGTCGCCTCATCATCCGGGGGAATCACCCCGCCCACCACGACGACGATGTCCGTGCGGCCGAGCGCCGTCAGAGCCGCCATCAGTTGTGGAGCCAGAGTCAGATGTCCGGCCGCCAACGAGCTTGCGCCCACGACATGGACGCCCTCAGCCACGGCGCGGGCCGCGACTTCCTCCGGTGTCTGGAAGAGATCACCAATCGACGCTTCGAAACCGAGATCGCGGAACGCGGATGCGATCACCTTCTGGCCGCGGTCGTGACCGTCCTGTCCCATCTTGGCGACGAGAATCGCTGGCTTTCGGCCATCGGCCTGGGTGAAGGCGCGCGCCATCTCACGGGCGCGAATCACTGAGGGCTGGTCGCCGGCCTCATGCAGATAGACGCCGCCGACCGCCTCCGCCTTGGCCGCGTGGCGGCCAAAGACGGCCTCAAGGGCCAGCGAAATCTCGCCCACCGTCGCGCGCGCCCGCGCGGCTGCGATGGCCAGCGCCAGTAGATTCGCCGACCCCGCCGCGCCGGCGGTCAGGGATTCCAGCGCCTGCCGCACGGCGCGCGGGTCACGCTCGGCCTTCAACCGGGCCAGGCGATCGGCCTGGCGCTGTCGGACGGCGGCGTTGTCGACCTTCAGAACGGCCAACGGCTCGGCCGCGTCGGGTCGGTAGCGGTTCACGCCGACAACCACCTGGCGTCCGGAATCGATCCGGGCCTGGGTGCGGGCCGCCGCCTCTTCGATTCGTCGCTTGGGCAGGCCGCCTTCGATGGCGCGAGCCATCCCGCCCAGGTCTTCCACTTCGCCGATGTGGACCATCGCGCGCTGGGCGAGGGCCTCGGTCATCGCCTCGACATAGGCGCTGCCGCCCCACGGATCGATCACGCGGGTCTGGCCGGCCTCCAGCTGCAGAACCAGCTGGGTGTTCCGGGCGATTCGGGCGGAGAAATCGGTGGGCAGGGCGAGCGCTTCATCGAGGGCGTTGGTGTGCAGGCTCTGCGTCTGCCCGCCCGTCGCGGCCATGGCTTCCAGCGTGGTGCGCGCGACATTGTTGAAAACGTCGGTGGCGGCCAGGCTCCAGCCGCTGGTCTGGGTGTGAGCGCGCAGCATCAACGAGCGCGAATCCCGGGGTGCGAATTCGCGCGCGACCAGTTGGGCCCAGAGCTTCCGGGCCGCCCGCTGCTTGGCGACCTCCAGCATCACGTTCATGCCGGCGTTCCAGAAGAACGAAAGGCGCGGCGCGAACGCGTCGATATCGAGCCCCGCGGCGACTCCGGCGCGCAGATATTCGAGACCGTCCGCCAGGGTGTAGGCGAGCTCCAGGTCCAGCGTCGCGCCGGCTTCCTGAATGTGATAGCCGCTGACCGAGATCGAGTTGAAGCGCGGCATATGCGCCGAAGTATATGAAAAGATGTCGGAAATTATCCGCATCGAGGGTCCGGGCGGATAGATGTAGGTGTTCCTGACGAGGAACTCCTTGAGGATGTCGTTCTGAATCGTGCCGGTCAGTTGTTCCGGCCGGACGCCCTGTTCCTCGGCCGCGACGACATAGAGCGCCAGGATCGGCAGAACCGCGCCGTTCATGGTCATCGAGACGCTCATCTGGTCCAGCGGGATGGCGTCGAACAGAACCTGCATGTCGAGGATCGAATCGATGGCGACCCCGGCCATGCCGACGTCGCCCTGCACACGGGGGTGATCCGAATCGTAACCGCGGTGGGTCGCCAGGTCGAAGGCGATCGAAAGGCCTTTCTGACCGGCGGCCAGGTTGCGCCTGTAGAATGCGTTGGAATCCTCGGCGGTCGAGAACCCGGCGTACTGCCGCACCGTCCATGGGTTGGTGGCGTACATGGTGGGGTAGGGGCCGCGCAGGAACGGCGCCTGCCCAGGGATTCCCAGGGTCTCTGTGGCTTCGGCGGGCGCATAGGCCGGCCGTACGGCGATACCTTCAGGCGTCATCCCGTCGGACGCGACCGCGACCCAGGGATCTCCGGGGTTCACATCGTCGAAGGCGAGATGGGTGAAGTCGCGGAACACGCTCATCCATCGGCCTCCACGGCGATCGGCGTGTCGTCGGCTGATACGAAGTCGGTCATGCCGACGACTCGGGGCGTCGGCCTCGCCATGTTCGCTGCATCGACTTGGGCGGCGACATAGGCGCTGGCCGCTGCTGCGCCGCCGCGCGATTCGATGGCCTGGAAATGCGTCCAGGCCGCCCGGGCCAGCTGATCCGTCAGCGCCTCGACATAGCCAGAGCCTGCGCCGGGATCGCGGACGCGACCCATCTGGGCTTCCTCCATCAGGATGAACTGAATGTTGCGGCTCTGGCGGCGGGCAAGCGCCGCAGGCCTGCCCAGGGGGTCGCTGAAGCAGCCCAAGGTGACCACGTCAGCGCCGCCTGCCGCCGCGGCGAAGCCCGCGATGGTCAGACGTATCATGTTGCTCCAGGCGTCCTTGTCCGCGAGCATCCGGTGCGACGAGACCGCCGCCAGCCGCACGGTCGCTGGGGCCCCGCAAGCCACAGCGACCCGCGAAAACACAGCGCGGGCGGCGCGCAGTTTGGCGATCGATACAAAATAGTCGGTGTCGGTCGTGACTTCGACAGTCAGGCCCGCAAACGCGCGCTCTATGCCTAATCCCGCGCGAGCGAGGGCTCGGGCGTAGGCCAGGCCGCTCGCCGCAGCGACAGCGATCTCGAGAGCTTCACCGCCGCCGGCCTCGTGTACGCGCCGGCCGCTGGAGCGGAACAGGTTGGCGAGAGGATAGGTCTCGGCCAGCCGCGCCGCGACGACGGCGCTCGCTTCAATCGGAGAAGTGGCGCCGACGGGGTCGAGGCCGAAGTCCAGAGGGGCTCGCGGCGAGGCTTTGGCCAGGACGCCCAACGCTTCTGCGGCGGCCGGCCCGTGCGCGCCAGCGTCAAGCGCGACGGGCGCGAGGTCCAAGATCACGCCACGCAGGCGCGCCTCAAGGTCGGCGGGATCAGAGATTCGAAGGCTGGTCGAGGTGGCGCCGCCTTCCAACGCCTCAAGGGTCAAGGCGTTGGCGCGGATCGGATCCGGGTGATCGACGGCGACGCGGACATCCCAGGCCCGGTCCTCATCGAAGGCGCGCCGGGCGTAGAGCAGCGCCGGCGCAGCGGCGTAGAGCGGATAGATCGCCAGGCCCTCGACGGTCGCATGCTGCAGGCCCTCGAGGCTCGCGCCCTTCAGCGTGCGAACCGCCATGGCGCGCCAGTCGGCTTCGTCCGCCTCATTCATCGCAGAATGAAGGGCGGCTGACGCGCGCGCGTCAACCGCCCTCGTTCATTAGAACGCCGCCTTGACGGTGACGCCGAAGGTCCTCGGGTCGCCGGGCTGGCCAGCGATAAGGCCGGTGTTGCTCGGACCGACGGCCAGCAGTTCGAAATATTCCTCGTCGAAGGCGTTACGCACCCAGGCGAAGACGTTCAGGCCGTCCGGCGTGCGGAAGCCCGCGCGGAAGTTCGACAGGGAATAGCCATCCACCCAGGTGTAGATCGATGGCGAGGCGTTGGACGAGAACCGCGAGCGGTAGCTGCCGTCGTAGCCGAAGTAGACCTCGCCTTCGTTGGCCAGGAATTGCGCCGGCGCATTGACCTCGCCGCCGAATGAAAAGCTCCACTTTGAAACGCCCGGCAGGCGCGCCCCGGAGATGTCGCAGTTGGCGGGGCTGAGGCCGCCCGGCGCGCCTGGCGCGCCGGGCGTCTGGCCCGCGCCGACCGTCGTGCCGCCCGACAGTTCCGGCGGGCAGGGCGCGTCGGTGAAGCGGACGTACTTGGCGTCGGTGTAGGCCCCGTTGGCGTAGGCGTTGAACCGCTCAGACGGGCGGACGGAGAAGTCGAACTCGACCCCTTGGCTGCGCACCTTGCCGGCGTTGGCGAGATAGCCGCGCAGCACGCCCAGCTGGCCGTTCGTGACGGTCGCCTGATAGTCCTTGATGTCGGTCCGATAGGCCGAGACGTTCAGCGTCGCGCGGCGTTCCCAGAACTGGGTCTTCAGGCCGGCCTCAAAGTGATTGACGTCTTCCGGCTTGATCTGCCCCGCGGCCAGGATCGGATTGCCCGCCGCGTCGGTCGGCAGGCCGTTCTGGTTAATGCCGCCGGTCTTGAAGCTCTTGGCGTAGGTCGCATAGCCCAGGACATCAGGAGTGAACTTGTAGCTGGCGTTCAGGTCGTAGCTGAAGTTCCAGTCGCTGAAGCTCGGTGCGCTGAGCTGCGGTGTGAAGACGGCCAGTTGCGCGGCCCGGCGGGCTCCGGTCTGGCCCAGCAGGACGGGTACGCCGTCGCCGTCGAACACCAGACGTTGATAGAAGCCGTCCTTCTTGTCGTAGTTCAGCCGCACGCCCGGCTGGATGGTGAAGCGGTCGCTAACTTTCCACGACAGCTGGCCATAGAGGGCGAAGCTGGTGTTCTTCAGGTACTGGGTGTTCTTCGCCACCAGTCCGTTCAGGACGCTGGGATCGTTCGACAGCACGTTCGAAGGCGTGATGTTCCAGCGGCTCGACGCAGGGCCTTGCTCTTCGGTGCCCTGGGTGTCGATGCGCTGCTTGAAGGCGAAGGCCCCGACCACGAGGTCCGCCCGCTCGCCGGAGTAGTTGTAGCGCAGCTCCTGGCTGTACTGGTCCTGTTGCGAAGGGTTCTGGGACTTCGACACGATCGACAGGCCCAGGAAGTCGCGGTCGTTTTCCGGCTTCCAGTCCCAGAAGCGCCAAGCGGTGACCGATGTCACCGTACCTTCGCCTACATTCCAGACCACGCGGGCCGACGCGCCGCCGATCTTATTGCCGGCGTTCAGGCTGGCGTCGACGTCGGTGATCCGGTCGAATGGGTTGGTGCTGGCGACGGTGTAATTCTGGGCCGCAGCAAGGGCGACGTACTGGCGGTTCAGCGGGCGTTGCGTCGCCCCGGTGCGGACGAAGATCTGCGCGCAGCACTCGGCGTCCTGCTTGCTGAAGTCGCCGGCGAAGGTGACCGCAAGGTTGTCGCTGGGTTTGTAGAGGATCAGACCGCGCAGGCCGAGGTTGTCCTGGCCGTTCACATACTGATCGCTGGTGACGTTGTAGATCGTGCCGCGGCGCGTGGTCGAAGAGACCGCGATCCGGGCGGCGATCGTGTCGGTGATCGGGCCTGAGACAGCGGCTTTGGCCTGTTTGAAGTTCAGGTTGCCGACTGTCACCTCGGCCTTGCCCTCGAAATTGAAAGTCGGCTGGTTGGTGGTGATGTTGACCGCGCCGGCGGTGGTGTTCTTGCCGTAGAGCGTGCCTTGCGGCCCGCGCAGAACCTCGATCTGGGCGACGTCCAGGAAGTCGAACGTCGCTGTGGCCACCCGGGCATGGTAAACGTCGTCGATGTAGAAACCCACGCCTTGCTCGAACCCGTCGCTGGTCAGGCCGAACGGCACGCCGAGGCCGCGGATGTTCACCGCGGTGTTCCGAGGGTTCGAGGAATAGAACTGCAGGGTGGGGGTCAGTTGCTGCAGGCGGCCGACGTTGAACGCGCCGGTCGCATCGACCTTCTCACCGCCGACCACCGTGATCGCCAGCGGCACGGCCTGGGCCGTTTCCGAGCGACGGCGCGCAGTGACGATCAGTTCCTCGACGCCGGACGGCGCGCCGACCGCAACCGGCTCGGCGTCAGCAGCGACCGCGGACTGGGCGGACATGGCCGCGCCGGCGACCGTGGAGAGCAGCGCGCCCAGGAGGGCGGCGCGGCTGAGTCGGCGCGAGGCCGGCGTATGAATAGTCAAACTAAATCCCCGTATTGTTCGCGGCGCCATGGCGGCGTTCTCATTCCCCCATAGGTCGCTTAATCCTACCGGGGAAGTAGAGATAGTTTTGGGCATCGATGAGTTTTTCTGGCCGGCTTCATGAGCCACGCTTGAGCTCGTCGCCGAAAATTCGGCCGGCGCTTAGAAATTGTCCCCTTAACTGATGGGGATTGTGTGGATAGTTACGGGCTCGAGCGAGGAGCCCTTCATGATCCGATCCTTGATGAGCCGGCGCGCCCTGCTGGGCGGCGCGGTCGCCCTGGGCGGCGTGAGCGCCCTGGCCGCCTGTTCCGGCGGCGAAGCGGGCGCTGACGGCGCAGTGAAGCTTCTCAACGTCAGCTATGATGCGACCCGGGAGCTTTATAAGGAGCTGAACGCGGCCTTCATCACCGACTATAAGGCTAAGGCCGGCACGACGGTGACCATCGACCAGAGCCATGGCGGTTCGGGCAAACAGGCGCGCTCGGTTATGGACGGGCTGCAAGCCGACGTCGTCACCCTGGCCATCAGCGCCGACATCGACGAACTGGCGACCCGCGGCAAGCTCCTGCCGGAAAACTGGCAGTCGCGCCTGCCGGACAACTCCACGCCCTACACTTCGACGATCGTTTTCCTGGTCCGCAAGGGTAATCCCAAGGCGATCAGAGACTGGAACGACCTGGCCCGGCCGGGCGTGGCGGTCATCACGGCCAACCCGAAGACCTCGGGCGGTGCGCGCTGGTCCTATCTGGCGGCCTGGGCCTATGGTCTGAAAAACGGCGGAGAGCCTGCGGCCCGCGACCTCGTGGGCAAGCTCTATGGCAACGTCCCGGTGCTCGACACCGGCGCCCGTGGCTCGACCACCACCTTCGCCCAACGCGAGATCGGTGATGTGCTGCTGTCGTGGGAGAACGAGGCCCATCTGACGATCGCCGAGTTCGGCCCCAACTTCGACGTCGTCTATCCGTCCATGTCGATCCTGGCCGAGCCACCTGTTGCGCTGATCGATCAGAACGTCGATCGCCATGGCGCGCGCGCTGTGGCCCAAGCCTATCTGGAATACCTCTACACGCCCGCCGCCCAGGATATCGTCGGCAAGCACCACCTGCGCCCGCGCGACCCCGCGGCCAAGGCGAAGTACGCGAGTCAATTCCCTGAGATTCCCCTGGTCACGATCGACGGTGACTTCGGCGGCTGGAAGGCGGCCCAGGCCAAGCACTTCGCCGAAGGCGGCGTGTTCGACCAGATCTACAAGCCGGCATGACCGACAGCCGCTTCGAAAGTCTCTCCCGCGAACTGCTGTTGCCGGAGCCGCCCCAGAGGCGGCTTCCACGCTTTCGCGAGCCGTCCATCCTGCCGGGCTTCAGACTCAGCCTGGGGATCACGCTTTTCTATCTATGCTTGATCGTCATCATCCCCCTGGCAGCCTTGGTCTTGCGGCCGTGGGAGCTTGGGCTCGAGGGTCTTGTCCGGACACTCTCCGAGCAGCGGGTGGCGACGGCGCTTCGTCTGAGCTTCGGCCTTTCGCTCCTCGCGGCCCTGACCAATGCGCCGCTGGGCCTGCTGATCGCGTGGACGCTGACGCGTTATGAATTTCCCGGCCGGCGGCTCCTCGACGCCCTGGTCGACCTGCCCTTCGCCCTGCCGACGGCGGTGGCGGGCATTGCGCTCACCGCCATCTATGCGCCGAACGGGCCGGTGGGCGCGGTCTTCGCCAAGATCGGCGTCAAGACCGCCTATTCGCCGCTCGGCATCTTCATCGCGCTTGTCTTCATCGGCCTGCCCTTCGTGGTGCGCGCCATTCAACCGGTGCTGCAGGAGATTGACCGCGAGGTTGAAGAGGCCGCTCAAACCTTGGGCGCAACCGACCTGCAGCGCGCCGCCTTGGTGATCTTCCCCACCGTCGCACCGGCGCTGCTGAGCGGCGTCAGCCTGGCCTTCGCCCGCGCCGTCGGCGAGTACGGCTCGGTGGTGTTCATCGCCGGCAACATGCCGTTCAAGACCGAGATCGCGCCGCTGCTCATCGTCATCAAGCTTGAGGAATATGACTACGCCGGCGCTGCGGCCGTCGGCGTCGCCATGCTGGTGATCTCCTTCGGCGCCCTGGTCGCCTTCAACATCGCCCAGATGCTGATCGCGCGGCGAGGCCGCCGATGAGCCGGGCCAGCTCGATCCGCTTGCCGGGCATCGCGCCGCTGATGGTGCTGGCCTCGGTGCTCATCATGGGCGCGCTCGTGGGCGCACCGTTATTCATGGTCTTCCAGCAGGCCTTCAAGGAAGGTTTCGCCGCCTTCGCCCGCGCGCTCTCCGAACCCGACGCCCAGCACGCCGTGAAGCTCACCCTGCTGGTGGCGGCGATTTCCGTGCCACTGAATGCGGTCTTCGGCGTGGCCTCGGCGTGGGTGGTCACCAAGTTCGAGTTTCGCGGCAAGACGCTGCTGCTCACAATCATCGACTTGCCGTTCTCGATCTCGCCCGTGATCTCAGGCCTGGTCTGGGTGCTGCTGTTCGGCGCGCATGGCTGGTTCGGCGCCTGGCTGATCGAGCACGACGTCAAGATCATCTTCGCCACCACGGGCCTGGTCCTGGCGACCATCCTGGTGACCTTGCCCTTCGTGGCGCGCGAACTGATCCCGCTGATGCAGGACCAGGGGGCGGATGAGGAGGCTGCGGCGCTCACCCTGGGCGCCAGCGGCTTCACGACCTTCTGGAAGATCACCCTGCCCAATATCCGTTGGGCGCTGCTCTATGGCGTGCTGCTGTGCAATGCGCGGGCCATGGGCGAATTCGGCGCGGTCTCGGTGGTCTCCGGCCACATCCGCGGCCAAACCACGACGCTGCCGCTGCACGTCGAGGTGCTCTACAATGACTATGATTTCGTCGGCGCCTTCGCGGCCGCCTCCCTCCTGACGGGCCTCGGCCTCGTCACCCTCGTCTTGAAGACCGCTCTCGAATGGCGACACTCCGGTGAACTCAGTGCAAACCGCCGACATTGACGCCGCCCAGGACGTGGCCCTGGAGATTCGCGGGATATCCAAAAGCTTCGGGCGCTACCCGGCGCTGAGCAATGTCTCGCTGCAGGCGCGCAACAAGGAGTTCCTGGCGCTGCTTGGACCGTCGGGCTCCGGGAAGACGACTCTGCTGCGCGTCTTGGCGGGCCTTGAGACCCCTGACGCCGGCGAGGTGCGTTTCGGGGGCGCGGACTTCCTCGCCCTGCCGGTTCGCCAGCGCCAGGTCGGCATGGTGTTTCAGCATTACGCTTTGTTCCGACACATGACGGTGGCGCAGAACATCGCCTTTGGCCTGAACGTCCGCAAACGGGCGGAGCGGCCGTCCAAGGAGGCGGTGCGCGCGCGGGTCTCGGACCTTTTGTCATTGGTCCAGCTGGACAATCTCGGCGAGCGCTTCCCCTCCCAGCTCTCCGGCGGCCAACGCCAGCGGGTCGCGTTGGCCCGAGCGCTGGCGATCGAGCCGCGCATGCTGTTGCTGGATGAGCCCTTCGGCGCCCTCGACGCCCAGGTGCGCCGCGACCTACGTCGCTGGCTGCGCGAGATCCACGACCGCGCCGGCGTCACCACGGTCTTCGTCACCCACGATCAGGAAGAGGCGCTCGACCTCGCCGACCGCGTGGCGATCCTCAAGGATGGACAGTTGGTGCAACTCGGTAGGCCCAACGAGGTTTACG
Organism: Phenylobacterium immobile (ATCC 35973); assembly: GCF_001375595.1. Lineage (NCBI taxonomy): Bacteria > Pseudomonadati > Pseudomonadota > Alphaproteobacteria > Caulobacterales > Caulobacteraceae > Phenylobacterium > Phenylobacterium immobile. Next base: position 2,141,930 of record NZ_CVJQ01000001.1, on the reverse strand, counting down.
AAAACCCGGCGACCCCTTTTATCTTCGACTTCCTGGGGGCAGGGGTGGGGCTGGACGGCGTTGTCGCCGAGGGCCGGCTCACCCTGGCCGACTATGACGTCCCGGCGCCGGCGGGCGCCCCAGAGGGCAAGGTGCAGGTCTTCTTCAGGCCCGATGAGATCGAGTTTGCGCCAACGGACGGCGCAGGCCTCGCCGTCTCGGTCGTGTCGGTGACACGGCGCGGACCCGATGTCCGCGTCGACTGCCTGCTGAGTGGCCAAGTCGTCTCGTTGATCGGCCACGGACCGACCATGCCTGTGGGCGTGGCGGAAGGGATGTCCCTGCGGGTTCGTCCCCTCCGCCCGCACGTCTATCCGGCCTAGATCAGGGTGGCGCTCAGCGTGACTTCCGCATTCAACACCTTGGAGACCGGGCAGCCGGTTTCCGCAGCCTTGCTTAGCTCGTCGAATTTCGCCTGGTCGATGCCGGGGATTTTCGCGGTGAGCGTCAGCGCCGACTTCGAGATCTTGAAGCCCTGACCCTCGGCCTCGAGGGTGACCGCGGCTTCGGTGGTGAGTTCGTCGGCGGCGAGGCCCGCGGCCTGAAGCTGGAAGGCCAGCGCCATGGTGAAGCAGCCGGCGTGAGCCGCGGCGATAAGCTCCTCGGGGTTCGTTCCCGGCTCGGTCTCGAACCGGGTGCGGAAGGAATAGGGCGTCTTCGATAGGACCCCTGAGCCGGTGGTCAGGTCGCCGTCGCCATCGCGGCCGGCGCCGCGCCAGACAGCTGTCGCCTTGCGGATCATAGTTCGTCTCCTCGTGAAGGATGGGAGCGCGATCAAGCCGCCCTATCGTGTCGGTCTCAAGACGAAACCAAACCGGTGATTCGCGCGCTGACCAACCCAAGGGAGACCGTCGATGGCCCGCTTCGCCGTGCATGAGACTGACGCGCCGCAAACGCGGAGCCGCTTGGTCGATGAAAAGAATTTTGAGGCCGCGGCCCTTCAATTCGCCGAGGACCATCACGGCGACGGGGAGGTCGTCTCCGTCATCGTCGAGGATTGCGAAAGCGGCGAACGCCAATGCTTCCGAATCGACCTCGACACCGGCGAGGCGGGCCCTTGCGCATAACGCTTCCTTCTCCGGCAAGGAGAGAAGGAAGCGCCGTGTAGGTCACGGATGCGAGGCGCTAAAGAACACCTAGCATTTCAGCCACAAGGGGGTGGCGGACGATGTCTCGGTCGCTCAGGCGGACGACGGCGATGTTGCTCAGGGCCTCGAACTTGTCGGCGACCGTCGCCAGGCCCGACAACTCCGGCAGCAGGTCCGACTGGTTCGGGTCGCCCGTCACAACCATGGTCGAATGCCAGCCCAGGCGCGTGAGCAGCATCTTCAGCTGGCCATAGGTGCAATTCTGCGCCTCGTCGATGACCACGAAGGCGTTGTTCAGGGTGCGTCCGCGCATGAAGCCCACGGGGGCGATCTCGATGGCGCCCTCGGCCATGAGCGCCGCGACGCGCTTCATCGACAGCCGGTCCGACAGCGCGTCGTAGAGCGGCCGCAGATAGGGCGCGAGCTTGTCCTCGGCCCCGCCGGGCAGGAAGCCGATCGATTCGCCGGCCTCGACCGCTGGGCGCGAGAGAACAATGCGGCCGACCTTGCCGGCCTCCAGCGCCTCAACCGCCTTGGCGATGGCCAGATAGGTCTTGCCGGTGCCTGCCGGACCCAGGGCCATGACCAGGTTTTTCTGGTCTATCGCCTCGATCAGCTGGGTTTGGCCCTCTGACTTGGCTTTGATGGTCTTCAGGTAACCCTGATCGCGGTCGGCGCCGCTTGGTCCGCCGTCACGGCCCGTGGGCGTCCAGGGGCGTTCCAGCGGGAAGCGGCGGATCTTGTCGTCGGGCTCGAACTGGCGCTCACCGAACGCGCCTTCGCGCAGCTGTCGCTTCAGAGCTCGTCTGGTCATCTAAGCCTCCAACATGACGGCAAGAAAAAAGGGCGAAGCCGCATTGGCTCGCCCTTTGGGTGAAAACTGTTGTGGGACAAAACCGCGCCGTGCGCGGCCTGGCGGCTCGCTTGCCGCTGCCGATCCGGGCGGTGGCGCCCAAAGGCTCTCGCGTTGCGCCATCGAACTCCCGTCCAGCGCGCGGGCACATCGCCCCTTCGACTCAAGATCGCCGCCTGGCGCCCCGAATCGTTTGATGACCTTGATCCTACCCGGGTTTGAAAAGACTTAAGTGGGTCGTCACGGGTCTGAAACGAGGTGCGTCTTGGCTGTCTATAGACTGGGCGATGCGACGCCCGCGTTACCGGCGGATGACGATTACTGGATCGCGCCAAACGCCATCGTCTGCGGCCGGGTGATCCTGGGCGCCGGCGCAACCGTCTGGTTCGGCGCGGTGCTTCGCGGGGACAATGACCCGATCGTCCTGGGCGCGGGGAGCAATGTGCAGGACAACGCCGTCCTGCATACGGACCCTGGCAAGCCGCTGACGATCGCCGAGGACGTAACCATCGGTCACAGGGCGATGCTGCATGGCTGCACGATCGGCGCCGGCAGCCTGATCGGCATGGGGGCGACGATCCTCAATGGCGCGGTGATCGGTGAAGGCTGCCTCGTCGGCGCCGGCGCGTTGGTCACGGAAGACAAGGTGATCCCCGAAGGCAGTCTCGTGGTCGGCTCGCCTGGCCGGGTGATACGCACCCTGGCGCCAGAGGCGATCGCCCGCCTGCGGACCACCGCTCACCGCTATGTCGCCAACGGCCGCCGGTTCCGGGCTGAGTTCGCCGAGATCTGACCGTTCTATCAAAACCCCGTGCGGTCACGCTCTAGAGTAGAGCGTGACGACTTCGGCCGCACCGTCAGCCGATAGGCGCGCTCATCCTTGAGGTAGGTCTGGGCCGCCTTCTGCACATCAGCCGCGGTGACGCGCTCGGTGCCGGAGGTGAACTGGCGGATCAGGTCCAGACGTCGCGGGTCTGTCTGGGCCCGAGAGAGTTCCGCCAACCAGTACTGATTGGTGACGCGAGCTTTCTCGATGGAATCCAGTCTTGGAGTCTTGGCGCGCGCGAGTTCGTCGGCGGTGATGGGTTTGTCGCGGAGGTCGGCGGAGATGCGACTGACGTCGGCGAAGAATTCCTCAAGCTTGGCCGGCGGCACCTCGACACTGGCGGACATGTAGCCCCAGGCCGGCCATACAGTGGAATGCTGGTAGTTCACCGACGGCGAATAGGTGGCGCCTTGCGCTTCGCGCAGGTCGTCCAGCAGACGCAGACGCAGAACCTCGCCCATCACCGCGGTGTCCCGCGCCAGTTGCGGGTTGGCGTAGAAGCCGGTGGTCGGCCAGGCGACGAGGCCGATCGCCTGATCGCCGCGGCCCTTGTGTTCCAATGTTACGGGCTGGGCCGGCGGGGCCGGGAAGCGAACGTCCAACTGCGTGGGCGACGGCGCCGTCGCAGGCCTGCGGGGAGGCAGGGCGCCGAAGGTGCGCGCCACCAGGTCAGTGGCCGTCTCGACCCCAATGTCGCCGACGATCACCACCTCGATCGGGCCGGCGGCGATTTGCGGATCCACCTCCTTGCGCAAGTCAGCAAGACTGACCTTGGCCATCTCGTCGCGGCTGGGGAACGCCCATCGGCCATCGCCGGAATGCAGCAGGCCGGCGAGGTCGCGCGACAGGACGCCGGAATCGGTCGCTTCGAACTGGTCGTGCATGGTCCGCGCGCCGCCCTTGATCCGCTGGAAGGCCTCGGCTCGCCAGCCCGGTTCGACGACAAAGGCCGCCAGCACCTGCAGTTGGGTCTCCAGGTCGTCCCGCCGAGTGCCGCCGGACAGGACCAGGGCGTCGTCGGCCATGCCGAAGCGCACGCCATAGACCTTCGAGGCCAAGACCCGCTCCATGGATTCGTTGTCGATCTGCTTCAGCCCGCCCTCGGTGAAGGCGCCGGCGGTCCAATTCAGGCTGGACCGATCCTTGGGCAGGCCGACGATGCCATCGCCGATGTTGACGCGGACCAACACCTCATCGTCACGGAACTTGGTGGGCTTGATGGTCAGCCGTACACCGTTCGCGAATCGCACGAACACCGTGTCGAGATCGGCGACCTCGCGGGTCTCGGCGACAGTCCCTGGGTCGCCAAAAGTTTCGTACGGCCAGGCGGTCTGCTGCGCCGCTTTCGGCGCATCGACGTCGGACTTGCGCACGGTTTGGTACTCGGCCAGGACGGCCGCTTCCCCGCCGGGCACGGCCTGTGGCGAGGCCATGAACAGCAGAGGCCCTGACCCTTCGAACGCCGCCTTCACGGCCTCCGACACGGTCTCGGCCTTCAGGCCCTTCACCACCTGGTCATAGAGCGCCAGGTCCGTCGCAGGATCAGTGACCACCTCATCATCCTCGAGCGAACCGAGGATTTCACCGGCCAGGTCGCTCGGTCGCCGGGTCGCCGCGCCAGAGACGGCGGCTTTCAGCACGGCCTGAAACTCTTCGATTTCGCGATCCAGTTCGTCCTGGCGCACGCCGTAGCGGACGATTCGACGCTGCTCCTGGTCGACGGCGGCGAGCGCGACCCGCCAGCGGTCTGGCTCGGCGTTGACGGTGAGCATGGTCATCTCGGCCGCGCCTTGCTGGTCTGACGTGAAAGCGCCCGCGCCAAGGAACGGCGGCTCGCCCGATCGCGCCAGGGCCGACAGGCGCCGGTTCAGCACGGCGAGCCCCAGATGGGCGATCAGGTCTTCCCGGCGAGTCTCGACGCTGTCGGCCCGCAGATCCATCGGCCGGAGCCAGGCGATCTGCAGCGACAGGGGCGCGCCGGCCTCGACCACCAGGCGGGCCTCAAGGTCGCGCTTGGCCACAGCGCCCAGATCCGGCTCGACGCCCGCCGCGCCGCGGCCCCTCCAGTCGGCGAACTTCGCCTTGATCTTCGCCTCGATGGCGACAGGGTCGAAGTCGCCCGCGATGATCAGCACCGCGCGTTCAGGCCGATAGTAGGCGTCGTAAAGGGCGCGCAGCTCGCCCGCCGATGCGGTCTTCAGCACCTCGACCTGGCCGATCGGATAGCGCGTCGGCGGCCGCTGACCTTTCAACAGGAAGTCGAGGCGGGCCTTGTAGATACGGAAGCCTGGGGTGTCGCTGGCGCGTTCCTCCGAGAGCACCACCCCCCGCTCACGATCGATCGCGGCAGGATCGAGGGTCAAGGCGTCGGCGGTCTCGCGCATCAGCATCAGGGCGGTGTCGACCGTCTCGTTGTCGGTGTGCGGAAGGTCGAGCCGATAGGTGGTGGCTGAGAAATTCGTCGTCGCGTTGGTGTCAGCCCCGAACGCCAGCCCCTTGCGCTCGAGGATCTTGATCATCTCGTTTTCGCCGACGCCGGAGGAGCCGTTGAAGGCCATGTGCTCCAGGAAATGGGCGAGGCCCTGCTGGGAGTCGGTCTCATCCAGGGAGCCGACGTCAAATCTCAGGCGAATGGCCGCCTGGCCGGCGGGGATCGGCTGTCGCCGAATGGCGTATCGCATGCCGTTGGGCAGGGCTCCGAAAACCGTCAGTGGGTCGGCCTTCAGATTGGTCAGCGCCTGGGGCCATTGGCCTGGCGCCAGGCGAGCCTTAACCGCCGGCGCCTTGTCGGCCTTCCCGAGCCGCGGAAGGGCGACCTTGAAGCTGGGCAGAGCGGTCCGGGCCTGGGCGCTGGAAGGCCCTTGCGCCATGGCCAAGACGGCGATCGTCAGAAGGGCGACGCCCCGCAGCAGGGAAGGGCGCGTGGAGGATGTCATGGAGAAGCGTGCGCTTTCTGTTCGGTTCGACCCTCAAGCATCGCTGCGGCCCATGGCGAGGACAAGGCTGGAAACGGCGCCGGAAGATGGCTCGCGCGCGGGCCGGCGCCACGCTAGGTAAGGGGCATGACCGTCAGCGCCTGGCAGGACACCTCGCGCGACCCAGGTCGCGAACCTGGTCGCAACCCCGGCCGCCGCCCGGATTGGGGCGGGCAGGATCCGCCGCCGCGCGAGCCTGTGTTCAATGCGCCGCCCCAGGCGCTGGTGTTGGTCGGGTTGATCATCGGCGGCTATGCGCTGCAGAGCGTGCTTCCAGGCGACATGATTCTCCGGCTCTTCGCCTTCTTCCCGGCAGGATTGCCCTATGGCCGCTGGGAGACCTTGGCGACGGCGCTGTTCGTTCATGGCGGCTGGGCGCACGCGCTGATGAATGCTGCCTTCGCCTTGGCCTTCGGGGCGCCTCTGGCGCGGTTCTTCGGTCCAAGGCTCAGCGGCTGGCTCTGGTTCTACGGATTTTACCTGGTCTGCGGGGTGGGGGCGAACCTTGCCTTCTACGCGCTGCACGCTTCCAGCACCGCGGCGCTGGTTGGCGCGTCCGGCGCCATATCAGGCCTCATGGGCGCGGCATGCCGTTTGCTGGGCGGTCACGGTCGGGTTGGCCGCCTGACCAGTCGGCCGGTCGTCACCATGGGGCTGGTGTTGCTCGGTGTGAATGTCGCGGTTGCGGTTCTGGGATCGGCCTTCGTACCGGGGGCCGGCGGCGCGGCCATCGCCTGGGAGGCTCACGTCGCAGGGTTCGCTCTGGGCGTCTTGCTGCTGGCGCCCGTCGCTCGTCTCGCCGGCCGCGCCTGAACTGCGGCTCTAGCTTGCGCATTGCCTAGGAAAGGCGTTCGCTCGGCTAAAGGCCTGAGACAGGGCCGGGTTAGGATGGAGGCGTACATGCTGGTATCGCAAATTCTCCGCGCCAAGGGCGACCTGGTCTTCACCACCACGCCCGACGAACGGGTGGCCGCGGTGGCCGGCCTGCTCGACGCGCGCCGCGTCGGCGCTCTGGTGGTTCTAGAGCTTGATCGGGTGGTCGGCATCGTCTCGGAGCGCGACATCTGCCGGGCGATCGCCGAACAGGGGGCGGCGGCCCTGGAGCGGCCTGTCTCAGACTTCATGAGCGCCGAAGTGATCTTCGCCGAT